>HF992662.1:74059-96777 GCA_000436695.1 Prevotella sp. CAG:1185 | reverse complement strand
CACTTAAGGCCGGAGGATATATAGGTGATATTGACATTAAAGGCTGTCTGTCGCAGCTCTACTACGACCTTGCCGGGGCACCGTCGGCAGAGGTGATACGCAGTTTGCTGACAATAACATCGCCGGGGCATATTCTCTACGGCTCCGACTATCCGTATCAGCCGGCAGAGGTGCTGACCGCCAACCTGCGCAGGCTCGACAAGGAGCTTAAAGCCGATAAAACGCTGTCGGAATACAGGGATATGTTTATGTGGAAAAACGCCGCACGGCTATTTAACATCGCCGATGCCGGCAGCACTGAGGCAGACAACAGCGCTATGCCTGAAAAAGGCAACAACAGCAAAGGCATGCTGGTGCGCATATCTGAAATAGAGATTTATCCCGAATACTTCAACGAATACATAACCGCCGCCATGAACGTGGGGGCAACGTCGGTGAGAGAGGAGCCGGGCGTGATAGCCATATTCCCGATGATACAGCAGAGAGACTCGTGCCAGGTGCGCATTCTTGAAATCTATGCCGACATGGACGCATACAGACACCACATAACCACTGCCCACTTTAACACCTACAAGCAGGGCACGCTGCACATGGTGAAATCGCTCGACCTCGTGGACATGACGCCCATGAACGCTGAAGCCATGGACGAAATATTCAGCAAGATGAAGAAGGAATAATGAAAAAGGAGTGTTATATTTGCAGCATGAACGGACTTATGGACAATTTGGTAAACTATGGTGACATTCTGTTGAGCTGCAGCATAAAACACGACATGCACATGGAACACAGAATGCCGGCGCACTCGATAATATTTGTGCGCTCGGGCAAACTGATTATCGAGGGAAGGGACAGCACCGACGAGATTACGGCCGACAACTTTGTGTTTGTGCGCCGCGACTGCTCGGTAAACGTCACGAAGGTGCCGCTCGACGGAACGCCCTATCGGGGAATAAACTTCACGCTGCCACGCCGCTACCTGAAGGAATATTATAACCGCATAGCGACAATATGCAGAAAGATGAGGGGCATAAGCCCCATAGGACAGACGGTGAACATACTGCCGCAGACCACGGGACTGAAAAGTCTGTTCGGCTCGTTCATGCCCTACACCGACAGCGGCGAGACGCCATCGGACGAATGGCTGCGGCTGAAAGTGGACGAAGCCATAATGTGCCTGCTGAACATCGACCAGCGGTTTTATCCCACACTGTTCGACTTTAACGAGGTATGGAAGATTGACCTGCTCGACTTCATGGAGCACAACTTCACCGAGGACCTGACGCTCGAAGAGTTTGCGTCATACACCGGGAGAAGTCTCGCCACGTTTAAGCGCGACTTTGCCAAAATAAGCACGCTGTCGCCTCAGCGCTGGATTACGGAGCACAGGCTTGAAAGAGCCAAGGAACTCATGATTAAAAACGGACTGACGGCACAGGAAGCGGGATATACGGCAGGATTTAAGAACAGGTCGCACTTCTCGCAGGCATTCAAAAAGATGTATGGCCACGCGCCGTCTGAATATATAAAAATGAAAGTGAAGAACGAAAAGCAGGCGCTGCGCGCAATGAAAAATTAAAAATTAAAATGCAGAGTGGTGATAAGAATCCACAAGGCTATTGACTTTAACTACTAGCCAACTTGTTGGCGATAACTCCTTTAACTACTTTAACTCCTAAAAAAGAACTCCCAAAAAGAATATCCCATAAAAAAGGGGAGAGGCAAAAGCCTCATGGCTTTCACCTCTCCCGGAAAAATATATTCTCTCAATTTATTTTTTCTTAACTGTACCTTTCAATATAGCCTTATATTCGTCAGGACTGTTGAGCAGGCGGCATGCCTCCTTCATCTGCTTGTCGTAGCGCAGACTGTTCTCCATGCTTCCAGCCTGATAATAGTAGGCAGCAACGACGTCGTTGGATATTATCTGCTTTAGCACATCCTTGTGATAGTCGAGGTCCTTGGCTATGTTGTGCTTCAGCTTCTTTTCCAGATTTTCAAACTCGGTCTTGGCATCGTCGTAATAGCCCTCAAACTCAACAACTTTCTTCAGCGACTTGAGCAGTTTCTCGCTCTCGGGGTCGTATGTGAATCCGCTCTTTATCACTCTCTGCTTGAAGTCTTCATAGTCGGCGTCAGACAGTTCAAACTCTGAAGGCTTGGCTATCGTCGGGTGAGAAGCGATGTAGTCGACCTCATAGTCGAGCAGCACCTCAGTAGAGTCGAGTCCGCTCACGGTGAGATAGTAGGCGATGTTGGGCAGCGAGTCGGGACGCACCTCTATGTCAGGCTTAATGCCGCCGCCGTCGCGCACCTCGCGTCCGTCAGCCGTATAGAACACCTTGGTCAGGCTGTCGGGTATGTGCTCGGTGTATCCGCCGCGCGCATGCTTATAGTTGATGGCCTGGATGCAGCGTCCGCTCGGAATGTAGTATTTGCTTGTGGTAAGTTTCAGCTGTCCGTTGTACGATATGTCTACAGGCAGCTGCACCAGTCCCTTGCCGTAGGTGCGTGTACCCATAATCACGGCGCGGTCGAGGTCTTGCAGACTTCCGCTGGTAATCTCGCTGGCGCTGGCTGTCTCACTGTTTACGAGCACCACCACAGGCATAACCGTGTCGATAGGCTCGACGGTAGTCTTATAGTCATAGTTGGCGCGCTTCAGCTTGCCGCGCGTCTTAACCAGCGTGATGTCCTTCGGCACAAACATGTTGACAATGTTGACTGCCTCAGAGAGAGAGCCGCCGCCATTGCCGCGCAGGTCGAGCACGAGGCCCTTCATGCCCTGCTTCTTCATCTCTATGAACGCCTTGCGCACGTCCTTTGAGCAGTCCTCTGTAAAGCTGTTGAGGTTAAGATAGCCTATGCTGTCGGGACGAAGGCCGTAATATGTTATTGAAGGCATGTTGACAGAACGGCGTGTTATTCTGAACTCCATGTTCTTGCCCGTGCTGGGACGCTTAACCTTCAGCACGAACGTTGTCCCGGCGTCGCCGCGCAGATGCGAGCTTACATAGCTGACGTCCTTGTCGGTCATCGTAGAGTCGTCGATGCTAAGGATGATGTCGCCCTTCTTCAGGCCCACCTCGGCAGCCGGGTTGCCTGCATAAGGCTCGTCGATAACAACACGCTTCAGCTTCTGGTTGTAGCGTATCACGGCTCCTATGCCCACATATCGGCCTGTTATCATGGTCTTCAGGTCGTTAACCTTATTCTCGGGATAATACACAGTGTAGGGGTCGAGCGAGCGCAGCATCGAGTTGATGGCCGTGCCCACCACCTCGTCGGCATTGAGCGTGTCTACATACATCAGGTCAAGATAGCTGTATATCTCGTTGAACACCTGCAGATTCTTTGCCACGTCGAAGTTGTGGCTCTTGCTGTCCTGGGCCGACACCGTCATGAAAGGCAGCATAAGCAGCGCCATCAGCTGAAATAGTTTTATCTTCATCTCTTCTTGTTATTATTTTCTGTTTCTGTTGCCGGGCATCATCTCATTGAGCTACGGCGCACATCTCTGCCCTTTGAGGCGTACACCTATTTATATATAAGGCCGTAGCAATCTGCACTAAAAAGCAGACAAGGCCACACCAAACGGCGCATAACGGCGACAACAGGCAGAAGTATGCCGTGAAAGCACGCAGGCTGCGCTAAGAAACAACCGCACATGACACATATACGCGCGCCCGTATGGATTTATGCAAAGGTACACGTTTATATGGTGAAAACACCACTTTTAGCAGAAAAATTATTTTATTTTAGTCTAAAATTCAATTTTTTGCCCAAAAAGTTTGGAAGTTTCAAAAAATCTTCTTACCTTTGCATCGCATTTGAAAGGAAATGCATTACATGCTTCAATAGCTCAGTTGGTTAGAGCACCTGACTGTTAATCAGGGGGTCGTTGGTTCAAGCCCATCTTGAAGCGCAAGAAGGAGTTACTCAGATAACTCCTTTTTTGCGTCCCAACACTTCTACATTCATTCACACAATTACACAACGCAACAGAACACCGCAAACATTTAGGCATAGCAGATTGAACATCCCAACACAACATGTCTGAAGCTGAAGATGCCTGAAGTTAGGCAGAACCAATCATCAGCCGGAATATTTTATATCTGAAAGAATATTTACAATATCAAAAGAATAAACACTGTCACAAAAAACTTAGCCTCAATGCATAGTTTTGTATATTACAATAGCCCTAAACATACCATAAACTGGCATTTTAAGACATTAGTATATCATTCGGGCATTAATAGCGACATTTAGAATTAAATAACCAGCCATAACTACCATATTGTAAGCAAAACAACTTGATTAATAAATATATTCATACTAAAAATTACAAAAAATATATTAAAAATAAAATTTCGACGATAAAATATAAATATTTTTCATATTTTTCTTTGTAATAATTACATAAAATTACTATTTTTGTAAACGAAAAAAAACAAATACACAACTTGTTAACAGGCATAAAAGAGCCATAAAATTACAACTGATGAAAAAAGGTTTATGTTTCGCTATGGGGCTTATCATGCTCCCATTGTGCATGTCTGCACAAACAAAAATTGGTTATAGCAACGGTGATTTTGAACGCACCGACGGAGTAAGACTCAACAACAATGAGCAACAGTCAGCAGCAATAAAAATACCGGCAGCAAAACTAAAAGCACTTCAGGGAAAGAAAATCACTGGGGTAAGGGGAGCCTTCGGTACCAAGAACGTGGAATCAGTTAAATTCTTTATTACCGACAACCTTAACGGAACACCTTTATATGAACAGACAATCACCGGAGTAAGCACAAGCTGGAAAAGTTTCAACCTTGACACTCCATTTGAAATAACAGCAGACAAGGATTTGTATTTCGGATTCACCATTACATGTACGACAAACTATCGTCCCTTGGCTTTCGACCGCAGCTATGGCGAAGAAGGCACTTCTTACGGAATTACCGAGAACGGAAATTGGGAAGACTTGTTCGGAAGAAAGATGGGAAGCTATGACATTCAGCTGCTTGTTGACGACGCACCGGCATTTGTAGACGCATCTGTACGCCCATTTGACGCCAACGGATACTACAAGACCGGAAACGAATACAAATTCCAAGGCCAGCTGTTTAATTTCGGCAGTGAGACAATAACAAGCTTTGACGTTCACTGCACGTTTGACAACAACGAAACTGAGACATTCACATTAAATGGAGTATCAATACCCAACGCATCAACTTACAACTTTGACCTGCCTAACATATCAACTGAGAATGAAGGACGCAAAATAGTAAAGCTATCGGTAGATAACATCAACGGAAAAGCTGACGCATACGCTGACGACAACGAATGCAGCAGCTCTGTATACTTCTACCCTGCCAACATTCAGCGCTCATATCTGCTTGAGACTTTCACATCGCAGTCGTGTATGAACTGCCCTGAGGGACACAGAGTTCTTGAGGAGACGCTGAGCGAGCGCAGCGAAAGCTTCGTGCAGCTTGCGCACCACTCCGGCTATAAGCCTGACGCTTTCACAATGGAGGAAGACTCTTACTATGTTGACTTCTATAACAACGGGGGAACATTTGCACCGGCTTTCATGCTCAACAGAGCTACTAACGAGAGTATAAACGCCGGATCACCGGTGTTCAACGTAAGCCGCGTCTATATCAACGAAAGCATTGACAAGCAGGCAACAATACAGCCGTATGTCGAAATGAAACTTAACACCGACTACGACAAAGACACAAGATTGCTCTCAGGAACTCTTACGATAAAGACACACGTCAAGCCTGAAGGTACAGACCCAAGACTTACGCTCTGCCTTATGCAGGACTCAATAATAGCAGTGCAGACAAACGGAAGTTCAGCCTATGCACACAGACATGTGTTCAGAGGTTGTCTCAACGGAACATGGGGCGAGTCGATAGACCTTGAAGAAGGTAAAGAGTTGACGAAAGAGATTTCGTACACACTGCCCGACAGCATCCAGTCTACATACTATCATGTTAATATAAAGGCCATACCCGAGCACATGTATCTCGTTGCCTTCGTAAGCAACTATAATCCTGATGACGTTACAGACCGTAATGTGTACAACTGTACGGAAACACGCTTCGTGAAGAACACTTCAACCTCCGGAATTGCCGACATCACGGAAAACAGAGCCAAGGCAAGACTTTTGGGCACATCTTCATGCGTTATGGCCGACGGCGACTTTGACAGCCTTTATATCTACGACCTTAATGGAAAGATGGTGCGCAAATGCACAAAACAGGGTGAAACATTCACTCTTACTCCGGGAGTATATGTAACAAAAGCCGTAAAAGACGGCAAGGCAACAACTGCAAAATCGGTTATTGCACGTTAACGATAATATAAAATCACTGATGATGACCGGGATTAGCATTACCGGTCCCGGTCATCTGAATATATAAAACTCTTATTGGGCATCAGACAAATGCGGATAGCGTATCCCGACTGCTGATGTTTATAGTCCTTGACTGAATCATATCAGTCATGCGACATGGAAATTAGTATACACATAAAAGATAAAGAAAGAACTTAATTACTCTATTTATTAAAATTTTAAATACATGCCTATGTTAAAACGTTACGCGGCTGCACTTGCGGCAGCACTTACAGTAGGAGGGACGGCATTAGCACAAAGTCCCGACATGAAGGTCAGAAGCGTAGAGAAATGGGGCGATGCAATGGGAACAGCCACAGGCATCACCACCAAGGAAGTAAGCTATTACAATTCTGACAACCTCATCATTTCAGACGTTAATTACGGAGCTGACTATGAGACTGGCGATTTTACCCCGAGCAGGTTCACAGTCTATGAGTACAACGACAAGAAACAGTTGGTTAAAAAGTATTCTCAGCAGTACGGACAGTACGACGACCTTGACTTTAAGTTCAAAGAGTCTGTAGACACCGTTTTTTATTCATATAACGATGCCGGCCAGCTGATTTGCGAACGTAACATCCAGAGCAGAGACTCTATTGTGTATGAATATGACGAAGACGGCAACAAGACAAGGTATGCTCAGTATGTGCCCGACTATTACGGAACCGTTAACAACGGTAATCCTTATGTAATGAAAGAGGAAAGATACAGCGACTTTGTTGCACACGACTGTCCTCAGAAAATCATCGGTGACGGAAGATATGACGCCAATAAGGTTAGTTACGACATTGCTTATGATGCCGACTTCAACATGATTTCAAAGAAGAAGTACAACTCAAGCGATGTTCCTACACAGAACGAGTATTGGACTTATGAGAACGGTCAACTTGTAACTTACGTTAAATACAACGTTACAAGCACAACCGACGAGAACGGTGAGACTGCTTATACGGAAGTACCGTCATCTAAGACAGAATATTCTGTTATACAAGAAGAACCTCTCCGCATAAAGGAACAGGGCTACACGTATAACAAGAGTAAATCTGAATGGGGAGCAAACATTTACTACTACGTTTCAGAATACTTCACACCTGAAGCAGCCTCAGCTCCTGAGTTGACCGTTGAGAAGGTTGCAGACAAGCTGAACACTGCCAAGCTGACATTCAATGCCACAAGCATCAGCGGCGTAAGCAACGTTGCCTACGACATCATGCGCCATGGCTTTAAGATTGCACGCCTTACAGCCGACGACGCAGTTGGCGGACAGATAACCTACATCGATGAAGAGGTAAAGAACGGCGACTATGACTATTTCGTACAGGCTGTTGACGCCGATGCCGACAAGAGCGGTGAAGACGTTTTCAATTCTTATGGATATGGAATGAACACATCTAACCTTGTTAGAACTAATTTCTACACTGAACTTCCTGCAGTTACCAACCTGCACAAAGTTAAAGTTGAATATGCCGACAACCAGTGCTATGCCACACTGAAATGGGATGAGCCTAAGAACAAGGAAAACTATAAGTTCATCAAGTACTACGTATTCCTCAAAGGCATGAAACGCCCCGACAACGAGAATGATTCACTCACAACTAACACGTACAAGATATCTATCGGCTATGGAACAGAGAGCAACGAAATTGCAAGAGATATCTATGTTCAGGCTGTTTATGCAATAGGTAAGGCTAACAGCGACACCGTCAAAATAAACAACAAGGTGTACAGCCTTGACGGATATAAGGCACGCTCAGTTGAGAAATGGGGCGACGTTATGGGCACTGCCAAAGGAATCAGCACCAAGGAAGTAAGCTACTACAACTCAAATAATCTCCTCGTTTCAGACGTTAATTACGGAGCTGACTATGAGACAGGCGATTTTATCCCGAGCAAATTCTATGTATATGTCTACAACGACAAGAAACAGCTGGTTAAGAAATACTCACAGCAGTACGGACTCTATGACGGCGAAGACCTTGCATACAAAGCTTCAAACGACACTGTATACTACACTTACAACGAAGCAGGCAAGCTGATCTGCGAACTCAACACACAAAGCAGAGATTCTATCATATATGAATACGACGCCGACGGCAACAAGATAAGATACGCACGCTACATGCCTGACTACTACGGCACTGTAAATAACGGCAACCCGTACATAATGAACGAAGAGACTTACAGCGACTTCGTTGCTCCTGACTGTCCTACAAAGATTGTCGGCGACGGCAAATACGAAAGCTACAAGTTCACTGTTGACGTTGCTTACGACGACAAGAACAACGTAATATCAAAGAAAGAGTACGACGTAAACGGAACTCCCACACAGAACGAATACTGGGAGTATGAGAACGGTCTGATGTCTCTCTACACTAAATACACAGTAAAGAGCGTCAAGGGCGAGAACGGCGAGGACACGTATGAGGAAGTGCCAAGCACAAGAACCGAATACACTCTTGAGAGCGATGAGCCTATGCGCATAAAGGAGCAGACCTACTCATACAACAAGAACGACTCTACATGGGGCGCAAACATTTACTATTATGTTACCGAGTATTACAAGCCCGACAGCACAACAGCTCCTACGCTCAAGGTTGAGAAAGTGGCCGACAAGCTGAACACAGTCAAGCTGACATTCAATGCTACAACAATCAAAGGCGTTGACAACGTTGCATACGACATCATGCGCCACGGTATCAAGATTGCACGACTGACAGCCGACAAGGCAGTTGACGGAACACTCACCTATACTGACGAGACTGTAAAGAACGGCGATTACGAATACTTCGTTCAGCCTGTTGACGCCGATGCCGACAAGAGCGGTGACGATGCTCTCTTCTCTTACGGATACGGTATGAACACATCTGACCTTGTAAAGGCAAACATCTACACAGAGCTTCCTGTAGCCACAAACATTCACGGAACTGCTGTTGAATATGTTGACGGACAGTGCTTCGTAACATTAACATGGGACGAGCCTGCCAACAAGGAAGACTACATGTTCATGAAATATAACGTATTCCTCAAGGGAATGAAGTTACAGGACAACCAGGATGAAGAGCTCACGACAAACAGCTATAAGCTTGCCATCGGCTGGGGCGACGAGAGCATGGAGATTGCACGCGACGTTTATATCCAGTCTGTCTACGCTATCGGTAAGGCTAACAGCGACACTGTAACAATAACCAACAAGATTAACACGACAGCCATCGACGCTGTAAGCACAGGCGACGGATTCGAGTATAACAACGGAATTGTTACAATAAGCGACGGTGCAGCAATGGACGTATATACAGTCAACGGAACAGTTATAGCAACAGGCCGCAAGAATTCTATCGACCTTACTAACTATCCAGAAGGCGTATATGTTGTCAGAGTAAACAATAACGGTGTTTCTACAATCCACAAAGTTGTGGCAGACAGAAAACACTAAACCATAAAACAAGACCAAGTATGTGTATGAAAAAAGACACATACTTGGCCTTTCTTTTTAATTAGAATAATCAGAAAAGAAATATAAATCATTTTCACATGAAAAAATTACTGACAGGTGTAATAGCTGTTGCCATTTCCGCCTCGGCGATGGGACAGTCGAAAGTATATTTATCTGAAAACTTCGACAACGGCATTCCCGCCGGCTATACAACTATCGACCGCGACGAGAATCCTGTAAACACTTCATATTACAAGAACGTATCAATAGGCTCAAGCTGGATAGCCAATGTCATTGACACCAAGACCAACAAGGCAGCATTCAGTTTTACGCGCGGAAACTACGACTTCGCACAGGACAACTGGCTCATAACCCCTCAGATATCAATAGAGCCCAGCACAGAGGCGTATCTCCGCTGGGAAGGCAAGTCGGTGTATCATGATTACCCGGAAGACTATAAAGTGATGGTGTCTACGAGTAATGATGATATAAGCAGCTTCAAAGAGATTTTCAGCGTTGAAGGAGAAAGCTACAGCTGGAAAACCCACACATTGTCACTGAAACAGTATGCCGGTCAGAAGATTTACATTGCCTTTGTATGCACAAGCAAGGACAAATATATCCTGGCCATAGACAACCTGTATGCAGGAGAGCTTGACGGCTATGCCTTCGACGTGAAGAACACGTCAAGCCGCTTTGCAGGCAGTGTGGCCTCAACCACCATCAGCGGAAATATCCGCAACACCGGCAAGACAGCCGGCATAAAGTCGATAATATGCTCGGCAGGAGAAAGCGAAACAGCCGAGGAAGTAAACATAGACGAACTGGCGCCGGAGGCCGGACTCGACTATAAGTTCGACATTCCGCTGACAGCCAACAGCGTAAACCGATATGACATCAGCCTCAAGTTCAACGACGGCAGCGAGCAGAAGATATATACCGACAGCGTTATCAGCTCATACTTCCCCCGCACGCTGCTCCTCGAGGAGGTTACGGGTACATGGTGCAACAACTGTCCCGACGGAATACGTTATATCAACGAGGTGAAGGAGCGCATGGGAAATGATGTGATTGTAGTGTCAATACACATGACACCCGACCCGCTGGTCTGCAACTTCTATTCGAGCGGCATGGTGCGCTGGCTGTCAAGTCTGCCGTCAACGATATACAACCGCAAGCTCATGTATAAGAACACCGACATGTATCACGCCACAGGTTTCCTTGAGAGGGCCATGCTCGACCCTACCACAGCCATGGTTACTGCCGAAGCCGAACTTGACGGCAACAATGTGAACATGCACGCCGACATTGACTTCGCGGCCGACTACGACAACTCTTCAGACAAATACCGTGTGGGATTTACCATTGTTGACAAGGAATACGCGCAAGGAAACATCATACAGCGCAACTCTTGCACACTGCTCAGCTCGAACGAATACTACTATCTGCCGCAAGAGATACCCGGCTCAATTATGAAATATCACGACCTGCCCATAGAAGGAAGCACCATGCTCGACGGCGTGCCCGGCAGCCTGCCTGCAGAGATTAAGGCCGGAGGCAAATATACGCTCGACTATCAGCTCACCCTGCCAGACAACCGCATATTCGGCACCGACAGCCTTTGCGTGGTTACAACTGTGTTCGACAGCAACACCGGCGAGGTGCTCAACGCAACAAGCAACGACATAGTAGCCGTTGAAGCTACAGGCATCAAGACCGTTGCCGGAAACTCACTCAATGCCAACATAACAAAGTCGGCCGACGGCAACATAAGCATCAGCCTGCCCGGCAGCGAGACTTACACCGTAAGCATAATAAGCCTCGACGGCCGCGTGGTAAGAGAGACATCAGGCAAGGGCAGCAGCCTCAACCTAAACTGCAGCAGCCTTGACGGATGCTACATAATACAGGTTACTCAAAACGGAAACAAAACAGTGAAAAAAATCATTTTATAAATTAACTCATTTAAAGCAACATGAAAAAGGTTTACATTTCGATTTGCCTTTCCCTGCTAAGCATGAAAGGCTTCGCTGACACTAAGCCGATACTTATGTACAGCGAACCATATCAGTATGTGAATGCCATTTCGCCTAACGGCAAGTGGGCATGCGGTACCACAAACGACGGTACAAGCCAGTTTGTAGCATTTATATGGAATCTTGAATCAAACGAGATCCAAAACTTAGGCACAGGAACTATCGCCTACGGAGTTTCTGACGACGGTACGGTGGTGGGCACATATCCCGACACTGAGGCATCAACCAACGGTGCCGAGGTAACGTCTTCAGGCTACTGGAAGGATGGCAAGTGGCATCATCTCGAACTGCCCGAGGGTGTTAAATACACCGACCCGGAAGCAGGCGGAATAGCCAACTGTGTCAGCGCCGACGGCAAATACATAGGCGGTTCTGTATATTCTGCCAAAGGAATATTCACCCCTGTAGTATGGGAAAACGGAAAACTGCTGCGCATCCTCAGCGACCAGTATGCAGGCTCTGTATATGCCGTAAGCAACGACGGATCTAAGGCCGGAGGATGGACCTACACCAAGAATTCGGGAGACACACGTATCACGGTTATGTGGGACGCCGAGGGCAACCAGCACTTCATTACCGGCGACGACACTCACGGTTCACCATTCTATGCAATACAGAAGTTCTCGTCTGACGGCAACAAGGCCCTCTATGAGAAGGGTATCTACGACTTCACCACAGGTCAGACCACGACCATCTCGCCTATCAACCCCGAATTTTGGGGATTCGTGCTCTACGACTTCAGCGACAGCCTCTCTGCCATAGGATATGAGCAGACACTCGAAGGCGCACAGTTCCCAGTAATCTACCGCGACGGCAAGACCCAGAAACTTGAGGACTATCTCATATCACAGGGCGTTGACTTTGCTGCCGACGGCATGGTTGCCCCACGCGCCGACGGCGAAGGCCAGTATAACCTGATGATTGCCCACTCTATATCTAAAAACGACAGCGTGATGGCATTCACCTTTGTCGACAAGGACTACTATATGCGCTCTGCCGTGGTTAAGCTCAACCAGAACAGCACCAACCCTGAGCCGGTTAACGTTCAGGCTTCGGCTCTCGAAGGACTTAGCGCAGCCAAGCTGACATGGAAGGCTCCTCTGCTCAACAGCGCAAACGTTAAGGGATACAACGTTTACCGCAACGGCGAGAAAGTTAACAGCGAGCCTGTTACAGCCACATCTTTCTATGACAGCAACCTCACAACAGGTTCATACGAATACTATGTAACAGCTGAATATAACGACGGCCAGGTGTCAAAGGCTTCTGACATGGTAAGCGTAGAGATAGCTGCCAACACTGCTAACGCTCCTTACGCACTCAGCGCACGTATGAAGAACGCAGAGAACGTGCTGCTGACATGGAACCGCCCGCAGAGCAACCTGCCAACAAAGCAGTATTACAGCTCTGACGACGTGATAAGCGGATTCGGCGGAGGCAACAACTCGTTTGAGGCTGCCATACGCTACGACAAGGGCGAGATGCAGATGTATAAGGGATATAAGATTTCTGCCGTTAAATTTGTTCCGAGAGAGAAGATTAACGGATGGGACATCGACATCTATAAGGACAAAGAACTTATCTATACACAGCACGTTGACCAGGAACTTGCCTACGGCAAGGAGAACATCGTAACGCTCAACACTCCTGTTGACGTTCCGCAGGACGGCGACCTCTACATAGCTGTAAAGACCGACGTTCCCGGCTCTACCAACAGCTCTAACATCATCGGTATGGTTTACGACAAGTGCGTTTCAGGCTACAGCGACCTTGTACGCCTCGTAAGCGAGGACGAGTTCTATTCGCTCAACGAAGCCTCTAAGGCAAGCATGAGCACATCAATGCCTGTAACATGGGCCATCGGTGCAATACTGAAGACCGACGACATGAGTGCCGACATTGACAAAGTGGCAAGCTATAACGTTTACCGCAACAGCGAGATGGTAGGCTCTTCTGAAACTACAAGCTTCATCAACGAGTCTGTTCCGGCCGGCGACTACAAATATGAGGTAGAGGCTGTATATGACAACGGAACAGTATCCGGCAAGACAGGCATCGACTTCAGCGCCGTTACAAACTCTGCAGCCTTCAAGGCAATAAACGACGTAAACGTAAGCTGTGGCGACAAGGAAACTCAGGCTGTGTTCAACTGGACTACTCCTGTTGACAACGACGAGACCGTAATAGAATATTGCGGCAAGAACCCGTCACAGGGCGCTGTAGGTTCTGAAGACAACAACTACGGATACATGGCCAAGACTATCTATTCAGGCGACAAGCTGCTCAGCTACAACGGATACGATGTTAAGTCAGTGCGCTTCTATCCTACTGCCGACGCCGACTTCACTATCATCATCAAGAAAGACGGCGAGGAAATCGTCAACCAGTATGTAGAGAACTACAAGCTCAACGAATGGAACACAGTTAACCTGGAGACTCCGTTCGTTCTTGACGAGAATTCTACTTACGACCTTATCATCGACTGCTTCGACGTTACTCCTAACGCTGCTCCGCTGGCACTCGACGGCGAGACTCCGTTCGCAGGAACTGCCGACCTCTACTCGCTCGACGAAGGCGCAACATTCTCTTCTACAGGCTTTATAGGCAACTGGATGATGGGACTCATCGCCACCGATCCTAACGCAAGCGAGCTGCCCGTTGAAGGCTACGACGTAAGAATAGACGGCACAACAGCCAACACAGCCAAGCTGACCGAGCCTACATTCACCTACGACTTCAGCGAGGGAGCCGACCTGAACGCTACTCACAAGGTTAACGTTGACGTTTACTACAGCGTGGCAGGCAAGGTTGAAGGCAGCGCAGTATTCTTCACACTGGCTACGGCTGCAAGCATCGACAGCAACTTTATCAACGACATCAAGCTGGTACGCGGCGACAACTATCTCCGCATCGAGGGCGAAGGCGTAACAGGCGTTGACCTCTATGCTGCCAACGGTATGCTCATCAACAGCAGCAACACCAACGTTGTAAACATCTCTGGCGTTCAGACAGGCACTTATGTTGTTAAGGCTAAGACTGCCAACGGCTCTAAGATGTTCAAGGTGAGAGTTTCTAAATAATACCGACAGCCTGTGCGGAATAATATAATCTGCACGACAAGGCTTACATAACGACAAAAGTCCGGTCTGCTTCAGGCCGGACTTTTTTAGTATAATATCGCGTCTGAACGGCGCCCGGCGCAAAAGGGGCTGAAAATCGTAAGCATTCACAGCTATTTTAATTTCAGATTAATTATTCATCATACGTTTAAAGACTATACTTTAACCAAATCTTTCCGTTTTACTTTCATACTGTTAGTGGCCGAGTTACGGGTCGTAAACGGCCCACTTTTTATGCAAAAGTGGCCTGTTTTTTACAGCTAAACCACAGGGTTATATCAGCCATACCGCCATGTTTCGCTGAATTGGCTGCTGCAAGGCGCTGCATAAGGGCACATCAACCCCAATCAGTCATTATTTCTCCTATAATTTATATGACCTAAACTGGCCGATGCTTTTAGCTGTATTCAGTTTTAAATACATTTCATACAGCCGAAAGAGCCTGTATGAAACAATAAAATTAAACATATTTGGCAAACATCTTGCGTGAGTCAACAAATATTATTACCTTTGCAGCAGATTTAGATGTTGACAACATCCGTTCACGCTGACTGACGGAAACTCCGTAAGGCTGACTGAATTTGTTGACAGATAAACATGCTTCAATAGCTCAGTTGGTTAGAGCACCTGACTGTTAATCAGGGGGTCGTTGGTTCAAGCCCATCTTGAAGCGCAAGAAGGAGTTACTCAGGTAACTCCTTTTTTGTTTTTATACATCACAGCCATTCAACGCCGCAACGGCAAAAAACATACACATCTGACATGGACAACAACAGCAACAAGATAATAATGCTGGGCACCGGCAGCGCCGGCGTTACCCGATGCTACAACACGTGCTTCTTTCTGAAGACTGCCAACACGCTGCTCCTCGTTGACGCAGGGGGAGGCAACGGCATAATATCGCAGATAGAGAAGGCGGGCGCAAGGCTCACCGACATTCATCACCTGTTTATAACCCATGCGCACACCGACCACATTCTGGGCGCCGTGTGGGTGGTAAGGATGATTATGCAAAGGGTACTCAACGGCGAATACAAGGGCTGTCTTAACGTCTACGGCAACGACAAGGTGATAAGCACGCTAAGGCAGATATGCCTCATGACGCTGCACAAAAACTTCAACGCGCTCTTCGGCAGCCGCATCATGCTGTGCGAGAAGACGAGCGGCGACGAGTTTTGCGTGGGCGACATACGCATTGAGTGCTTCGACATTCTGTCGGACAAGGAAAAGCAGTATGGCTTCCGCGCCACAATGCCCGGCGGAACCACGCTTGTGTGTATGGGCGACGAGCCTTGCAACAGGGCCAACTACCCTATTGCGCGCGGTGCCGACTGGCTTATGTGCGAGGCCTTCTGCCTGTATAAGGACCGCGACGTGTTCAAGCCTTACGAGAAATTTCACAGCACCGCCATGGATGCCGGCAAGGTGGCTGCCGAACTGGGTGTAAAGAATCTGCTGCTGTATCACACCGAAGACAGAACGCTCGCCACACGCAAGGCCGAATACACCCGCGAGGCGGCAATTAACTTCAATGGCAACATCTTTGTGCCCGACGACCTCGAGACCATTGACATCTGACAGAAAGCGGCATAAACTAAATGAGCCGTATCAGACTCTTAACAGAGAATGATACGGCTCATTTAGTTTTCAACCGATTTTTATATGATAATCTTTCTTATATCCCATTCAGCTACAGCCGCTACAATACCGCAGCGTCAGGCCGCAACGGCGCGCATCTTGCTGCTCAGCGGCAGCACAAACAGCATGCAGACCAAGGCTCCGCAGGCCATCACAATGCCTGCCGTAACCGTAATGTCGCCAATGCCCACCAAAGGACTTGAGAACGCACCGGCAACGAAACCCGACGCACCGAATATGGCGCTGGCGGCACCTGCGTTGTCGCGCTCGCTGTCAAGGGCTATGGCTGTCAAAGGCGGCTGCATCAGTCCGAAACAGAGCAGCGTATATATGTATGCCAGCATTACTATCCACAAAGGCATGCCCGAACTGAGAAGGAACGCCAATACAACGGCACCGGCAAGCATGCCCGCACCGCCGAAACGGAGGCAGCGGCTCTGACTGTGAAAGCGTGTTGCCATGGCCGAGCCTACGCCAATCATCAGGGCGTTAAGGCCGAAACACAGGCTATAGCCCAGCGGCGAAAGATGATACACCTGCTGCATGATGAACGGCGAAGAGGCTATGTAGGCGAAGAACATAAAGAAACATGCCATCTCGGCCATCACCGAAAGAGTGAAGCGCGAGTTGCGGAACACACGGAACAGATTGAAGTAAACCTTCACAACGTTCTTCTTTATGCGGTTGGCAGGCAGAAGCGTCTCGGGCAGGAACATGCTGCACAACATGAGCACAAGGCCTATGGCAAGGATTACGGCAAACACGCCCACCCATGTGGTTACGCCTGCCATGATGCCGCCCACCACAGGGGCACACACAGGCGCAATGCCGTTGATGCCGCCAAGCAGGGCCATGAAGCTGGCAAGCTCGCGGCCAGTGTACATATCGGCCGACATGCTCTTGGCTATCACAATGCCGCCGGCGCCCGCAAGTCCCTGAAGCACTCGCATGGCATTAAACATAAATATATCTTTTGAAAGTATGCACAACAGCGATGCCACAACAAACAGCAACATTGAGCCAACCAATATGCGCTTGCGTCCGTACTTGTCGGTCAGCGGACCGATAAACAGCTGTCCTGCCGCAAGTCCAATCATACCCGTGGTGAGGCTCATTGAGGCCAGTGCGGGTGTTGTGTGGAAATAACTTGTCATCTCCGGCAGCACCGGCAGATAAAAATCCGTTACGAACGGGCCGAATGCCGTGAGCATGCCGAGCGTAGCCGGAAAAAATACTTTCATGTTTTGTTTCATTGTTATCCTCTCTTCTAATATCTAAATTCGGATGCAAAGTTAGCAAAAATGTATAAGCCGTGAAAAAAATCACGACACCACGCACCCCAAGCATATACTAATCCACCTGGTTTTATAGACTAAAAACATAGACGAATGGACGAAAAATATGGATGATATTGAACTTAGAATACAAAATATACGCGTAACGGATGTAAGGCAGACATTTATCTGAAAAGACCGGCCATCTATGCATGCGACAACTTCATGTATACAGAAGGAGTCATGCCGTTGACCTTCTTAAAAGCAGTGATAAAGTTTGAAGCAGAACTATATCCAAGATCTTTATATATAGCCTGAATTGTCATGCCTCCATAAGTCTCGGTGTCTTTAAGGCGTTTGCAGGCTTCACGTATTCTGTATTCGTTAAGAAGAGTCTTAAAGCTCTTGCCATACACATCGTTCAGTGTCCATGACACATATTTTGTGTTCGACTCAACCATCTGCGCCAGCTGACTGAGATTAAAGTCAGGCTTAGCTATCACGTCAATGTTTTCCATCACGGCCAATATCTTGTTCAAAAGAGAGTCTGCCGCATCTTGGGTAAGCCCTATGTCGTTGCGCTTGCGCTGTACTGAGGCATCAGCTTTGTCAGACACCATGTCGTTCTGCTGCTCGCAGTAAGAGTCAAGAAGCTGTTTATATTTCTTTTCCGACTTCTCCATATCCTCATTCTTCTCAATCAGCAGTCTGAAAGCCTTGCGGAGATTCTGATCCTTTACAACAAGGACAACAATAAGTATGACAAGAAGCATCGTCATCGTTATAAACACGGTTATGGCCAGCTGCTGATAGTTTATTTTCTGATTAAGCAGACTTATGTTTTCTTTATTCACCTTATTTTCAAACTCAAGCAGCTTTCCGCCCACCTTATTCATCTTTTGCTCATCAATGATAACATTATTGATTGAGTCAATGCAAGAGGTGTAATATCTTACCGAGTCGGCATTCTTAATCTTTGCATAAATATCCCTCATCATCTCCGAGTATGTCTTTACGGCCATAAGATTCTGCTTACGTGAGGCATAACTATAATACCACGAACAATATTTCTTTGCCTCGGCGATGTTGTTTTCAGCCAGAGACGTGTAAACGAGCAGTCCAAATGCCGACGACAGCAGTTTGTCGCCTACGTTATAATGCGAGCCGTACTTTATGGCCTTCTTGTAACAGCTTACGGCTACATCATTATGCCCTTCGGTCTGAGCTATCAGACCTGAATTGAACAATTCGAGATAATATTTCAGATGTTTGTTCTTTCGCGGCAGCAACTTCTGCCTAGCAAAATAATACCTTGCCGATTTTGCGTCATTGTTAAAGCAGTATGCGCTTACAAGAATTGTAATACTTGATGCCTCCAGTTCCTTAATCCCGTATCTCAGTGCAACCTCATATCCCTTCTTTAAATAATAAATGCCACGGTCAACGTCATCAATCCTGATATAAACATAACCGATACAATTAAGGCTTTGACAGTAAAAATACCTCTCATTTGACTCCTTTGCCACTTCCATACATTTCAAAAAGAAATCCATGGCATTGGCATATTCTTCCTTTTCATAACATTCTATACCTGCATTATATAAAAATTCAGCCCTCGTATCTTTTGCATTACAAAAGGCTGTATAAAAGGTCATCAATATCAATATGAAAAAGATTCTCATAATATTTTCACAGAATGTTTAACACTACCTTACAAAAGTAAATATTCTTTTTCGGTTTCAAGAAAAAGAAAGCATTAAAGCCACTATTTTTTCTGTAAAAAAACGATTTCAGTTATTTTTGTAAAAATTATTATTAACCAACAATGTATTATCATGAGAAGAAAATGTACCTTAATTTTGATTGCTGTTTTAGTGCTAAACGTCTTTAGCAGCAATGCTTTTGGCCAAGAAATTGATTATGGGAAAGCAACCATACTGCCTAAAGCTATAAAGAACTTCCTTAACAATAAAGAAGGCAAGAAGTATTCTGAAACACAGTTTGTCAACGCTATGAACCATATTGCTCATGCACCTAAGTATGCACCGAGCGATCAGGATGCTACTATAGTGATAAGTGAAGACTTCTCAAAATGGACAGCCGGCTCAGAAGGCAATCCTGACACTAAGGATGTTTCACAGAATGCTTCAGAGTTGTCTTCACTGATGAACTATCCCGGCAACTGGTCAGGAATATACACTTATCAGGCGGGAGGCATGATTTACCTAGGATATGACCAAGCCAACGGTCCAGGTTACTTGAGAACTCCGGCTATCGACTTACGCGGTAAACAGGGACTATACAGAATAAAGCTACGCGTACGCAACGACATCCCCAACACCCAACAGATGCTTCAGGTAATTTCTATTGATGAGGAAAGCACATTTGTCATAAACATGGATGCGAAACCATTTGACAATAAATGGACTGATATGGAATTTACCTTCTCAGGAGGAGTAGAAAAAACTTCAATAATGTTATGCGCAAACGGAGGCAACATATATATTGATGACTTCACTGTAGAATGCGTAACCTACCCTCTCGACTCTCCGAAGATAACATATGTATCATTTATAGACATTAACAAGATAGAAGTTAAATGGAGCCCCGTAGACGGAGCTACATCATATTATGTTTATGTACAAGACCCTGAAGACAACAGCATCTTAGATGAGCAGACTGTAACAGGCACTTCGGCTTACTTAAGATTCATACCAATAGACCACAAAAAATACTACATATACATTATTGCAAAGAATGGTGAAGACGAAAGCTTCCCTACTGTATGGTGGGACAGCCTAAGACCAAGTTATGTAACAACACCAATTGCACTGCCGGCAACCAATATCAGCGACAATGGTTTCACAGCAAACTGGGAAAAAGCAATAAGCGCATCACAATATATTCTCGCTGTAACACAAGAGCATGTTGCCACAAGAGACAATGAAACATTTATAATCTTTGATGATGACTTCAGCTCATTAGACAATACAAGTATAGAGAACCCTGGTTTGGTTGCACAACTTGGATATTGCGACAGATATTTCAAACGGGGCGGATGGTATGGAGACCTCGTCATAGGAATGAACGGAATGATTGCTATTACAAATGTATATGCAGAAATAGATATGAATGGAAACCTGAAATCACCGAAAATGAATCTTGGCGTAGGTGACGGAAAAGTTAATATCAGCGGATACACAGCATCTATGTTTGGCGATGCAGCATTGTCTATAGCAATCGTAAAGGATAATCAGGTTGTTGACGAGAAGACCATAAACGTATCTACATCAGGCGGAACATTCGACATTGAACTTAGCGGAGGCTCTTACGACAGCCAGATTTATATTAGCATACCCGACAATTTATCGAGCAAAGATTATATATTGCTTGACAACATAAAAATCACCTGCACAATGAACAAAGGTGAGATAATAAAGCTTCCTTACACAACTTACTATGTGCCTTACACCGAAACTTCGCATAACGTTGAAATGCCGTTTACAGGCGAAGACAAGGCATACTATAACGTACAGGGATATTTCTCTGACGAAATGAAGAGCGATGTATCTAACGACATCACTGTAAGCCGCGCAACAGGTATAGCCGAATTGTCTGATGCAGCTGAAAAAGCATCTGTCACACTGACTGAAGGCGGAGTTGCAATAAGCAATCCTAAGGCTGCAAAGATATACATTTACTCTATCAACGGAAGCATGGTTACAAAAGACCTGACAGGAACTACACACACAACGGTTGCACTGCCGTCAGGTTCATACATCGTCCGTGTAGGAAATGATATCTTCAAAATAATGAGATAAAATATGAAACGGTTTTAAATATATTTTTTATCAGTGAACAGCATTGAGACCGAAAGCAAAATCAAGGCTGTTAAATACTACGACTTGTCGGGACGTACTGTTGCTGAACCGTCAAAAGGCATGTTCATCAAAGCTGTTACCTACGACGACGGAACGACAAAAACAACAAAGTTGATAAAGAAATAATCAAGTTTCTATTCAGATACAGATAAAAGTATCATTCTCTAAATATTCATTAGTGCCCCAATTTTAATTCTAACGGGACACTAATGAATATATTTTTTTCAATAAAATCGATTCTCAATCTATAAAATTGCTTTAGAAAGCCGTTGTATTGCAACGGAATATATATCAATCAATTTACTTTTTTATTTGTTCAAATCACCATTTCAGCTTACCGTATTTGTCCTTATACCACAGCTGCCATGCGTTAACCATGTTCTGCCATATAACGTAGGCGCAAGGAGCTACGGCGGCGGTGGGGTTAAGGAAGGTCACCGTAAGCCATATACCAACCATGGTGTTCTTCTGTCCGAGGGCCTGTCCGGCACTAACGCTCTCGCCATAACAGCGGCCTACGCCCTTGCCTATGCTGAAGAGCAGCAGGGTTACGCCCAACGGAAGGACGAGAAGAAGGATAAGACTGAGGCCCGACACGGTGGCTGCAACGATATTGTGTAGCGTAAGGCCCATCATTATCGAGAGGTTGAAGCCCCACATATAGAAGGCAAGATTCTTCTGTTTCTTTATCTTCTCGGCAAACTTAGGCAGAAAACGGCGCGTGAGCAGGGCCAGACACAGCGGCAGCAGAAGCACCGTGATGACGCGCTTGAGTATCATCATGAAGGCGAAGAGGAAACTTATGTCGGCACTCTTCTCAACCATCGGGAAGAAGAGAGGAATGATTATAGATGTAACGCAGTTGGCTATTATCGTGTAGATGGTCAGCGAGGCGATGCTTCCGCCCAGCTTCTCGGTTATCACGGGCGCGGCGGCT
>HF992662.1:59507-74034 GCA_000436695.1 Prevotella sp. CAG:1185 | reverse complement strand
GCGCGGCGGCTGCCGTAGGACATATTACGCAGATGAACACTCCCTCGAGTATAATCTTTGTCTCAGGACTGTCAACCAGGGATATTGCCAGCACCATTATTGCCGACAATGCCACGCGTATGCCCTGAAGCCAGAAGTGCCATGCCCTTGGGCGAAGGTCGTCTATCTGTATCTTGCAGAACGTAACGTAGAGCATGAGGAATATCACGATGGGCAGAATCTTGACCACATAAGGGCCTACTGCCTCGCCTATGGGGACGAGCGGACTTATCGTCGTGAACAATGTGTAGACTATGGCACCGAAAACCATGGAGCAAGGCAGCGTCCATTTCTTAACAAAATCAATAATACCCATGACTAATAACCTTTATTGAAAACAGGTGCAAAGGTAAACATTAATTCTGACAAGGGGGCGTATGCGTCTTCCTTTTAGTATCATTTGAACATAAAAAACATATATTGCACCGCCGCACGGAGCAATATATGTTGATGAATCAGCACTTCTGATAACGGATGCGCTACTATTTAACGAACTTAAGACTGCCGGGAATCTTCTGCCATTTGCCCCTGACGGCAAACTTCAGCGTGCTTCCGTCTTTCTTGTTATACGAGTATGTGCCGTCGCTGTTACGCTTTATCACGGCTGTAAAGTCCTCACTGCCGTAGTCGTTGATGACTTCTATCTCCGCCTCATGCTTGTTCTTGATTTTCGACGACACGATAATCCACTTGCCCGAGCTCTGCTTCGACCCGATGAATCCATCCACTTTGCCCAGCACTGCCTGCCCCGGCACGTCCACGTTCTTGTCGTAGAGGTTCATCGTTATGTATATTTTATATTCGTCGTTGCGAAGAGTAACGTTGAACGTCGAGTCGGTCTGGGCCGGCAACAGCAGCGGAACGAGGCTCATAAAGAGCGCAAAAATAAGTTTTTTCATAAGCTAAAGTATTGTTTCTGCAAAAATAATCAGTTACGCTCAAACTCTTCTCTCAAAACATCTAAAAAACATTATAGCCATGAATTATTTTCTTAAATAAGATTTCTCAGTATCATCAAATAGCCCTTGCTGCACAATCCGCTGCCGATGAAACGGCCATTTTTGGGCAATAATCCCCATTATTACCTTCACATCTCCTAATAGTCCCATCAGTCCCATACCTCCCATCCCCCTCCATTACACCGCCCATAAACAAAAAGGCGCGCCACTTTCGTAGCGCGCCTTTAACCGTATCGTGCGGATAATAGCCTTGATTAGTCAGCGGCATTCACCGCATAAAGCCAATATTATTTGGCGTTGATTTCCTTGAGCAGACGGTCGGCATGTCCCCACTTGTCCATCATGAAGAGCACGTAGCGGATGTCTACGCCGATGCAGCGTGCGAGATTCTTCTCAAAATAGATGTCGCTTGACAGACTGTCCCAGTTGCCGTCGAATGCAAGACCGATGAGTTCGCCCTTTCCGTTGAACATTGGCGAACCGCTGTTGCCGCCCGTAATGTCGTTGTTAGTCAGGAAGCAGAGCTGCATCTTGCCTGTGGTCTTGTCCTGATACTGACCGAAGT
This sequence comes from Prevotella sp. CAG:1185, assembly GCA_000436695.1. GTDB lineage: Bacteria > Bacteroidota > Bacteroidia > Bacteroidales > Bacteroidaceae > Prevotella. The sequence goes on along the minus strand of HF992662.1, from coordinate 72,471 downwards.
CCTTGGCTGAGAGAAGCTCCGACATGATTGGCTCGGCATAATAGTCGGTGAAGGTCTTGCCCTGTTCCATCTTCTTAACCATGCTCTCGGCTGTTGTGTAATAGCCTGAAGGCGAGCCGTTCATAGTGAATCCGCCTACACGTCCGTAGCTCAGACGCATTGTCATGTTGGCGTCGCTGTAGTGAGGCATATCCTCCTCCATGCGCAGCTTGGCAGCGCAGAGATATTTCTCCTGCAGTTCAATAGAGTCACTGAGCGCTCCGAGAGCCTCACGCTGGTCTGCCAGATAGTTAACGAGCGAAAGTCCGAGCTGTATGCCGGGATCCTTAGCGGTGTTCTTCTTGTTGAAGTAAATCTTTGCACCCTTCTTCATCAGTATTGACTTCTTGTAGAGATAGTCAACATAAGCTGTGCAGTTGCCCTTGAACTTCTTGTCTATTGTAGCATAGAACGACGGCAGATACTTCTTGTCCACGTGCTCGCGATAGTTCTTGAGCAGAGCTGAGAACACCTCTTTGTCCAATGCTTCGTCCCATGAGTCGCTGTTGTCCTCAAACTCGTTGTACATCTTTGTTGAATCCTTTTCAGAGCCTTTTGCCTCCATTCCGTTGCAGTATTTGAGCGCGCGTGTAGCCAGCTCGCATGTTCCGCGGAATGTCTCTGACCAGTAATAGAAGGCACGCATACGGTCGAAACGCTCGCCGTAGAGCTTTGCCATCTTGTCAAAGTCGAGCTTACCCTTCAGGTATCCTGTCTTGTCTTGATACTGACGGATAAGTTTCTCGTAAGCCTGTTTCTGAGCAATGATACCGATAGAATCGATACATTTGTTCATTCCCATGGAGTTTTTCCAGTAGTTGGCACTCTGTGCGAACTTAGAGTCATACTTGATGCGCACAGCCTCGTCGGCCTCCATGTGGCGTTTCATTATCTCCTGCTTTACGCCGCGCACCTGAACACGTGTGGCGTTGCCTGCGTCGCGCATCTCCTTGATGCCGTAAGACGAGAGATAACGCTCGGTGCTTCCGGGATAACCTACGGTCATCGCAAAGTCGCCGTCCTTGTATCCCTGCAGCGAAACCTGTGCCCAATGCGGTGCTTTGTAAGGCACATTGTCTTTAGAGTATTCTGCCGGACCGTTAGTCTTCGGGTCGGCATATATACGGAACACGCTGAAGTCGCATGTCTGGCGCGGCCACATCCAGTTGTCTGTCTCGCCACCGAACTTACCCATTGACTTAGGTACGGTGAACACAAGGCGCACGTCGGTGAACATGCGGTATGTAGTGGCAAAATACTGGTTGCCCTCATAATAAGGATCAATCTCCACGTGGAGTCCCTTGTCGGTCTTGCGTGCCTCGTCTGTCATGGCAGCAGCCACTGAGTCGATGAGTTCTGTAGCCTTGTCGGCAGGCAGATCGTCCACTCCGAGAGCCTTAAGACGCTGACTTACGTCCTCCTGCTTAACCATGAAGCTCACAAAGAGGTTCTCGTTAGGAAGCTCTTCTTCATAGCTCTTGGCATAGAAGCCGTTGAGCATGTAGTCGTGCTCCACGGTAGAGTGGCTGCGTATTGCCTCAAAACCGCAGTGATGGTTGGTGAATACAAGGCCGTCGGGCGACACAACCACGCCCGAGCAGAAGCCGCCAAAGAGCACTACAGAATTCTTGATGGCGTCGTTACTGCCATAAATGTCGTTGTAAGGAAGACTGAAACCATAAGATTTCATCTGGTCGTAAACAGCCTGTGGCAGGTTGTAGAGCGTCCACATTCCTTCGTCAGCATGAGCCATGGGGGCAGCCGCCATGAGCGCTGAAAGTAATAGAGCTTTTGCTTTTTTCATTGTGTTTGATTTAAAAAGTTAAGGATATTTTATCCGGTTTATTGATTTCTTCTTTATTATTGATAATTAACGATTTCATCGCTATTTCCATGCCGCACCGCATTACACGGCGCAAGGCATGCCCTGCGGCATGTTACTTGCGGAAGTATTTGCCGATGACGGGCAGACCCGACAGCGGAAAGTCGCTCTTGACAATCATCGCCATGAACAGCACTATGAGCAGTGTGTTGACGCCGAGGGCAGCCCACATGGGCAGATCGGCATTGACAATGCGCATGGCAACGAACATAACGAGGGCCACGCCGACATAGAGCATGATTTCCTTGATAGGATAAGCTATGGGGTAATGCTTCTGACCTACGAAGTAAGAGAGCAGCATGGCTGTGCCGTAGCCTGCAAATCCTCCCCACGCACACGCCATATAGCCGAAGCGTGGCACGAATATCACGTTGACAAGGATGAGCACAAGGCAGCCAACGCCCGAGAACCAGGCTCCCCAGATGGTCTTGTCGATAAGCTTATACCAGAACGACAGGTTGAAATATACGCCCATCATTATCTCTGCAGCCATCACAATAGGCACAACCTTCAGTCCGCTCCAGTAGTCGCGGCCGATGAGATGGCGCAAAATGTCCATATATCCTATCACGACGAGGAAGGCAAGAAGGGTGAAGATAACAAAATATTTCATTGCCTTGGCGTAGGTTTCGCGATTGTCCTTGTCCTTAGCCTTGCCGAACACAAACGGCTCGTAAGCATAACGGAACGCCTGAGTTATCATAGCCATAATCATTGCTATCTTGCTGGCTGCGCCGTAGATGCCGAGCTGCGAGTGGGCGTCGGCGTTCTTGTAGATATAAGGAAAGAGAATTTTGTCGGCTGTCTGATTAAGTATTCCGGCTATACCCAGCACCAGTATAGGCCAGCTGTAAGACAGCATGCGGCGCATAAGGGCGCGGTCGAAGGTGTATTTAAAGCCCGTAAGCTCCTTGACAAGCAGGAACATTAGCGAGGCTGAGCAGAACAGATTGATGTAGAACACATAGCCTACGCCAACCTCAGGACTGTAGATATTGCCGATGAAACCGCCGTTTCCGCCATTTTCGTAGAGCGCGGGCAGCAGCAGGAAGAACACCAGGTTGAGCGCGATGGTAAGCACGATGTTAAAGAGCTTCAACGCGGCAAACTTGACCGGGCGCTTCTTATAGCGCAGATATGCGAACGGTATGCACTGAAAAGCGTCGAGCGCAACGGCTATGGCCATAACCCATACATAAGAAGGATGCTCGGCATAGCCCATTGCCGATGAAATGGGACTTATGAACGCCAGCACCAGCACTACGAACAGAAGCGAGGTGAAGCCTACGGCCATGAGCGTGGTTGAATATACTTTCTGCGGATTTTCGCCCTCCTTGTTGGCAAAGCGGAAGAATGTTGTCTCCATACCATAGGTAAGGATGACGAGCAGCAGCGCCGTATAGGCATACACGTTGGTTATAACTCCGTAGCCGCCGCTTGCTGCCGAGAGCTTAGCGGTGTATAGGGGCACGAGCAGATAGTTGAGAAAACGGCCAACGATGCTGCTCAGTCCGTAGATGGCCGTGTCTTTTGCAAGACCTTTAAGATTACTCATAATATCTAATAAGTTATATTTTCTGACATCATATTAACGCTCTTCTTACTGCCCTGAGGCATCATCCGAAGAACATATAGCATATGGCTATGGCCGCTATCACGCCGGCAAGGTCGGCCAACAGACCGCAGGCCACGGCGTGGCGGGTGTATCTTACGCCAACGCTGCCGAAATATACGGCAAGGATATAGAACGTAGTGTCGGTGGAACCTTGGAAAATGCAGCTCAGACGGCCCACGAACGAGTCGGCGCCGTAGGTTGTCATGGCGTCAACCATCATGCCACGCGCACCGCTGCCCGACAGCGGTTTCATCAGTGCCGTGGGCAATGCGCCCACAAAGTCGGTGTTGCCTCCGCAGGCCTCAACCACCCATTTTATGCCGCCGATGAGCATATCCATGGCTCCCGAAGCACGAAAAACGCCGATTCCAACGAGAATTGCCACCAGATAAGGTATTATTCTTACTGCCGTTGAGAATCCGTCCTTGGCGCCTTCGATGAACGCGTCGTAGACATTCACCTTCTTTCTCACTCCCGCAAGGATGAATGTTATGATTATAGTGAACAGCAGAATGTTTGCCACCGACGTGCTAACTATGTTCATCTGCTCCTTGTCGAGCCTGCCGAAGCCCCACATCACGGCTGCCACTGCCACGCAAAGGCCGCCCAAGGTGAGCAGCATAACGCGGTTAATAAGGTTGATGCGCTGATAAATGCTGGTGACGATGATGCCCGTAAGCGTTGAGAAGAATGTGGCAAGAAGTATGGGGATGAATATGTCGGTAGGCTGAGCCGCGCCGAGCTGGGCACGGTAAACCATTATGGAAACGGGGATAATGGTAAGTCCCGACGTGTTGAGCACGAGGAACATAATCATCGGATTTGTGGCTGTGTCTTTCTTTGTGTTCAGCTCCTGCATCTGTTCCATGGCCTTGAGTCCGAGCGGAGTGGCGGCGTTGTCCAGACCGAGCATGTTGGCGGCAATGTTCATGAATATGCTGCCCGTAACGGGATGGCCCTTCGGTATGTCGGGAAAGAGCCGGGTGAACACCGGACTAAGCACCCTTGCGAGCGCATTGACCACACCGCCGCGCTCGCCAATCTTCATTATGCCGAGCCACAGCGACAGCACGCCTGTCAGGCCGAGAGATATCTCGAAAGCCGTTTTCGACGAGGCGAACGTTGAGTTCATTATCTCGGGAAACACTTCTGTGTCGCCCATCACCACAAGCCTGAAAAGGGCGATGACGAAGGCCACCACAAAAAATGCTATCCAAATATAATTCAGTACCATACAATCTGCAAAAATAAGATTTTTATCCGGCTTTGCAAAAAGTTAAGCCTTTTAATATATTTTTTCATGACGTTTAGCCCGTCTATAAGCCATTTTGAGCGTCAGGATGCTTATTATACGGCATTGCGGGCATACTAAAAGACTGTCTGTTGATGTATTTTTTACAATAAATGCAGTACGATGAAATGCCATGATATATGTAAACATTTTTCTCGGCGGCGCAAACGGTTTTCCAAAAGGCCGTGTTTTAGCCTGCAAAAGGTGGCCTTTCAGACGCTAAAAGGGCATCTTTCAGGGGCTAAAAGGCGGTCTTTTGCAACTCGGTTTGTAAGTGTCTGAAAAACAAGGAGTTGCCGACAGCATTATAACCTGCCCGGCAACTCCCTAAAATGTGTGTCATAGATAGTATCGAAATAATGATTTTTGCTGTATCATAAACGCCGGTTAAGGCGTCATCACGACGCATACGGCTGAAGAAAAGTCTGTGTATTTATGCCGTCAGTATGCCTCCGCGACGGCGGATAAGGTGCATGTAGCGGTCGTAAACCTCGTCGGCAATGTCCTGCCATGGGCGTGCCAGCGTGGCGCGTGCGTTGTCGCCGGCGACAGTGCGAAGGCGTTCGTCGGCAAGAATCTGCAACAGACGCGCCGTGAAACTCTGCTCGTCGGCACTGCACAAGAATCCGTTTACGTTGTCCTTTATCACGCTTGCCGCCGTTGAGCCTTGCGCCATGAGCGACGGAGTGTGCATGGCTGCCGCCTCGCGCACCACGAGCGGCGCGTTGTCGTAGAGCGAAGGGAAGAGAAACACGTCGGCAGCGGCATAACAGCGCTTCAGCTTCTCGCGGTCGGTTATCTGTCCGAGGAACGTAATTCTGTCGTCAAGTCCTTTTGACTGCACCATCTGCCGCAGTTCGTCGGCGGCATATCCCGTGCCAATGAAATACATATGCCATGAGCGGTCGCGCATGTTGGCGAGCGAACGGATTATGAGTTGCGGATTTTTCTCGTATATATGCTGCCCGACAAAGAGCAGCACCGGTTCGCCGTGTGGCGCTCCGAGCATACTTCGTCCTTCGTTTCTGAGCAGGTCTATGCGTGTGTCGGCGGCAAAGTCGTTGCCGTTGTCCACCACTTCCACCCTGCCCTTGTAGCCGTATTCGCGCAGAGTCTCTTCAACAGATGCCTGCGGAATCCACACCTCGTCGGCCTGACTATAGAAGTCGATCACATTTTTCACCATATAGTCTACAATCGTCTTGCTGTGTATTGCGCGCTCAAAGTCGGCCCGGTATTTAGAGTGGAACGTGGCAACGATGGGTATATTCTGCTCGCGCGCAATTTTCAGCGCCAGCTTTCCCGATGAAAACGGACTATGGGCATGCACCAGCGAAAAACCTATCTTACCGATACGCGAGCGGAAAGGCAGGTCAACACGTGGAAATCCCATACGGTAAGGCTTTCGCATGGGTATAGGCAAGGAGAAATAATTGTAAACGGGAAACTCCTCTTTGTACACCGTCCCGGGCACTGAAGGCGTTACCACGCACACGTTGTTGCACTTGCGGTTGAGCCACCGCGCATAGTTTTGCACCGTTACAGATACCCCGTCCATTATCGGCGGAAAGCAGTCGTTGAAAATTCCGAGCATATTTTATATGTTTTATCTTGTTATGATGCAAAATAACAAAACAGTCGTTACTCCTGCGTTTCTATCGTCTGACAATGACGTTTCAATGTGTTTACCATTGTGTTACTTTAAATATTAAAGCTGTTCTGCACCTGCCCTGCGTGCCTGTTTTATCTTTCAAGGATGATGTTAACGGCTTGTGATAAAACAAAAAAGCGGAGACGTGCCGCCGCACTGCCTCCGCCAAAAAATATATGTATATGATCTTATTGTCCTACCGGCGCTAGCATGTCTGCCACGTCGTCAATATTTCCGTCGCACGGGGCCGGCTCTATGCCCAACAGACGCGACAGAAGGGGATATATGCAGGTGTTGTCGAACATGACGGTCTTCACATATCCGTGTCTGAAGTCGGGCCCCTCGGCACGGAAGGGCACGTTAAGTTCAGAGCTGTAGGGGTCGAATCCGTGGTTGCCCGGCACCACTTTTCCGTCTTCCGACACTGTCCATCCAACGTCGGGCAGCACCACTATCGGCGCAATGTTGCGGTTGGTGCCATAGTGGAAACACTCGGGCACTTCATCTTTTTTCCACGTCCTTATGTGCGCCACGTCCTTCAGAGCGTTAATTATGTCGTCATCATGTCCCTTCTTGGGGAATATCAGCGTTGGCAGGTCGGGCATCACGCGCTCGCACCACTCGGGTTTCAGATATTCAGAGAGGCGTATTATGCGCTCGGGCGATGTGGATGCCATGCCGTGGTCGGACGTAACAATGAAGTTGATGTCCTGTCCGCAGGGCAGCGCACGCAGCCTTTTGTACATGCTGCACAGCAGCGAGTCGAGCGTTTCAACGGCCTTTCGCGTCTGCTTAGACGCCGGACCGTAGAAATGTCCGCTGTGGTCGGGCTCGTTAAAGTATATCATCACGAGTTGTGGACGCAGGCTGTCGGGCAGCGTCAGCAGGCGTTCTGCCTCGTCAAGGCGTTCGGGAAATGTCAGCAAAGGCTTCTTTGCATAGTCCTTGTAGTAGTCGGGATACATGCCTTTGATAGCCACATCGGAGCCGGGCCAGTAGACCACGCCCACCTTTACACCCTGTCGCTTTGCCGTGAGCCATATCGGTTCGCCGCCGTAGAACGAGCCGTCCTTGCTCGTTGCCTTGTCGCTTATGCTGTAGGTGCGACCCGAAGCCACGTCATAAAACTTGTTTGCTATTATTCCGTGATGGTCGGGCACGAGTCCTGTGGCAAGCGTATAGTGGTTGGGAAATGTCTTCGAGGGGAACGACGGGCGCATAACGGCGCTCACTCCGCGACTTCCAAGCGAGTCGAGAAACGGCGTATCGTACATCATCGGATAGTCCCAGCGGCATCCGTCGAGCGACACTATCACCGTGTAATGGCGCCCGGCGCACAGTCTTATGGCTGCAAACGTGAGCAGAAGGAATGTCAACAGACTTGTTTTTCTCATCTTCTTTATTTCTTTTATGTCATTATTTAATATGCCGTTCACTTCGTCTTACATCTTCGTCACAGGCTCATCGGCGTCTGTCTGCAGCGCAATCACCGGCGATAAGACCGGCCGAAACCGCAACATCATCGCCTTAATACGTAACGGAACCATTGCCGGCAGATGTTAAGACGCTGCAAAATTACTAACTTTATTTAAGATGTGCATTGATATTTTGTTACAAATCAAATAATTTGACGCGTCCCCACAGCCCTCAGCATCAGGCATATAAAAGGCCGCGGGGCTGCACATCATCGTCTGTACAGCCCCGCGGCTATATCCATATCGTTGCCTAAACCCGTCAGCCGGGCAGCGTCCTACTTAAGCAGGGCGTTTATTTCGGCATCAATGTCAGTAATCTGTGCGTCGCGTTTCTTCAACTCATTGTTGCGGTCTATGAGGAAGAAGGTAGGAATACTCGTTACGTTATACGATGCAAGATTCTTCGACTGCAGTCCCTGAGGGTCTCTTACGCTTATCCATGGCAGGGCGGCTGTCTGTGTCTTCCAGAAGTGTTCGTCAGGATCGAGCGACACCTGATAAATCTCCAGACCGCGAGAATGATACTTGTTGTATAGCTCACGCATCTGCATTATACGCTTTGTAGACTCTCTGGCGCCAAAAACGTGGAAGTCGAGCAGCACCACCTGTCCTTTAAGGTCGGTCAGACTGCGGCGGTTGCCCTTGTTGTCGAGCAGCGAGATGTCTATGATGTTAGACACATGCACCTTGCTTGCTTCTATACTTTGGGCTGCCATCTTGTTGCGCATTATGCGCACATCCTTCATGCCTTCAATGGCAATGTTGTGCAGGTTCTTGCCTCTCAGCGCGTTGGGGTGGTATGTGTCCCAACTTGTTGCCACTGCCGCAAACGCCTTAACGTCTTCGGCACTCTCGCGCGGATTAAATATCAGCATGTTGCCGAGCGTCTGGAACAGGGCGAAATACGACGAGGCACGCATAGGAGCCTTGTAGATATAGTTGCGCTTTATCTCGTCTTTATATGCCTCAATAAGCTTTCCAATGCTGTCGCGTGTAAGGTCGTAGCCCAGGTTGGGATTGTTCTGTACGGCTATCACGCGGTTTTGCAGGTCAATCTGCTTTAGGGCAAGCTCCTTGATGGTGGCACATTCGGCAGAGCCTTCAACGGTATATCCTGTTGCCATCGACGGATATGCAGCCTTAATCTTGATAGTCTCGGTTGAATCAACGCTGAGGTTGATAATCTGTCCGGCTATTCTCAGTCGGTAGAACTCAGGCGCATCGGGAGCCTTCTCGCTGAAACTGAATGAGCCTTTGTCGTCGAGCTTAACCGAGTCGACCACAACCGGTCCGTCGAGACTCATGTTTTCAAGATACAGCACAGAGTCCTTAGCCTCGGTAACTGTTCCGTCTATATGAAACTTTCTGTTGTCGCATGAGGTAAGCATCGCCGCCATGAGGGCGAGAGTGCATACGCACAATGATGAAAATGTCTTTTTCATTGTTATATTAGTTTTATTAATTGCAATCCGGCAAACACCGCAAGGAGTCCCAGCACCACGCTTCCGCCGACATAAAGCGCCATAAGGAGTGCGCTGTCTGCACGCATAAGCGAGAGCGACTCGTTCATGAATGTGCTGAAAGTGGTGAATCCTCCGCAGAATCCTACAGTGAGCAAGAGTTTAAGTCCGGGACTTATACTGATGTTGTTGTCGGCAAGTCCGTAGACCATACCGATGATTAGGCATCCCAGAATGTTGACGGTCATTGTGCCGAAGGGGAAATGTGACAGCACATTGTCCTGCACGAGCTTTGACAGCAGATAGCGTGCCACGCTTCCGCAGGCTCCTCCGACAGCCACTAAGATAATATTTTTCAACATGCTTGCAAAGTTAATGCAAGTTGAGTGAAATACAAAATAAAAGAGTGTGAAACAATATTTTATTTTTATTTCCGAGACGCAGCTTAACTTATCCAAAGTTAATGCAAGTTGAGCGAAATACAAAATAAAAGAGTGTGAAACAGTGTTTTATTTTTATTTCCGAGACGATGATGACCTTATTTTATAAGTAACGCAAAAACAGAAAGACTGCTATTAAACCGAAATGGACAAAAATCTGTAAGTAAAACCATTTATAATGCTTACAGCATCTGCCGTCGATATGACTTTAAAAGAAAATCATTAAGCAAAACAAAGCATATTGCTTACAATATAAAAGGCCACCTTTTAGCTTGCAAAAGACGGCCTTTTAGACGGCAAAAGGTGGCCTTTCAGAATGCAAAAGACCACCTTTCATATTATATATAGATACCCATTGAATAATCTCGCCACTGCCATGCCATAAAGACACGGCACCAACTAACCATGCAACAGACTATAGACATTCAAAACATTCACATTATTTACGCCATATCAGACATTATCCGCGCGAACGGCGGCGCAGGCGGCGTATCCAGAGATAATAGCCCGTGATGGGCAGAGTTGAGCCAAACAGAGCGGCTATGAACCACAGTATGCGCGTGAACAGACCGCCCCAGCTGCCCATATGGACAGACATTATCCAGCCGCGTATCTTCGACGATTTATCACTGTCGGCATAAAGCGAAACTGAAGTGATGCGGCCGTCAGCCGGATTAAACGTATATTTGTCGGCAGCACGCTGGTTGCCAAGTCCGCCGAAAGCCACGTCGGCCGTGCCGTCGGATACGGTTATATTGTCGAATTTTACGTTGCGCGCACGCAGAGTGTCATACACTCCCTGCCATTCGGCATATACATCAGCGGTCTTTTCGTCCTTGCCGGCCTTGTCCCCGGCCTTGTCTGTCTTCTCCTTTGCCTTTACAGCGTCCTTAGCCTGCTGTTCAGCATACACCTCGGCGCCGCTCTTTTGCACCTCATTAACACCGAACAGCGCATTGAAGCCTTTGCTGTACCACGTGAACGACCACGTAAGACCTGTCAGTGCCATGACGAGCAACAGAATCAGCACATACATTCCGCCTGCCACATGAAGACTGCGCCACAGCAGATGGCGGCTCTTCGACGTGGTTATCTTCAAACCGTTGCGCAACATACGCGCCGTGCGCGGCCACCATATTACCACTCCCGACAACAGCACAAGCACAAAGACAATGGTGGATATGCCCACTATGGTGCGGCCCCAGAACACTCCGCCGCTGTCGTCGCGACTGTCGAGCAGCCAGCGGTGAAGCCGTTGCATAAAGTCGAAGAACGCCGGACGCTCATATTTTCCCTTCACCTTGCCCGTGTACTGGTCTACATACACTGCCGCACGGCGCGGCTTCGACAGGTTAACCTTGCACGCAAGCTCCGGGTCAGAGTACATGGTAACGCCCGTAACCTTTACGTCCTCAGGCAGCGTCTTCTCCACATTCTTAACAAGAATATCTACGGGCAGCGCCGTATGTTGCGGATTGTCAACATACAGAATGTCGTGCCTCAACACCTTAACGGCCTCAGGCTCAAACACAAGCATGGCGCCCGAGAAACATATCAGTGTGACAATGATGCCGAAAGGCACTGCCAGCCATAAATGAAACTTTAAAAATATCTTCTTCATAACTATACTATTAAACGCAACTTTCTAAAAAATTATTGTCTGCCGGAACAGACTGATTATGCTCCGGCAGACCGTATTACGCACATTAAAGTGCGTGCTCAAGCCGTATTTAATCTATGCGTCCTACGGCAGTAACGGTGGTTGCGCCATTGACGGTGAGTGCCTTTACGGCTGCGCCCGTTGCCGGATCAATCTTCCATACGGCAGGATAACCCGACGCGGTGTTCACCGACACGTAGGCATATCCGCCCTCCATGTAAGGCGTTGAGCCGAAACCTGACACGTCTGAGGGCAGGCCCGTAACATCAGTCAGCGTCTTTGCCGACGCGTTGAACACGGCAAGGCGGTTGGCTGTCTTTGCAGATGACGTTATCGGGGCGTCATACATAAGGAACAGAAAACTGTCGCCGCCTATATACCAGCTGCGCATAAGTCCGTTGGGCGACAGCTGCTCGAGGTTGCAATAGTAGTCGTCAAAGTCCTCGGTCGACGTGTCTATGCGCACCACTCCTGCCGGCAGCATGGTCTGCTGGCGCGCATCGGCCATCGTCTTGGCATAAGCGGGAGATATGACGTAGACATACCGGCCGTCGTCGGTTGCCCATATCATCTGATAATACTGCGACTTGTTGCGCCCGCAGGCATAACTTATCTTGTCGGTCCTTATCAGTTTCTTCTCTTTCAGCGTCTTGTCGGCAAACACAGCCACCCAACATTCGTCGGGCCACTGTGTCCACTGCAGTTCGTCTTTGTCGTAAGCGCCGCTGCCCGTGCCGCCGCTCTCGGTCTTGATAAGGTCTTCATAGCCCGGACGAACCCACTTATACTGAGTGCGGGCGTCGTCGGTGAACTGCTGACAGCCATACTGCGACAGGCCCATTGGCACAGCTGCGCTGTATATCTTGCTGCCTACCTGCTCCAGTCCGGCAAGAGTTACATATTCGCCGTTGCCCAAAAAGTTCTCACAGATGTAGCCCTTGTCAGCAACGGAGGCGTCGTTTCCGTCGGCGGCAACGGTGTTAGAGGTGAACGTTTCGTTGTCGACATCGAGATAAGACACCTTGAACGACTGCGGCAGATAGCCCGTAACGGGGTCTGCCCAGGCTGCGTTGCCGTCGCCGCTCGATGTCGTCATGATGTAGTTGTCATACAAGCCGTAGGTGGTGAAGCGCGTAACATAATACTCCTTGGCGCGCTGCTCCAGCTTACCCGTTGTGCTGTTGCGCACGTAAGAGCAAGTTGTGCCGCTCTCGCCCTGATGATAGTTGAGGGCATAAAGATACTTGCGGCCGTGGAACACCCAGTAAGTGGCGCCGTCGTTGACAAGTCCCGAAGGCCTGATTTCGCCCTCAAGAGCCTCTGCCGAGGTAAGTATGTTGGCCGTGGCGTTAGAGCCTGTCACGGTGGTTGCTATGACATAAGGACTTGAAATGCCTGAGGCTGCGCCGGGAGCGTCGGCCGACGCGTCGTCGGAACATGATGTAATGGCT
>HF992662.1:54211-59477 GCA_000436695.1 Prevotella sp. CAG:1185 | reverse complement strand
GGCTGCCGCCGAAGCCATAACGGCAAGCAGGGCGGCATAAAGTCGGATGTTGTTCATTTGTCTTTTATCGTTTATCGGGTTTAACTTTGTTGATTGTTTAGTATCATCTCGTCATCTCATTTGCCTAGATATACCCTCACCTTGCCGTAAAAAGCGCGTCCGGCTTTCTGCAGACTGAAGTTGTCGTAGAGCTTCTCATTGGTGAAGTTGCGGCACTCAAGCGACACGTTGTAGCGTCCGCGGCTCATGCTGTAGGTAAGAGTGAGGTTGTGAGAAAACTGCGTAGGCACCATATAGTCGCTAAGATTAGCTGCCTGAACGCCGTCGGAATAATAGCAGAAGCTGTGCAGATACTGGTTGTCGTAGGTAAGGGTGAGCGTGTTTCCGTCTTTCAGCAGGTTGTGCCAGTAGAGGTTTACGTCGGCATCGGCAAACTGCCAGGGCACGTTAGGCATGCGTGTATGATACATAGGGTTGGCAACCGAGGTGCAGCCCACCATAAGTTTCTCGTTGTCGCGCACGTCCATCCGGGTGAAGTTGCCGCCAACGCTGAGCCATCTGCCGAGGGTATAGCGTGCCGAAAGATTGAATCCGGCTGTCTTAACCCTGCCGTAGTTCTCATAATATGCGCCCTCGCGGTTGCCGCTAAGCTCGGCTATGCTGCGCTGAATGTAGTCGCGCGTGTCGCGGTAGACCATTCCGCCCTCGACGTAGAGCGAGTGACGGCCGAACGTCTTGCTCCAGCTAAGGCTGAGATTGATGTTGTCGCTCTTCTCGGGACGAATGAGCACGCTGCCCGACTCGAGGTCTTCGTCGCCGAACATCTCCTCTATAGTGGGCAGACGACACGCCTTTTCATACGACAGCTTGGCCTGCAGGCCGTCAACGATGAAGCAGGTTGCGGCCGCACCATAGCCCCACGAATCGATAGTGCGGTTTGTTCTTACATAGCTGCTCGCGTTCTCGTCGGCAGCCACGGGGCCTGAGACATACTGGCTATAATACTTGCCGAAGAGCGAAACGTTCCATCTTTCTGACGGCATAAACCTGTAGGACAGTCCTGTTATGTTCTTGCGCATGTCCTTGGATATGGGGTCTTTGTCCTCGCGCCCATAGAGAAGAGACGTGTTGTCGCGGCTGAACGAGTTGAACACGTTGTTCAGCGTCAGCGCGTGCGCCGTGCCTATGCGGTAAGTTGTGTTGAGCGTGGCGTTCCAGTTGTTGTTGTCTGCCCTCGAATACTGATATGTCTGCTCGCCCGGCGAACTTGTGCGCCGGCGCTCACCCAGCCAGTTGTAGCGATAGCTTGCGGTGTCGACGTTGAACGTGGCGTTGCGGTTATAGTTGGCGGTAAGCGTGACATCAAGTCCCTTGGTGAAGAGGTTGCGCTTTGAATACTCTAACGACGGCATGAGCGAATGGCCGTGGCGGTGCTTCTGTCCGTAGACAGTCTTCTGTCTTACGCCTGTCTGTATCTCCTTATACATGTGCGAATAGGTGAAGCCTAACATAAGGCGGTCGGCCCAGTTCTTGCCCGTAAGTCCGAACTTTGCCACCACTGTCTCGTTGTGATAGGTGTCGTTAAAGCGTCTGACGCTGTAGAGCTTCTTTGTGTCGATGCTCTGCGAGCCGAAGTCGAACACGGGAGCGTCAACGCGGTAGCTGTTGTCTGAATAATTCTGAAAGGCGTTTATCTCGTATGTAAGGCCGTTGCCGAAGCTCTGGCCGAAGTTGAAGTACGACTTGTGAGTGTTGAACGAGCCGTAAGAATAAGACGCGTCGACAAACCAGCGGCGGCGCTTGCGGTTGGTAACGATGTTGACAACGCCCCCGATGGCATCGGTGCCGAACGCCACGGGCACCACTCCCTTGTAGACCTCTATGCGGTCGGCAAAGCTTACGGGTATGTTGTTGAGTCCGAACGAGCTGCCCACGCCTTCCTGCGGCACGCCGTCGATGAATATCTTTACGTGATTGCCGCTGAAGCCGTCGAGCATGAGATTCATGTCGGACCCTACTCCACCCGACTCACGCAGCTTTAGTCCGGGCGTCTTGGCAAGGGCTTCGCTCAGTGTCTTGGTTGTGTTGAGCATGTCGCGTGTGTCAACTGCCACGGCGTTGTATGCCGAGTTTTTCACTCTGCTGACGCCTGCCGACACCACCGAAACCTCGTCGAGCTGTATGGCGTCTTCCTTCATACGGATGTCAATATGCTGACTGCCGCCGACCTCAACGCTGACGTTACGCTCAACGGTCTTGTGACCCACGGCCGACACCACGAGGCTGTAGCGCCCCGCGGGGGCCTTTATCTGATATATGCCTTCAATGTCGGTATGGGCTGCACAGGCCGTGCCCTTCAGTCTAATCGTGGCATAGCTTACGGCCTCGCCGCCTGAGGATGTTATCCTGCCTGATATAGTTCCGCTGCCGGCTGACTGCGCACTTACTGCAAGCTGAACTGACAAAAGAATAAAGATAATCACAAATTTTAATCTGTTTGCTTTCACTTTGATATATATTTTCGTTAATAACTAAAAACCGCTGCAAAGTTAACGGCATTAAAAAAGCTCACAATAGCAAAAAATCGGTATTTTTATAAGCTACCTAACGGGCACAAAGCCGGGGCGATAATCATTTTTGAGTATTTGGATTGACGGCTTCTGAAAAGATGTTAAATAAGTTAACGGGCAGCAAATATACATGCCGACTTTTGACATCTGAAGGCGATTTGACGGATAAGACATCAAAAAACGGCGCTTTTTGTAAGTCGTTATATATCAGCACTTTATGCAAAACGAGAAATAATGGGCAGCAAACGACGATGCAAAAGACCACCTTTCAGAAGGCAAAAGGCCGTCTTTCGCAGTGCAAAAGGATGCCTTTTACAACGCAAAAGGGCACAAAACTAACCGAAAAAGCATGGCAAATGGGGCTTAATCGGCATCAAAAAGGCATGAAACAGGCATCACACGGATGTAAAAGACTGCTGAAAGGCTAAGGCGAAGAGCTATTTTGCATGGTTCAGCCGTGTTAAAACAACAGACAAAAACAAACTGTAAAGTTAAATTATCATAATGCCGTGACACAATCGGCACTCTCTTTCGTATATATATTGTAATACGACACTAAAAGCCGTATATGGCACAAGTCGCATTACCATGGCTAAAAGCCTTGACATATAAGAATATATCATCAAAAATAAAAAGACATAAAAAAAGAGCGGCTATCAAATGGATGCCGCCCTAAAAGTGGTCTCACCGAGAATCGAACTCGGATCTAATCTTTAGGAGAGACTTGTTCTATCCATTGAACTATGAGACCAATCCGAGTGCAAATTTAGTCAGATTAATAGTGAAAACCAAATAAAATGTGAAAAATCATATAAACAATTAAACTTTTTACTCTGATATACATCAGAATAAGTGTTATGAAGAAACTTATTATTTTTAGTCTGTTAGTATTTTACGCCGCCTACAGCCACGCGCAATGTAGTGTCAGGTCAAAAGTCGAGGACACCCAGACGGGCGAATCGATGCCATTTGTCAACGTGGCGGTATACAACCGCTCGAGTTCTAAATTCGTAAAGGGCGCCATCACGGACGAGAAGGGACTGTTCTATATCGACAACCTTCCGTACGGCGACTATACCGTGAAACTTACCTACATAGGCTACACCACGCTGGAAAAAGAATTCAGCGTGACGAAGGACAAGAGAAACATGAACTTTAAGAAACTGTACATGAACGACAACAGCCAGACTCTTGACGAGGTTACGGTGACGGCACAAAGGCCTACAATGAGGCTCGAGGTTGACCGCAAGTCGTTCGACGTTTCACAAGATATAACCAACGCCGGAGGCGACGCCACCGACGTGCTTGAGAACATCCCCTCGATAGAGGTTGACACCGACGGCAACATATCGCTGCGAGGCAACACCAGCGTGGAGGTGTGGATAAACGGAAAGGCAAGCGGACTGACGAGCGACAACCGCGCCGAGATACTGCAGCAGCTGCCTTCGGAGAGCATTGAGAGAATTGAGGTGATTGACAACCCGTCGGCAAAATTCAGCGCCGAGGGAAGCGCCGGCATCATTAACATAATACTGAAGAAGAACCGCCAGGCTGGATACTACGGCTCGGTGCAGGCCGGAGGGAGCTCGCGCGGAAGTGCCAACGTCAACGGCAACCTCAACTTCAACGTAGGGCGATTTGAGGGCTACGCAAGTCTTGGCTACCGTCACCGCAGCAACGACGGCGGCTCGATGAGCTATCAGGAGTATCTTAACACTAACCAGTATCAGTCGTACACGGCCGACAACGACCGCATGGGCAACAACCTCTTTGCACGCGCCGGACTTACTTACCGCGCAACCGACAAGGATGAGTTCACGCTGAGCGGAATGACAATGGTCGGCGGACACCACAACGGAGGCACAACGCCGTATCACTATGGTACGATAGGCGCGCCGCAGGACAGCTACATCATGCTGCGCCGCTCTACGGGAAGCTCTGACATGAACATATATTACGGCGAATTTAACTACCGCCACAACTTCACCGACAAGCATTATCTCGACTTCACCGTCGACTTCAACAAGTGGAAGATGAACCAGAGCAACATCTATCAGGACAGCACGACATATATCGACGAGATGCTGCCTACAGAATACGACTATCAGAACCGCCCGATGCATAACAACAACAGGTCGTGGGAGGTGAAACTCGACTACGAGAACCCGATAACCGACAAGATTATGCTCCAGGCAGGATACCAAGGAAACTTCAGCCGCGAGAACTCTCCGCAGGAGTCTTACATCGACGACTCGTCATGGGAAGGCGTAAACCAGGTGGAAGACCAGGCTTACTATAACCGCTTTATATACAACATGGATCTGCACGCGCTCTATGCCACAGCCACAATGAAGTTCGGCAGACTCGGAGTGATGGCAGGTCTGCGCGGCGAATACTGGCGCGTAAACACCGAGAGCTACAACTATGAGCAGGAGCACGACCCGTCGAAACGCAACAATCCGTTCAAGAAAGACTACTTCCAGCTCTTCCCGAGCGTATTCCTTTCTTATCAGATAGACGAGACACAGCAGCTGCAGCTCAACTACACACGCCGTCTGCGCCGTCCGTGGGGAGGCCAGCTCAACAGCTTCAAGAACACACGCGACGCCTCAATGATATCGTTCGGTAACCCGGAACTGACACCTGAGTTCAGCAACTCGTTCTCGCTCAACTACCTCAAGACATGGGAAGAGCAC
>HF992662.1:49427-54191 GCA_000436695.1 Prevotella sp. CAG:1185 | reverse complement strand
TGGGAAGAGCACTCAATGCTCATCAGCGCATACTACCGCCCAACAAGCGACGTGATACAGCGCATAAAATATCAGAGCAGCACGGACAACATGATGTATCAGACTTACATGAACGTGTCTAACAGCCTTAGCACCGGTCTTGAACTTGTATTGAAGAACAAGATCTGCCGAATACTCGACCTCACCACAACGGCTAACGCCTACTACTACAAGCTGGACGGCTTTACATACAACATTGACGGACAGACCATCACGGGCGAGAGCAACAACAACTTTACATGGAACGCACGTATGCAGGCTTCGCTGATGCTGCCCTGGGACATATCTCTGCAGCTGTCGGGACGCTACCGCGCACGCCAGGTGATAACACAGGGATACCGCAAGGCAAACTTCAGCATGGACTTAGGTCTGCGCAAGACTTTCCTGAACAAGAAACTGACGCTCGCCATCAACTGCCGCGACCTGCTCAACACACGTAAGTTTGAGAACTACACAAGCTCAGACACCTTTACACGCTACCAGAAGAACTGGCGAAGCGGACGCACCGTGAACCTCTCGCTGACATGGAACTTCGGCAACATGAAGGCCAAGGCTCCAAAGAAGAAGGTCAACAACAGCGCCAACGAGGATTCTGAGAACATGAACGGCATGGATAACGGATACGAATAGACCATACTAACAGTTAATTTAAGTTTTTGTAATAACAATCTCCAGTCAACGGCCTGCAGGCAAGCCGCCCCCAAAGGGCACAATGCCGCAGGCCGCTTTTTTGTTATCCAACAAATAAATACTATCAGACAAAATTACGATAAGGAGCAGAATAATATATAAGCAATGCACATACAAACAAAAAAGACGCATGCGCCAATGTTATGGTGCATGCGTCTTTTTTATTCTATTATTATTTTCTATATCATAAACTCCTATTCAATAGAATGGCTTTAACTGCCAAATACTGAACCGGAATCATCTAAATCAGCATACCACGCTGCCCGGCTTAACGTCGGCAGAAGTAGTTATAACGCTCAGAGAGCCGTCGAAGTCCTCGGCAGAGAGAATCATGCCCTGGCTCTCGATGCCCTTCAGCTTGCGCGGAGCAAGGTTGGCGATGAAGCAGACACGCTTGCCTACAAGGTCTTCGGGCTTGTAGAACTTGGCAATGCCGCTGACAATGGTGCGGTCCTGACCGCTTCCGTCGTCGATGGTAAACTTGAGCAGTTTGTCGGCTTTCTTCACTTTCTCGCATGCCTTGATAAAGCCTACACGGATGTCGAGCTTCTCAAAGTCCTCGAAAGGTATGTTAGACTTAATCTCCTTGGCCTTATAGTTAGCCTCGGCGTTGGCCTTCTTGGTGTCCTCGAGCTTCTTGAGCTGATACTCTATTACGTCGTCGTCAATCTTCTCGAAGAGCAGCTCAGGCTCTGCAAGCTGATGTCCGGCCTCGAGCAGGTCGGTAGAGCCAAGCTGATTCCAGTCGAACTCGTCAATGTTGATCATCTTTCTGAGCTTAGCACTGCTGAAAGGCAGGAACGGCTCGAAGGCTATTGCCAGGTTGGCAACAAGCTGGAGAGATATGTTGAGGATTGTCTCCACGCGCTTCATGTCGGTCTTTGCAACCTTCCAAGGCTCACAGTCGGCGATGTATTTGTTACCTATGCGCGCAAGGTTCATGGCCTCTTTGAGGGCGTCGCGGAACTTAAAGTTGTCGAGCAGGCGCTCAACGTTTGCCTTAACGTCCTTAAACTCAGTGATGGTCTGCTTGTCGATGTCCTGCAGTTCGCCGCATGCCGGAACAACGCCGTTCCAGTATTTCTTTGTAAGCTGCAGCGCACGGTTGACGAAGTTGCCGTAGATGCCCACCAGCTCGCTGTTGTTGCGCTCCTGGAAGTCTTTCCATGTAAAGTTGTTGTCCTTAGTCTCAGGCGCATTGGCTGTCAGCACATAGCGCAGCACATCCTGTTTGCCGGGCAGGTCCTCGAGATACTCGTGAAGCCATACAGCCCAGTTGCGTGATGTAGATATCTTGTCGTTCTCAAGGTTGAGGAACTCGTTTGCCGGAACGTTGTCGGGCAGGATGTAGCCTCCGTGAGCCTTAAGCATGGTCGGGAAAATAAGACAGTGGAACACGATGTTGTCCTTGCCGATGAAGTGAACGAGGCGTGTCTCGGGATCTTTCCACCATTTCTCCCAGTCGTCGGGCATCAGTTCCTTGGTGTTAGAGATATATCCGATAGGCGCGTCGAACCACACGTAGAGCACCTTGCCCTCAGCTCCCTCAACAGGAACGGGTATACCCCAGTCGAGGTCGCGTGTCATTGCGCGCGGCTGAAGGTCGAGGTCGAGCCACGACTTGCACTGTCCGTAAACGTTAGGACGCCACTCCTTGTGTCCTTCGAGTATCCACTTCTTGAGCCAGTCCTGATACTCGTTGAGGGGCAGATACCAGTTTTTGGTCTCCTTCAGCACCGGCTTAGAGCCGCTGATGGCGCTTACAGGATTGATAAGCTCTGTGGGGTCGAGGTCTGATCCGCACTTCTCGCACTGGTCGCCATAGGCCTTCGGGTTGTGGCAGTGAGGGCACTCGCCTGTTATGTAGCGGTCGGCGAGGAACTGATGTGCCTCCTCGTCGTAATACTGCATTGAGGTTTTCTCTACGAGCTTGCCTTCTTCATAAAGTTTCTTGAAGAAGTCTGAAGCCACCTTTGAGTGGGTTTCAGAAGTTGTGCGGCTGTAGATGTCGAACGAGATGCCGAAGTCGGCAAAGCTCTTCTTGATCATTGCGTGGTAGCGGTCTACAACCTGCTGCGGAGTTATGCCTTCTTTCTTGGCACGGATGGTGATGGGCACACCGTGCTCGTCGCTTCCGCAGATGAATCTTACGTCTTGTTTTTTAAGTCTGAGATAGCGCACATAGATGTCAGCCGGCACATATACTCCGGCCAGGTGGCCGATGTGCACGCCGCCGTTGGCGTATGGCAGGGCGGCGGTTACGGTGGTGCGCTTGAAATGCTTTTCTTCCATATATGTTTATAATATTCTTTCTCTTTTGAACGGCAAAATTAATATAAATCGGGCGGAATACAAAACGAAAACGCTTTTTTCGTGGAATGTGCAACCGCCTGACCGCCTTGCGGCCTGCATAAGGGGCTGAACAACAAGGCCTAAGAGGCGCCCTTAAGGCGGCGTCAGTGAGTGGCCTTATACCAGTTGGTGTTCTTCACGTCGGCAGCCATGGAGTTCTCGCTCGGCTCCGAGGTTGTTATGCCTGAATATGCGTGTATGTCCACCACGCCGCAATATGCCGAATAATACTGGTCGGTGTGTACGGCATAGGGCACGGCGCGCGCAAGGCGGGCCTTAAACTCTGCCAAGAGGGCTTCGTCGGAACAAAGATGCTCAACATAGTCGCCAAGGTCGAAGAACAGCACGGGCGTATAGCCGTCCATGCGCTGTAGGCCGTCGAGTTGAGAGGCGTCGAACTTATAGCGGCTGTTTATCTCTTTCATAATCTCCGCCAGGGCATCAATCTGACTGCAGTCGGTTATGCCGAGCGTGCCGTAAGGATAAACGTAGCTTGAATAGAAATCATAGAATCCCTGCGCAATGCTCTGATAGTCGGGCTTGCCCAGCAGGCTTGCGCCAATCATGGCGTAGGGCATTCCGTAGGCCATAATCTCCGTCGGACAGGCTATTATGTGGTCGGTTACGTGACGCAGGTCATATGCCACCTCGACCGACGACATGTAGCAGTCGTCAAAGAGAATAAACTCCATGTCGAGTCCGGCTGCGTTCAGCGCGTCGGCAAGCGTAGATATGTCAGTCTGATAATTGCTCGTGATGCCGCCGAAATAGCGCGTCATGGCATAGCCCTTGTCGGCACTATAGTGAGGCACGAATGCCGGCGAGAGGCGCATGGCCTTGCTTTGGCTCTCAACGGGCACCCACCCCATGCCGTGGCAGCCTATAATCATGGAGTAGACATCGGCCGGAGCAAAGCTTTTCATGTCGTTGAATATGCCCGTAAGTCCCGCCACCGTGGTGAACGACGGATTCTCATAAGTCTTCAGTTCGGTGCGCGTGCATTTTCCGTCCTTGCAGGTTATCTCGAACATCTCGGCCTCGCTCGAACTTGTGGATATGAACACCACCACGCGCTCGTTGTCAAGTCCCCGGTTGCTTATGGCCTCCTCCATGTCCTCGATGTTGGTCTTGAACGCCTCGGTGAGGTTGGTTGACCAAGGATAATACATGAACAGAGTTTTCTGTCTCGACACAGTGTCGGGCTCGTCGCTGTCGTCATGACACGACGACAAGGATATTGCGCCTACTGCAACAATCAGTGCAAACGTGAATCTGCATAAAAAAGTTACGGCTGAATATTGTTTCATAACTTGATTTTTTCGGATTAAACAGAATATTGTGTGTTACAACGGATTACACACATTAAAGGCAACCGCGGCAACGACTGCAAAACTAATAAATTTTTTTGATTTTCTGAGTGTCGCCCTGCAATTTTTTGACAACCTGACGCGCTACAGCAAAATATATGCCGGCGCACGGCTTTGAGGCATCAGCAGACCGACGGAAACGCCGTCCATAACCGCCTTCATAACACATTGATACTCAATGCGTTGCAAAAGGCCGTCTTTTAGGCTGCAAAAGGTGCCCTTTTAGCGTGTAAAAGGTGGCCTTTCAGAGGCTAAAAGGCCACCTTTTGGAAAACGTCCGCCCACAGCCCGTAAGCCAAAACATCACACATAATCA
>HF992662.1:36801-49386 GCA_000436695.1 Prevotella sp. CAG:1185 | reverse complement strand
TCACACATAATCATAAAAAAAGAAAATAATTCGACATTTATTCGTTTATTTATGGGCTTTTGTCTATCTTTGTTGAGATTTTTTTGAAGATGTTATAAAACAAGAAGTTTTTTATTAGATGAACGTAATTACGAAAACAGTTTCACTGCCTGATGGCAGAACCATCAGCATTGAAACCGGGAAAGTGGCAAAGCAGGCCGACGGCTCATGCGTACTGCGCATGGGAAACACCGTACTTCTGGCCACTGTTTGTGCCGCAAAAGATGCAGTTCCCGGAACAGATTTTATGCCTTTGCAGGTTGAGTACAGAGAACAGTATGCCGCAGCCGGACGTTTTCCGGGCGGATTCACAAAGCGCGAAGGCAAAGCAACCGATAACGAAATCCTTACATGCCGTTTGGTAGACCGCGCGTTGCGCCCTCTCTTCCCGTCAGACTTCCATGCAGAGGTTTACGTTAACGTAATCCTTTTCTCGGCCGACGGTGTTGACCAGCCCGACGCATTGGCAGGTTTCGCTGCCTCATGTGCCCTGGCATGCTCAGATATTCCGTTTGAATGCCCTATCTCTGAAGTGCGCGTAGCACGTATTAATGGCGAATTTGTAATCGATCCGACATTCGAACAGATGAAAAACGCCGACATGGACATCATGGTTGGTGCCTCTAAAGAGAACATCATGATGGTTGAAGGCGAGATGAACGAAGTTTCAGAGCAAGACCTGCTCGGAGCCCTCAAGGCCGCTCAGGAGGCTATACGCCCGATGTGCGTTCTGCAGGAGGAGCTCATGAAAGAACTCGGCACCGACGTTAAGCGCGAATACTGCCACGAGGTGAACGACGAGGAGCTGCGCGAACAGCTCAGAAAAGAGACTTACGACAAGTGTTATGCAATAGCTGAGGCAGGCGACCACGACAAGAAGTCGCGCGAGGAGGCATTCGACAAAATCAAGACCGATTTTGAAGAGGCTTATGCCGCAGCACACACTGACCTTACTGAAGAAGAGCTTGAGGAGAAATATGCTCTCGTTGACCGCTACTATGCCGACGTTATGCGCGACTCTATGCGCCGCTGCATCCTCGACGAAGGCAAGCGTCTCGACGGACGTACAACAGAGGAAATCCGCCCGATATGGTGCGAGGTAAGCCCGCTGCCGATGCCTCACGGAAGCTCTATATTCACACGTGGCGAGACTCAGAGCCTCACTACATGTACACTCGGAACAAAACTTGACGAGAAGATGGTTGACGACGTGCTCAACAAGGGCTATCAGCGCTTCCTTCTCCACTATAACTTCCCGCCGTTCTGCACAGGCGAGGCTAAGGCTCAGAGAGGCGTAGGCCGCCGCGAAATAGGCCACGGCCACCTGGCTTGGCGTGCCCTCAAGGGACAGATTCCTGAGGACTTCCCTTACACAGTGCGCCTGGTATCACAGATTCTCGAAAGCAACGGCTCTTCATCAATGGCTACAGTATGCGCCGGCACACTGGCTCTGATGGACGCAGGTGTTCCTATGAAGAAGCCCGTCAGCGGTATCGCAATGGGACTTATCAAGAACCCCGGTGAAGACAAGTATGCCGTACTGAGCGATATCCTCGGCGATGAGGACCACCTGGGCGACATGGACTTCAAGACAACAGGTACGAAAGACGGTCTGACAGCAACACAGATGGATATCAAGTGCGACGGACTGAGCTTCGAAATCCTCGAAAAAGCCCTTATGCAGGCTAAGCGCGGACGTGAATACATCCTCGGCAAACTCACCGAGACTATAGCCGAGCCTCGCGCCGAACTGAAACCGCAGGTACCTCGCATCGAGGCATTCGACATTCCGAAGGAGTTTATCGGAGCCGTAATAGGCCCGGGCGGAAAGATTATCCAGCAGATTCAGGAAGAGTCGGGAGCCGTTATCACTATCGACGAGACCGACGGCAAGGGCAAAGTGCAGGTAAGTGCGCCTAACAAGGAGAGCATCACTGCCGCCATATCTAAGATTAAGGCCATCGTTGCCATTCCTGAGGTAGGCGAGGTTTACGAGGGTACAATACGCTCTATCATGCCTTACGGATGCTTCGTTGAAATCATGCCGGGCAAGGACGGACTGCTGCACATCTCTGAAATCGACTGGAAACGTCTCGAGACAGTTGAGGAGGCAGGACTGAAAGAGGGCGACAAGATTACAGTTAAACTGATGGACATCGACCAGAAGACTGGTAAATACAAACTCTCTCACCGCGTGCTGATACCGAAACCCGAAGGATATGTTGAGCGCGAGCGTCGTCCGAGACCTGAGCGCCGCCAGAGATGTGAGCGTGGAGAGCGTCAGAACAACCGCGAGCAGCGCCGTTTTGAGCACCGCAGCAACAACAACGACTTCCACGATCCCTTGGCACCAAGAGAGCCGAGAGACTTCAACGACAGTCTTGACCACAACGATTAATTGAGCTTATCTCAATAACACTATAACTTAATGGCGGCAACTTTCACATTGCCGCCATTTTTTAATATCAATAAAAAAGCAGGTTAAAGGCATCACAACCGTGGGAAAAAGGCATCACAATCGTATACAAAAGGCATCACCACATGCCGCGAATACGCGACGCATCTGCCTTGAACGCAGGCTACACGCCGACCAAGCAATGCCTTTGTGCCAGTTCATCACGCCGGCACTGCCGACTTATATACAGCCGTCAGCCAGAGAGCAATCAATCCGACGGCAGTATGAAAGCATAAAATATATTAACAAGATAAACCTTCATCACAACATACGTCTATATAAATAAAACGTGAAATCATTTAAAAGCTCATCATTATGAAAATTCTTACAGCAACCCTCACATTGATATTTGCGTTGGCAATGCCCGCAATATCACGCGCTCAGTGCCATGAATCCGACTGCTGCGACATACAACACTGCCAAAGCCACAACGGCTGCTCACACGCAAATAAAAGGCATCACAGCCGCAACAACGACTATATGGTGAGCGACTTCAAGGTGTATTACCGCGGCAAGGCCGTTGAAGGAGCCACAGCATCAAGCTTCACCGTCCTTGGCGAAGACTATGCCAAGGATGCATTCAGAGTGTTCTACAAAGGGCAAAAGATTGAAGGAACCACAGCATCGAGTTTCACTCTGCTCGGCGAAGGATATGCCAAGGATGCATTCAGAGTGTTCTACAAAGGAAAAAAGATTGAAGGAGCAACGGCATCAAGCTTCACTCTGTTAGGCGACAGATACGCCAAGGATTCGTTCAGAGTGTTCTATAAAGGACAAAAGATTGAAGGAGCAACGGCATCGAGCTTCACTCTGCTCGGCGAAGGATACGCCAAAGATTCGTTCAGAGTGTTCTACAAAGGACAGAAAATAGAAGGTGCAACGGCATCAAATTTCGTAATCCTCGACAACGGATATGCCAAAGATGCCTTCAACACTTATTATAAGGGCAGAAAGATTTAGCTACAACCGCCTTTATCATGCCTAACTCTAACAACAAGTTTTTTGTCTAAGACAACACTCAACAACGACTAATACAAATAAAGGCTTGCCGCATTACAACTAGCGGCAAGCCTTAAAAATAACATAACCTAAATTATAATATTTATTTATCGTATGAGTATTTTTCTCGTACTTCCGTCTGTATATTTTACAATATTCAGACCTTTGACGGGCTGACTGACACGCTCTCCGCCGATTGTATAATATGCACTTACTTCCTTCTTCGTGTCAACACCCAATGTAGATATGCCTGTCGATGTGCCTACAGAGAAATCCTTGAATGATATCGAAGAAGAGTTGGCTACCTCACACTTTGACGCGTCGTTCTCGTCGTAGTCCCAGATATAAGCCACTACGCCAAGATTCTCACGCACGTAGTCGTTACGCAACGCAAGCTTGCAGGTATATGTGTAAGTGTTGCCGTCCCATACAATCTCGTCGCCCCATGTGCTGTTAACTGCGCGGCTTACGTGCTGATGCATGAAGCCCTGTGTTGAACCGGCCTGGCTCAGCGGCTTGATGTCGTTCTCTATAAGAACAACATTTATACGCGGAGGATTAACAGTAAAGTTCTCCTTTATACGCTCACCCGTAACGGTTACAGTCATCTCATTGGCATTTATAGAATCCATCTCGGCAGAAACTTTAAGAGAGACAAATGCCACGTCAAGCATACGTGTATCTATAACATTGGCTATCTCATCGGCAGAAGCCGGACTGTAAATTGGCGATGTTTCAGAATTGTTAGAGATATAAGGCCTTGTGGCACGGTCTACAAGCAGTCCGGGAGCAAATGTTGCTCCTCCCATATTGTAGAACCACAGATAGCTGTTGTCGCTCGGAATTGTGAGCCAGTCAGTATAATAGCCTGAATGATGGCATATCATGTTCACCCTGCCGTTGAATCTTTCCATACCCAAAACCTCACTCATATAGCCTGCCACGCGCGGACAGTTAGGACACTGCTCCGTGGTGAACTCCTCAATGAGGACATTACGTGAGAAATCATGGCTGACAACGCTGAACGCAGCACTGAGAGTGTTGTCGCTCATATCCTCGTCATCACCTTCATTCAGGTTATCTATAGTTATGGTCACAGTGCGGTTCTCAGGCTCTGTTTCTGTAATGGCAGAAGGATTTATGGTAAAGCTGACAGTCTTTGTTTCATCATAAGCTATAGCCTCATCAATGTGTGCGGTATAAGTTTCGTCTATGCCGTCTATCTTGCACACTGCGTCAAAGCCTGTAATTGTCATCGTTGCAAGATTCTTAACAGTGGCTGTAACGCTCATACTACCCTTGTCTATCACATATACGGGCTGTACTTCTACAGACTCTAACTTCAGATTATACTTTGGCAACTTGTCGCCATATACCAAAGCCTCAATAGCCAGCGCGCCCTCACTGCTGCGGTCGGTCCATTCGGCATTGCTGCCAAGCTGCACATAGAGCGCATTAGCCTGCGGATTAGGCACTACAGACAAGCCTACAGAAGTGCTTTTCTGATGATATGACATACCGATATACAGGCCCTGTCCTTCGCTTATTGTGTAAGGATTGTCGAGAGCTATTCTGTTCCATCCTTTTGCCAACTTTGGATCTGTTTCCTTGGATATTGCTCCAGACGCGAGATCTTCACCGTCGAGAGAGCTGCGCACCCATACTCTCAACGAGTCGATGTTGAGCGAAGAGGCCAAGCCTACGCGCAAAGAGTCAATATGGTTGCCGGCAAACAGCTTCAGGTTATCTTCTGTAAGATAAATTGCAGCCGACACCCATGTATCCTTCTCAGTAGTTGAGAAACCGTCGGTACCCGAGTTTTTCATCTCGCCGTTACAGTATCCCAGACTTACTCCGGATACTTGGGCACTGCCCGCGCTTACGAGAGCGAGCAGTGCTATGATTGTAACAAATAATCTTCTCATACTTCAAAATTATTTATTAAAGACCTTATCAGTCTTTACTGTTCCGTCTGAATAGTATGTTTTTACAATATTCAAACCTTGCTGCATGTGGTTGAGTCTTACACCAGAAGCATTATAGAACTCCTTGCTGACTACTTCACCATTGTCATCAGAAATAGTGCCTTTGATACCTGTAGACTCTGTCAAATGAAGTGCAAAATCACTTATTTCAAGACGGTCTTCACCATAATATGTTAAATCGCCACCTTGAATATAGATAAACTCAAACTCGTAGTCACCTGGTACACAAGTCAGAAAATCGCCCCAACCTGAATCGACAAATGCAACTTCAGAACCTGCATCACAATCATTACCACAAACATATTTAGTAGCCAAATTATTAGGCGCATAGACGTTAACTATAGCATAATCACGTGATAAGAAATCCGGCTCTGTCATTGGTGTAGCCCATAAATGTCCTTTCCAAGAAACTGTTCCTACCTTGCCTTCAGGAACAGTAAACTTAATCGAGAATGAAGATTGTGTGGCTGTATGGTCTACTACTTTAGAAGACTTGTTATATGCCTTTCCATTTTCAACAATAAACGGATATTGCGAATTTGTAGAGAATGTCATTAGGTCGGCCCCTTCTGTAACAATACTCTTAAAGTCAGGCATATCTATAACATCAGCTATAACATGAGCGATATAGGTTCCAGCAGATGTCACAACAGTAACATTTGCCTCTTTCTTACCTACCGAGTTAACATTAAGAATAACAGGTACATTAAGTTTTTCAAGAGTCTTGACAGGATCCGCGTTAGTGCCAACAGTTATCTCTGAATTATCAGAAGTTGCACTCTTCAGTGTAAGATTATTGGCTCCTTTATTTATAATCTCTATATAACCAGTACCTGTTGCAGAGCCGTTTTCAATTATGAAATTACCCAAATTAAGAGTATCTGTATTCAGTACAGCAGAGTCAGCCTTCAAATCTTCCGTCTGTAAATTCAAATCATATATATACATTCCTTCTGTCGAGTCACCAGTACGATAATATTGGTCAAACTGGAAAATTATCGTATGACTACCAGGTGCCATTTCCAGTGTATTCGAAATGTCCACATCGGAACCGTCATAAAGATATGCAGCGGTATTCATATCATCAACAAACATTCCTCCGAGAGCATTATATTGCGAATTTTTATTATTGCCTTTCCATGAAAATTTACCCATCTTACCTTCAGGCACATTAAACATAACCGTTAGTTTAGAACTTCCAACATTACCGTCTGTAGTTGAACGTGCTACAATGGTGCCATCATCTAACTGAGTAATGTCAAACGGATAATCATTATTTGTTGAAAAGGTGAAATCACCATTCTTTACAATCTTAGAATAGTCCGGCAATGGCATTACTGATGCTGACAATTGTATCATCATAGGATTACCACCCTCATATTCCAATGTAGCCAAGCCTTCATAATCGCCTACTTTATTAGCACTGAATGTAAATGGTATTTCCATTGTACTATGACCGGATATAGTTCCAAATGAGCTCTCAGTAGTGAACATATTGTCATCAGACTCTAGACTTACTACATAGTCTGTGGCATCGCTGCCTATATTTACAATCGTAACAGACTTCGTAATCTTTGAATTAGCATACATTTGGCCATAATCTACAATATCATTAAACTTTACCAACTCTGCTCCTGCCTTAGGCTTAACCAACTGAAAGTTTCTATATAATTGGTAGATTCCATAAGAAACACCAGTACTTGTATATTCAGATACTCCAAATGCCTGATCAGTATAAATCTTATCAAAATCGCCTTCTACATGAAAGACGAGACAATCATCAGTAGACAAATCGCCCTGCTCATCTACTGTCCCAGCCACGAGAACAGCATTATAATAACCCATTATCTGTCCTGCAACTGTAGCATTTGCCAATATAGTTGACGTAGGTATTGTGATTGTCTTTGCATCAGGATCATAGGTTCCTGAAACAGGATAATCCGAGTTGGTATTGAATTCATCGGTAGGGTCATAAAGATTAAAAAGTTTTGTAAACGTAACCTTTGTTCCATCTACAGCTATACCAATATCATAAGTCAAGACGTCACCACCATCATAAGTAAATTTATAGTTCTTGTAATAAGACTGAGCCACTGCAAAACATTTGGTTGTATCTACTACAACACCGTCTGCACGCTTCATAGCCTTGCGAGGCTGCTCAACCTTCGACTTGCCTTTGACTGCCCCTTCGGGGATAAGCTCCTTAAGAAGATTCATGTCAAACTGCCGCTGAGCGTTCCACGGATTAATGTCTTCTGGTATTCTGCTACGGGCATCATTTTTTGTTTGAGCGGCAGCAAACAAACATGAGCCTACAGCAACCAACAATAGTAATAATTTCTTCATATGTCGCTGTTTTTAAAATTAACAGTCCAAAATTACAAATATATTAAAAACGCGACAAATCAAAAATATCAAACATTGTACAAATTCATGATTTTGTACAAAAAACAGTAAGTAAACAGCCTGTTTTTACTTACTGCTTATAATCAGAACGCGTCATTTTCTGATATTCAGAAGGCGTAAGGCCCGTAACTCTCTTAAACTGCGTAACAAAGGTTGAACGCGATTTGAAGCCTACACTTTCAGATATTGCCTCTATTGTGAGATGTCCGTATTTGTCGATATCGCTTATACGGCGGCATGCCTCCTTGATGCGGTAATTGTTAAGGAACGTGCTGAAATTGCAGCCGAATGTCTCGTTGATAACTTGCGACACATACTTGTATTTTGAGCCGACAAGAGAGGCAAGGCGCTCGGCCGAGAAATCATTTGAGCAGATGCTGTCGGTGTCTTCCATCACATTTCTGATGCGCTCTATCAGCATCGCCTTGTCGTCATCGTCAAGATTGCTGTTCTTGTATTTTTCGGTAGAAGCACGGCCTTCGCCGTCGTAAGCCGCCTCATTGCCTGCAACCTGCGCTTCATTGCCGGGAGAATCCAGTGCCGAGAGCCTTGAACGCAACTCTGACAACTGATGCTCATATTGCTTACGTGCCTTGCGTTCTTCCTCTTCCGATTTTATTATCTCAACGTTTTTGTCATAAAGCGACCTGTTGGCTGCAAGCAGTTTTTTATTCTTGCGCACAACGATAAACGTGCTGACGAACACTATCAAGGCCACAATGCCCACGGCCAGCATTATAACGCGCTGGCGTTCTGCCTTCTGCTTAACGGCCTCCATCTGCGCCTCAATGTTTCTCATCTCGCCCAAAAACTTCATCTCGTTGATGCGCGCGGCCTGCATATAGTTAAGTATCTCGTCTTTTACGCGGAAATACTTCGAATAGCACTCTTCCATCTTGTCCAACTGACCGAGTTGCTTGTAGTATCCGGCAAGAATGCGGTAAATCTCAATATATGCATCCTTAACCTCAAACTTTTTAGACAGACTCTCCATCCTCAGCATACAGTCAACGGCTTTCGCATAGTTTCCCATCTTGCTGTAGGCCTCTGCCTTATACTCCAGCACAACAAGAGTGTAGCGTATGTGCGACACATCCAAAGGCATCTCCGCAATAATATCATCAAATATATTTATAGCAGCCTTGTAACGGCCGGCGGTCATCAGTTTCAACGACTTGTAAAGCTGTATATTAAACTTCGTAAATTCAACGGAATCTGTATTCCTGTTTACTGTCTTTTCGTATTCTTCCCAGTCTTCAGCCAACATATCCAATTTTCCCAGCTTATATGACGCTGAAATAGTATTGCCGAAGGCAGTATTTACTATCGACCAGTCTTTCACTTTCAGAGCCGAACGAAAAGCTTTGAGCATATAGTCGATGCCAAGAAGACTTGACTTTCGGTCTAAATTCTGATCACCGATAGTGCTGTAGACATGGCCATAATTCATATATATCTGTGGCATCTCCACGCCTATGCTACGGCTTATCTCATCGGCCTTGCCCAAAGACTCAAGGGCCTTTGAATAGTCGAAATATTCAAAGAAATAAACAAAACACATGGCAGAATAGCCCCTGGCACAGATATATTTCTCTTTCTTGGGTAGTTTGTCTGAATATCGGTTTACAAGGATTGTAAAGCACGTTAGCGCACTGTCGGCATGCACACCGTCGTTGGCAAAGGCACGGCCTTTCTCCAATAAAGAGTCTGACGGCAACTTCATCCAACGTGCATAATACTCAGGCTGTCCGGCACCATACGACAACAATGGCCAAAGGCAACTGCAAATCGTGATGACCGACATAAATAACAGACGAAAGTATTTTACATTGTGCATTATTAACCTATAAAGAGCTATTTTAATTCATTACAGACTGCACTCTATATAAGAGTGGCTTTTATCTTGACGCGTACAAAATTAAATAAAAAATCAATATCTCATGTCGATAAAATCAATAAATCATAATTTCATCCATATAATCCGGCCTTCAGCTCTGCTATAGCACTGATAATCAGTTACAAAATTAACATTTCATGGCACGCGCAACAGAATTAATAATGAAGTTAATCCGGTTGACGTCAACGACTTGTAAGGACGCATTTAACAAGGCAAAAACAACCGACAGTAAGAATAGGCCTAAAAATCGTAACTTTTTAGCTACAAATACATTTCAGATTAAATATTCATCACCGTAATAGAATGTTTTTATTAAGAAAATATCAACGATTTACTTTCAGACTGTTAGTGGCCGAGTTACGGGTCGTAACTCGGCCACTTTTGATGCAAAAGTGGGCCGTTTTTTATCAGTAAACAGCAGAGTTTTTCCACGCAAGACGATGAACTATAAAAGTATGCCTTAATCCAAGCCGGTTATTAATATTCGGCAGGAGTTAAGTTTCATGCTTGGCTGATTGCCGTTCGCTTGTCAGCAGGCATAGCGAGATACATCAAGAAGAAACATACAGCAAGACTGCAACAGGAAGCAACAATACGGATGGAAACATCATTGCGGTTGCGTAATCAAGCCATATGCAGACAAACTACAGACCGAGGTCTGAAGAAAAGGGCATAAAAAAGCAGCACCCGCAAGCTGAACATGATAGCTTAAGGACGCTGACATGAATATTCTTAAACACAACGTATATAAACAACTGAAGCCGTTATCCATTGTCAGATAACGGCTTCTTTTCTTTACGTTAGTATGTTATGAAAAATTTGAGAGAATTGAAACTTCACAGTTTCGTTGTTTTTTTGTTTTACTAAACATGATTTATTGAGAAAGCATCGAAATATGTCTTACTTTAATACAGCGGCAGGGGCAGAGGCCTGCTTCATCGAGTCGATCTTTGCAGAGTCGCTCATTGCCACCGAAGGACCGTTGTGCGTGCGCTGAAATCCTGCCACGGCAGGCTCGGGCTGTCCGCCGTCGGTGAATGCCACCTGGGCTACGTTGCCAAGCGTGAGGACTATCACAACGGCTGCGGCTGCCTTGATAAGCGGCATGAAACGCTGTCTGAGGCTTATAGTGACGGCCTTTACCGGCTCCGGCTCGTTAATCATAGACAGCATCTTGGCGTCGAAGTCACTCCCAAGCACGTCAGCATGCTTCTCGGAATGCTCATAGCAGAACAAGTCCTTATACTGGCGCAGGCTGTCGGGCACATTTTTCTGGCTGAAAAACGTACGCAGGATGTGCTCCTCTTCGAGGCTTGTCTCGCACTTCCAGTAGCGTTCCAATAGCTGTTCTATGTATTTATAGTCCATATCCTTCATATTCTTTATATTTTTGTTTAACCGCCTGGCGCGCTCTGAAGATGTTAACCTTCACTTGCTCTTCGCTCAGACCGAGAACAGTGGCTATCTCTTTGTAACTTTTTCCCTCGAAATCGCGCAGCTGCATGCAGCTTCTCTGTTTCTCGGGCAGGCTGTCAACGATGCGTTTCACCAGCTCAACGCGGTCCTTCTGAATCATCCGTTCGTAAGGATCAGAGGCGGTGTCGGCAGAACTCATTTCCTCATCGCCTATGGGCTGGTTGTCGTTTCCGGCCTTTCGCTGTCTGTCGAGCGACAAGTTGCGGCATATCGTAAGGCTGAAGGCCTCTATCGAGTCGACGTTCTGCAAGCTGTCGCGCCTGTTCCAGACCTTAATCAGCGTGTCCTGGACGATGTCTTCAGCCTCCTCTTTATTGAGCGTTATGCGCAATGCGAGGCGGTAGAGCACGTTCTTCAACGGCAAAACATCGTTACGGAAACTGATATTTTTCATCTGCTCTCTATTTAAATGACGATTTAGACGACCGAAAGTTACAAACAAATGCGGTCTTTTTTATGTTTTAACGTTTATTTACTGTTATGAGTCTGCAACCTCTGCTTTATTGTTTGCGGCGGCAGTCGCCAAGGCTATTGGCCGACAAAGGCTGCAAAGGCTGTTTATGCGCGCATGCGGACATATTTATATATCTAACAAATCATTTTTATATATCACACAAATTATTGCGTGAAATGATGCCCACGGCTGCAAAGCTTCTCTCAAAAGTTTCTTTATGTGCAGTGCTTACTGTGTGCCCTACTCCACTATCATCGTGCCGTGACGGCCGTCTATGGCTGTGGCGAGGGTGATGTTAACGCGCGACACTCCGGCACTTATGGCGTCGAAAGCGTTCTCGAGCTTTGGCAGCATGCCTCCTGCCACGGTGCCGTCGGCCACGTAGCGTTCAAAGTCGGCGCGCGTTATCACGGGTATCACGCTGTCATCGTCGTCGGGATTGCTTAGCACTCCTTTCTTCTCGAAGCTAAATATGAGCGTAACGTCGTAATATCCGGCCAGCGCCTTTGCCGTCTCTGCGGCTATGGTGTCGGCGTTGGTGTTGAGTATGTTGCCCTTGCCGTCGTGCGTAAGCGGCGCCATAACGGGCGTTATTCCTGCCTCTATGAGCGTGCGGAGCTTATGTCCGTCCACACGGTCAACATCGCCCACGAAACCGTAGTCTACGTCCTTCACGGGGCGCTTGTGCGAGCGTATCACGTCGATGTCGGCACCAGTAAGTCCGATGGCGTCAACGCCGTTTGCCTGAAGGCGCGCAACGAGGTTCTTGTTAACCAGTCCGCCGTAGACCATCGTAACCACTTCGAGCATGCCGCGGTCGGTTATGCGGCGCCCGTTGACCATCTTGCTCTCTATGCCGAGGCGCGAGGCAACG
>HF992662.1:8464-36765 GCA_000436695.1 Prevotella sp. CAG:1185 | reverse complement strand
CGCGGCGTCCTCCGCCGTGAACGAGCACCTTACGGCCCTCAATGGCGCTGAAGTCGCTGAGCAGACGGCTAAGTCGTTCCTCGTCTTCAACAACGGCTCCGCCCACCTTCACTACTGTTATCTTTTCTTTCATCATATTGTCATATAGTAAAAACGCCATGCGCGGCACAACAGTCCGTCGCCGGCGCGCTGTATAAAAATAAGAGCCGACGCCACGGCATCGGCTCTATTGTCATCTGTCTTATTCGAGATAAGTGTATCCGTAGAGTCCTGAACGATAGTTAGACAGGAACTCCTTGCCTTCCTCGAGCGAAATCTTGCCTTGCTTGACGCTCTTTGTAACCCATACTTCAAGCTGCCTTACCAGCTTCTTAGGGTTGTACTGAACGTAGTTGAGCACCTCCTCAACAGTCTCGCCGTCGAATATCTGGTCGATGTGATAATGTCCGTCCTTAACCGTGATGTGTGCGGCATTAGTATCGCCGAACAGGTTGTGCATATCACCGAGAATCTCCTGATAAGCTCCTACGAGGAACACGCCGAGATAATAAGGCTCGTTCTTGCGCAGGGTGTGAACCGGAAGGATGTGCGATATGTTGCGGTTGGTGACGAAGTTGGTTATCTTTCCGTCGCTGTCGCAGGTTATGTCCTGCAGTGTCGCGCTGCGTGTGGGGCGCTCATTGAGCCTCTGCAGCGGCACGATAGGGAACAGCTGGTCGACAGCCCATGCATCTGGCAGCGACTGGAAGAGCGAGAAGTTGCAGAAGTATTTGTCAGCAAGTATCTTGTCGAGGTTCTTCAGCTCCTCCGGCGTATGCTTAAGGCTCTTTGCCAAAGAGTTGATTTCGCGGCATACGCTCCAGTACATACGCTCAATCTCGGCACGTGTCTGAAGGTCAACTATGCCGTGACTGAACAGGTCGAGCGCCTCGTCGCGTATCTGCTCGGCGTCGTGCCA
This sequence comes from Prevotella sp. CAG:1185, assembly GCA_000436695.1. Classification (GTDB taxonomy): domain Bacteria; phylum Bacteroidota; class Bacteroidia; order Bacteroidales; family Bacteroidaceae; genus Prevotella. Next base: position 35,807 of record HF992662.1, on the reverse strand, counting down.
GTCTTCAAGCATAGTGCGCGGGTTAAGGTTGTCCCATATATCATAGAGATCCTTAACCAGCGGATGAGAGTTTTCGTTAGGCTCAAACTCCTCGTCCATCTCGGGCAGCGATGCCGTTTCGAGCACGTCGATTACCAGCACCGAGTGGTGAGCCGAGAGCGAGCGTCCGCTCTCTGTTATTATGTTAGGATGCTGCATGCCGTTGCGGTTGGCAGCCTCAACGAAGGTGTAGATACAGTCGTTGACATACTCCTGGATTGAATAGTTGACGCTGCTCTCGCTGTTTGGCGAGCGTGTTCCGTCGTAGTCGACGCCGAGTCCGCCTCCGCAGTCAACAAAGTCAACGTTGTATCCCATTTTGTGCAGCTGTATGTAGAACTGCGAAGCCTCTCTCAGCGCGGTCTGTATGCGTCGTATCTTTGTTATCTGGCTTCCTATGTGGAAGTGGATAAGGCGCAGGCAGTCTTTCATATCCTTCTTGTCGAGAATCTCAAGAGCCTTTAGCAGCTCAGAGCTTGTAAGTCCGAACTTGCTTGCGTCGCCTCCGCTCTCTTCCCATTTGCCGCTTCCTGACGAAGCCAGCTTTATGCGTATGCCGAGGTTAGGTCTTACGTTAAGTTTCTTTGCGGCCTTTGCTATAATCTCAAGTTCGTTGAGTTTCTCAACCACGATGAATATGCGCTTGCCCATCTTCTGCGCCAGCAGGGCCAGCTCTATGTAGCTCTGGTCCTTGTATCCGTTGCAGATAATGAGCGAGTCGCTCTGGCACTGCACGGCAATCACAGCGTGAAGCTCAGGCTTGCTGCCGGCCTCGAGTCCGAGGTTGAACTTGCGTCCGTGGCTGATAATCTCTTCCACAACCGGCTGCATCTGGTTAACCTTGATAGGATAAATGATAAAGCTCTCTCCCGTAAATCCGTATTCGTCAGAAGCTTTTTTAAAGCAGCTCCATGTCTTCTCAATTCTGTTGTCAAGAATGTCGGGGAAACGCAGCAGCACAGGTGGTGTGATGTCGCGCAGCGAGAGTTCGTCCATAACGTCGTGAAGGTCGATCTGTGTGTCGTCCTTGCAAGGAGTGACATACACGTCGCCTTTCTCGTTAATACCAAAATAGGATGTTCCCCACCCGCTCATGTTGTAGAGCTCGTTAGAGTCTTCAATTGTCCATTTTTTCATCAGGGCTGTAAAATTTAAATATTAAGCAATTTCCGCAGGTTATTTACGGATGTCTGTATTTTTTCGTAATTGTCAAGCAAGTCAACATTGAATATGTGCCTTGCCTTTGTATAATACTTTTCGCGCTCGGCGAGCTGCTCTTGGATAAACGCCTGCATCTCCTCGCGGGTCTTGTTCTTGAGGAGCGGACGCTCCACTTTTCCCATCTGCAGATGTGCATAGAGCACTTCGGGACTTGCCTTGAGATAAACGGTGTCGCCCTGCGCGTTCATATACTCCATGTTGTCGTAGAAACAGGGCGTGCCTCCGCCGCAGCTTATCACCACGTCCTCAAACTCTGCCACCTCGTGCAGCATGTTGTGCTCCACCTTTCTGAAGCCTTCCTCGCCGCGCTCGGCAAAGAGCTGCGGCACGGTCTTCATCATACGGCTCTCTATGTACCAGTCGAGGTCATAGAACGGCAGTCCGAGATCTTTTGCCAGCACCTTGCCGAGAGTGGTCTTTCCGGCTCCCATATATCCGATGATAAGTATTCTCGTCATCAGCGTTATTTCTTTTTCGATGTGTTTATTATGTCCATACACTCCTCAAGAGTAAGTTCGGCAGCCTTGTCGTGAAGGTTCTTCGGCAGGCGGTAGTTCTTGCCGTCGTATGCCAGATACGGGCCGTAGCGGCCGTTCATCACCTCAAGTTTAGGCTCCTCGTCGAATGTCTTGATGTGGCGCTGAGTTTCCTGCTGGCGCTTCTTCTCGATGAGCTGTATTGCGGTGTCGAGCGTAACGGTGAGCGGATTCTCGGTCTTTGGCAGCGAAACGTATTTCTTTGCGTGCATTACATAAGGGCCGAAGCGGCCTGCGCCTATTATGACGGGCGAGCCTTCAAACTCTCCGAGAGTGCGCGGCAACTTGAACAGCTCTAACGCCTCATCGAGGGTTATGGTCTCAATGCTCTTGTCTGCCGGCATCTGAGCGAAGCGCGGCTTCTCCTCGTCTTCTGCCTTGCCTATCTGAACAACAGGACCGAAGCGGCCAATCTTTACGAACACCGGTTTGCCGCTTGCAGGGTCGGTGCCCAGCTCGCGCTCGCCTGCCTTGTGCTCCTCGCGTGTGTTCATTGTCTGCTCTACGGTAGGCTCAAAGTCTTTATAGAAGTTCTTTATCATGGATGTCCACTGCGACTTGCCCTCGGCAATGGTATCAAACTGCTGTTCAACCTTAGCCGTGAAGTTGTAGTCCATGATTGTCGGGAAATATTTCAGCAGGAAGTCGTTAACCACCATGCCTATGTCGGTGGGCAGCAGCTTGCCTTTCTCGTTTCCCACGGTCTCTGTCTTAGTCTTCTCGCTTATAACCATGCCCTGAAGCACGTCAACGATATACTGTCTCTCCTCGCCTTTCTTGTCGCCTTTCTGCACATACTCTCTCTGCTGTATGGTGCTTATGGTCGGGGCGTAGGTTGACGGACGGCCGATGCCCAGCTCCTCGAGCTTGTGTACGAGGCTTGCCTCGGTGTATCTCAACGGTCCCTGGCTGAAGCGCTGTGTGGCAGTAACCTCGCGGCGCTGCAGCTTCTGTCCCTCGGTCATCGGTGGCAGTATGTGTGATGTCTCCTCCTGATTGTCGTCATCGTCGAAAGACTCGCGGTAAACCTTAAGGAATCCGTCGAACTTTACAACCTCACCGTTGGCAACAAACTGCTCTTCAGTGCCGTCGATGCTTATCGTCACGGTGGTCTTCTCTATCTGTGCGTCGGCCATCTGACATGCGGCGGTGCGCTTCCATATCAGTTCGTAGAGTCGTTTTTCCTGCTGTGTGCCGTCTATCTCAACGTTCTCCATGTAGGTAGGACGTATGGCCTCGTGTGCCTCCTGCGCTCCCTTAGAGTGGGTGTGATACTGGCGCGGCTTGCTGTACTCCTCGCCCCAGAGCTTTATTATCTCATCCTTGCTCGAGTTGATACAGAGCGACGACAGGTTCACTGAGTCGGTACGCATATAGGTTATGCGTCCGTTCTCATACAGATGCTGTGCCACCATCATGGTCTGCGACACGGTGAAGCCCAGCTTGCGGGCTGCCTCCTGCTGCAGGGTTGACGTGGTGAACGGGGGCGCCGGGGTGCGCTTCAGCGGCTTCTTGCTTATTCCGCTGACGGTAAATCCGGCGGTCTTGCATTTCTCGAGGAATGCCATCACCTCGTCGTGTGTGTTGAAACGCTTGTCAAGCTCAGCCTTCAGTTCCGACATTGAGCCGTCGGGTGCTGCCACGCCGAATATGGCGCTCACACGGAAATAAGGCTCGCTCTTGAACGCCTGAATCTCGCGTTCGCGCTCAACGATGAGCCTTACGGCAACGCTCTGCACGCGTCCTGCCGACAATGCCGGCTTGACCTTGCGCCAAAGAACGGGCGAAAGCTTGAAACCCACGAGGCGGTCGAGCACGCGGCGCGCCTGCTGTGCGTTGACAAGATTCATGTCAAGGTGGCGCGGATGCTTGATGGCTTCGAGTATGGCGGGTTTGGTTATCTCGTGGAACACAATGCGGTTAGTCTTCTGCTCGTCAAGTCCGAGCACCTCGCAAAGGTGCCATGATATGGCTTCTCCCTCGCGGTCCTCATCGGATGCGAGCCATACTTTCTCCGAGTTCTGCGCATTGTTCTTCAGCTCCGTTACAAGTTTCTTCTTCTCCTCAGGTATTTCATAGTCGGGCTGAAGAGTATCTAAGTCTATGCTGAGTTGTTTTTTCTTCAAATCGCGTATATGTCCGTAGCTGGACATAACTTTGTAGTCCTTGCCCAAAAACTTTTCAATGGTTTTGGCTTTTGCCGGACTCTCGACAATTACAAGATTTTTTTGCATCGCACTTTATATTTTCAATTAGGGCGCAAATGTAAGCAAAACTTTTTCATACACCTTATATAAAAAGCTATTTTTCTGTTTTTTTAGTTTTTTGAATAACTTTTAAGTATTTTATACGCATCTGTATGAAAAACCGTTCTGCGCATAAAGCATCATTCAGTGAATGAGAAAGATTTTTACAATATGCCTGCATAAAAAGCGGCACGAAGGAAAACGTTTTGCAAAAGGCGGCAAAACGCACTGCAAAAGACGGCCTTTTGCAACGTAAAAGGGCATCTTTTAGAGGCTAAAAGGACACCTTTTGCAAAGCACTGAGAATCAATGCTTTGCAAAAGACATTGCGGACCGTCAGAGCGGCGGCCGTATGTCAGCGTTCGAGTCCGTGGAGTTTGAGATACTCGTAAAGTCCCTGGCGCACTGAACGGAGTCCGAACTGCTCGGTGTGAATGTCCTCTGGGGCTATCCACATACACTCTGCGGCATCGTCCATGGCCTTGAGCTGCGACGCATCCTCAACCTTGCAGTCGAAGAACATGTCGAGCGTCTGTATGTCGAGTCCCGAATAACGGTAGACGTTAGGCAGACTGAACATGTATTTTGCCTCGGTAACGGTGAGTCCGGTTTCCTCGTTCACCTCACGCGTCACGCTTTCCTCGGCCGTCTCAAGCACGTCGGCAAATCCTCCGGGCAGGTCGAGCGTGCCCTTGGCAGGCTCGTTCTTGCGTTTCTCCACCAGCATTTCGCCCTTGTCGTTGGTGATGAATGCCACCACGGCTGCCGCCGGATTCATGAAATACTCAAAGCCGCAGTTGCTGCACTTTTTGCTCTTCTGCGAGTTCTTCTCAAAATGAGAACTGCCGCAAACGGGGCAATACTCAAACTTTTCCAATAGATTCATATATCTGCGTTTTATATTAAAAAAAGCTCCACGGCCACGAATGGCCATGAAGCTTGTATAATCTTTTTACCAGTTGTCTGTACGGAAAGGCATCAGGGGCAGTCCTCCCATGTTGGCAACGTTGCCCAACTGGAAGTTCTTGAAGCAGTAGCGCACTGCCACGGGAGCCTTAACCTCGGGACAGGTTATTACTATGCCCTTGGCGTTGTCGTAGCTGGCCTTGGCAGGATGGAACACCTTGTCGGCTCCTGCCACCTCAAATCCCTGCATGTCGTCAAGACGGCTTACGCCTCCGTAGTCGTTTTTCAGCTTTATGCAGCATGTGTCGCCCTCTATCTTAAGCTCCTTAAACTCAGGACTCTCACACAATATCGCTGTCTGTCCGTAGGTCTTGTTCAGCGCCAGGAAAGCCAGGCGCTCGCCCACCTTCTGCTTCTGTGCGGGATGAATCTGGCGCGGCTCCCACGGATACACGCAGTCGTTGGTGCATACAAGTCCGCTGTTGGGTATTATGTCGCGCGCCCTTACCTGCTGTTCGCGCAGCTTTGCGCCCCAGTCGGCGTCAACGTTTCCATAGTCGTAAGGTGCTATCTGAACAAAGTAGAAAGGTATCTCGCCGCAGCCGAAAGCGTCGCGCCACTGCTTTACCAGCAGCGCCAGGCGGTCTGAATACTGGTTGCCCGGGTCGCCGACGTTAGAGCATCCCTGATAGAAGAGGATGCCTTTAATGGTGTAGTTGAGTATCGGACTGAACGTGCCGTTGCCCCACATGAGGGCGCGGTGATAATCGGCAGGATATTTCTTCACAATACCCTGCGAGTCAACAGGCTCGTCGGTGTATTTATTCAGGTTCTCCTTTGTCAGCCAGCTCTCCACCTTAGAGCCTCCCTTGTTGGCCATGATAAGGCCCACGGGCACGTTGAGCATGCGGTTAACCTTGCGCGCAAAGAAGTAGCCTGCGGCGCTCGCGTCGCCCACCGTGGCAGGACTGCACACCTCCCACTTGCAGTTGGCGTCCTTCAGCGGCGTCATGCTCATCACGCTCGGTATCTTGACGAAGCGCACATTCGACGAGTTGACGGCATCGGCCACAACGTCGTTATATCCCTCAACGGGACAGTTCTCAAATCCCTTTATGGGCATCTCCATGTTGCTCTGTCCGGCGCATACCCACACCTCGCCCGCAAGCAGGTTGTTGAGCGCCACCTCGCCGTCGCCGTCGTCAAACTTCACGGTCAGCGGCTTGTTGTCTGCCTTCGGTGTCTTGACCTTCAACTGCCATTCGCCGTCACGTCCGGCCTTGGCCGAATAGGCGTCGCCGCTCCACGAAACGGTAACCTTCACTGTTGAATTGGGCTTTGCGCTTCCCCACAGACGCACGTCGGCGTTCTGCTGAACTACCATATTGTCGCTCAGGATATGTGGTAGCCTGACTTTTGCCTGCATGCCTGCATGCACCATTGTCAGGGCTGAAATCATTAAAAATAGTTTACGCATAATAGGTCTGTTTTATAATTTGTTATAATAATCAAACAGACTGCAATATTACAAAAAAAATCAGTATTTTTGCAAAAACGCCTTGAATAAATAACAAAAAACAAGGTCATAACGATCATCCTGAACAACAATGGCATTAAAAAAACTATTATTTGCGGCAGCAATGCTGGCATTAAGCCTCAACATGAGCGCACAACAGAGTTACGAAATAAACCTGTGGCCCAACGGTCCGGCTGTTAAGAGCAGCGACGCGGGCGACACGGCAAAGGTTAAAGTGTTTCTTCCTGAAAAGAAATTCGCCACGGGACGTGCCGTGGTGATATGTCCGGGCGGAGGCTATCAGCATCTCGCCATGGATCATGAGGGCTACGACTGGGCGCCGTTCTTCAACAACATGGGCATAGCGGCTATCGTGCTGAAATACAGAATGCCCAACGGCGACAAGGAGGTGCCTATATCTGACGCTGAGGAGGCCATTAAACTGGTGCGCCGCAACGCTTCAAACTGGAACATAAATCCCGACGACGTGGGCATAATGGGCTCGTCGGCAGGCGGACATCTTGCGTCGACGATAGCCACTCATGCCGCAAAAGACGCGCGCCCCGACTTCCAGATTCTGTTCTATCCCGTGATAACGATGATGCCCGACATAACCCATAAAGGCTCGCACGACAACTTCTTGGGCAGCAGCGCAAAGAAGAAGGACGAGCGCGACTACAGCAACGACATGCAGGTTACGCGCATGACGCCGCGCGCATTTATCGCCCTTAGCGACGACGACCGCGTGGTGCTGCCTGCAAACGGCGTAAACTACTACATTGAGCTTTACCGCCACGACGTGCCTGCCACGCTCCATGTATATCCATCGGGCGGCCACGGATGGGGCAACCGCGACAGTTTTAAGTATCACAACGAGATGCAGCTCGAGCTGAAGGCATGGCTCAGAAGTTTCTGACCGTTGTCTATTACAGCCACAAATAACAACAGCCGCCACTACAGCGGCACCATATAGAGCAGAAGCCGGCACACAGCGGCATGACCATACATCATGCAGAGCCTGTGAGCCGGCTTCTCCTTTTATGTTGTCGCATGTCTTAAGGCAACACTGAATACATTATCTGTCATTATTCCGTATATACTTTAACTCTAAAGACAGACAAATCTTCAAGACTAACAATGATGAAATATATAGTCTGAACGGCGCATTATCAGTAACGCTTAAAGCCCCGTAAAATGTTAAATATCAGATATTTTACAAAAAAAGCACATCTTTTCGCATTTTTATCACAAATAAAACACAATCTAAACAAAAAAACATTATATTTGCAGATATTACTTTCAACACAATGCTTATGAAAAACCTGAATACCTTAACCTTAGTGGTACTGGCATTAGTAATGTCGGCAGTGACATCATGCAGCGAGGACGATGAGCTAATAATACCCGTGCCGCAGCATATGACAGAGCAGTACGTGATGGAGACTCTCAACGGGAAAGGCTGGCAATACTTTGATTCGCACGAGATAAAGAGCAACGGAACGGTTGAAAGAGAAGAATACTGGGCCGAAAGGTATGGCGGAGGGCCGTCGGAATATAAATTCAGCGGCGACACCATCACCACGTTTTCTTATATCGACTCAGAACCTATAAGCGGATACAAGAACAGCACTTACTCGTACAACAAGGCCACCAACCAGCTCATGGCCGGCGGAAAAGAGGTATTTAAGATTATCTCGCTCAGCGAGAACATACTGAAGATGATAAAATATCAGGGCATCGACGGCAACGGTAACAAGATATATGTCTACTATATCTACAAGGTTATGAGCAGCGATGACCTTGCGGAATGTATAAAGAATCATCCCTATGACCTCGACTCGCTCAACGATAAATATCCCATGATGCCCGAACAGATGAGGATAACTCCCGAATATTTAGGCCGCTACGGCGTGGGCGACGGATGGAAATGCACCGAGGCTCACAAACTGGAGATGGCCGGCAGATACCACATTGACAACATATACAACGCTGACGCCCCTGACATGCCTGCCAACTTCTTCATTGACAACGGCACGATAACATGGCTGCCCAACAACGCCGGAACGGCAGACTATACGGCAAAGAAGGAGAACTACACCTACAGAGCCAACGGATTTTATATTGAACCCGCCGGAGGCAACGGCTTCAGGATTATCACCCTCAACGACTATGAAATGAAAATAATAAAGAAACAGCGCGAAGGCAACGGCGGAGCCGTCAGGGAATTTTACTGCGTCTACCGCAAAATGACACCCGAAGAGCTTAAGCTCTATATGGCAAATTCATGACTCTGCGGCACTGCTTCAGAATGATGAAAAGCCGGTTACTCAAAGGCTACACAACAATTTGATATTCAACGATTTACAAAAGGCCATCTTTTAGCTCGTAAAAGGTGGCCTTTTAATGTGCAATTTGCCGTCTTTCAGAAGCCCAAATGCCACCTTTTGCAATGCCACTGCACACTACTGCAAGTCTACCCTACACTCAACAGCGCAGAAAAAGGTCATAAGCCGAGCCGGCAACTCATCGGCATCAGAACGGATGTAAAGCCGGATTTATTGACAAAATAACAAATAAGAAGTATATTAACTCTAAAAAATACAGATAAAACAAAAATATAATATAAAAAGAAACGGAATCTCAGATATTTTTATTTACTTTGTATCAGCTACGGAAATCGTCCGTATAATACGAACAAGAAGTTTTAAACAACAAAAAGAATTATTATCATGACAAAGTTGAAAGAAGTTTACCGCTGTGCCGTATGCGGCAACATAGTAGAAGTAATGCACCCGGCAGGAGGCACACTGTCGTGCTGCGGACAGCCCATGGAGCTGCTTACCGAGAATTCTGTTGACGCTGCTACAGAGAAGCACGTACCCGTTATCGAGCCGGTTGAAGGCGGATACAAAGTTAAGGTCGGCGACGTTGAGCACCCGATGCTCGAAAACCACTACATCGAGTGGATTGAGCTGGTAGAGTGCGACAAGGTTCAGTGCAAGCACCTCAACCCCGGCGAGAAGCCCGAGGCTGTGTTCCATACAGAATGCAAGAACGTTTACGCTCGCGCATACTGCAATCTCCACGGACTTTGGAAGTCTAAATAACTGAAATAGTGAAAGCCATCACGGGGCCCGGCAGCATCTGCCGGGCCTCTTTTTGTATATATCTCAACTTTGCAACCCGGTTGCATCGCATATCATCTAACTTTGCATGTGAAAAAGGAAAGATAAAAAACAAAAGATATGGCAATAGCAAAATTTCAGAAACCTATGCTGTCCTTCATCCTGCTCATGGCGGGAATGGGACTTAGAGAAGCAGGAGTTGCCGCATTCAGCAACAACATCGTGTGCCTGGCATGGTTCATACTGGCCTTTCTGCCGGTAGGACTTGGCGTTATGCGCGAGGCATGGGAGTGCGCCATGAACAAAGAAGTGTTCAGCGAGTTTATGCTCATGACAATAGCGTCGATAGGCGCATTCATCATAGGCGAATATCCCGAAGCAGTGGCCGTGATGCTGTTCTACTGCGTAGGCGAGACTCTTCAGGACATGGCCGTCGACAAGGCGCGCGACAACATACGCAGTCTGATGGAGTTTCACCCCAAGATGGCAGTCATAATAAGGGGCAATCATAAGGTGGCCGACAAGCCCGAAAACGTCATTCCGGGCGAAATCATCGAGGTTAAACCGGGCGAGCGCGTGCCGCTCGACGGCATACTTGCTAGCGGCGACACTGCGTTCAACACATCGGCACTTACAGGCGAGAGCGTGCCCCGAGCCATAGCAAGCGGCAAGGAGGTGCTTGCCGGAATGATAGCCACCGACAGCGTGGCACGCATCAAGGTTACACGGCCCGAGAGCGAGAGTGCCGTGGCGCGCATACTTAAGATGGTCGAGGAGGCATCTGAGCGCAAGGCGCCTGCCGAACTCTTCATACGCAAGTTTGCAAGGATATACACTCCGGTGGTTATCCTGCTGGCAGCGCTGACGGTCATCGTGCCTTACGTATGGGCAGTTGCCGACACTGGCTTTGTCTACAACTTCAGCACATGGTTCTACCGTGCCCTAATATTCCTCGTTATATCATGCCCCTGCGCCCTCGTAATAAGCATACCGCTGAGCTATTTCGCAGGCATAGGGGCGGCATCTAAGAACGGAATACTGTTCAAGGGCGGCAACTGGCTCGACGCCGTGACTCATCTCGACACCGTTGTGTTCGATAAGACGGGCACCCTTACACGCGGCGTGTTCTCGGTAACTAAGGTATGCGGCAACGACACCGACACGCTGATTGCCACCGTTGCGGCAATGGAGCGCAACAGCAACCACCCCATAGCCAAGGCGATAACGGCCTTTGCGGGGGACAAGAAGGCACAGGTGAGCGACGTGAAAGACCTGCCAGGCTACGGCATGACCGCCACGGCAGGCGGCGACAGATGGCTCGCAGGAACGCTAAGACTGCTCGAACGCGAGAACGTAAGCTATCCAGAGGAACTGAAGAGCGTGCCCGAAACGATTGTGGCATGTGCCAAAAACGGCAAATACGCGGGCTACATCCTACTTGCCGACACGCTGAAGGACGACTCTGTGGAGGCTGTAAGAATGTTGAAAGAGTGCGGAATAAACCGCATGGACATACTTTCGGGCGACAAGCAGGCACTCGTAGACAAGGTGGCTGCCGAGACTAAGGTTGACAACGGATACGGCGACCTGATGCCCGAAGGCAAGGTTAAGCATATAGAACAGCTGCAAGGCGAGGGCCGCAACGTGGCTTTCGTGGGCGACGGAATAAACGACGCGCCTGTGCTTGCACTGAGCAACGTGGGCATTGCCATGGGAGGACTGGGCGCCGACATGGCCGTTGAAACTGCCGACGTGGTGATACAGACCGACCATCCGTCGAAGGTGGCAGCGGCGATAAAGACCGGCAAGCGCACAAAGAGCGTGGTAAGACAGAACATAACGTTCGCCATTGGCATCAAGGTGCTTATCATGCTGCTCGGACTCCTGGGCATAGCCAACCTCTGGGGAGCCGTGTTTGCCGACGTAGGCGTGGCTCTGCTCGCCGTGCTCAACTCTACAAGGATATTCTTCGGCAGGCATGCAAAGGATAAATAGGCCGCAAACGGAAATAATAACCACTAAATTTTGCTTTTCGGACAAATAGCATTATTTTTGCATCAGAATGGCATCGGAAGAATTTTACATACACAAACTTGAGCACCGGGGCATTAAGCCTACGGCCACGCGCCTGCTGATACTGCGCGCAATGTTCAGGGGCGACGAGACTGTGTCGCTGCCCCAACTGGAGAAACTGCTGCCCACGGTGGACAAAAGCACAATATCGCGCACGCTGTCGGTGTTTCTGATGAACCGTCTGATACATGTTGTCGACGACGGAAGCGGCAGCCTTAAATACAACGTATGCAGCGACGACTGCGACTGCGGGGTTGAGGATGAGCACACTCACTTCTACTGTGAGCACTGCCACCGCACGTTCTGCCTTAAGCGCATACACGTTCCCGTGGTGAGCCTGCCCGAGGGTTTTGTGCTCAACAGCATCAACTATGTGATAAAGGGGCTTTGTCCCGAATGTGCCGAGAAGCTCGGCCACAGATAATCCGGAGCCGATATAACAGTTAAGGGCGGAAAGACCGCATGCCACAACGGCACGCATCTTTCCGCCCTTAATGTGTATCTACAGCGGCAGAGCCGCGCTGACGTTATCTCGACGCGAAGTACATTCCGCCGTTGACAGCCATTCTTGCCTCATAAAGGCCCTGGTTGTCGAGCGTAACGTCCATAGTCTTGCCGTCAGGCAGGTATATCTGAGCCGTGTCGTTGCCCTTCATCTTGAGCAGCACAGTCGTGGCACCGTCTTTCTCAACCGACCATGTGTTGTCCTTTTCGTTGTATGTAAAGTTCATCACGTTGCCGTCAGCGTCCTTTATTTCGTATCCGTCTTTCAGCGTAGTAACGGCATACAGCTTGCCGTCGCTGCCCATAATGCTCTCTGTCTTGCCCACGTTGGCGGCGAGAGGATTGGAGCCTGTCCAGAACTCTATAGTGTTGAGCACCAACAGGTCGGCCGTTCCGCACAGTGCATAAGCCGGTGAAATGACGATGAAAATAAGCTCATTGAGAAACTTGTTGCCGGTTGCATCTTTGTTCCAGTCGAGCACTTTATTGAAAAGGCCAAACGAACCTATGCAAGAACTCATGACCAATGATGCAGTCATGATAAGAAGAAAAGATTTTAAAGTTTTGTTGTACATAGTTTTCTTAGTTTAAATGAATTAACAGGTTACAAATCTAATATAATAATTTAATAATATCGGAAAAGTTGTAATAAAAAATATAAAATGTAGAAAAATTCGTCATTTTAAACTATGAAATATGTTCTTATTGCATTTGTTTACATTTGGTATTCATGACAAATGATGCCGTTTTGCCATTCGTCTTGACACTGCCTGCGGCCACATTATGTACGTATGCCCGGCATTAGGCTGTATGGCTGAATCAACGAAGGTATCCGGATGCCGGAGGGCATTGAGCCTATCGGGGTTAAAACGTGTTAAAACGCCAATTCATGAAAATCCGGTTAAGGCTCTGAGAATGGCCGTGCTGCTCAGGAAACAGCCAACAGACGTCATAAATCTAACATTTTTGCATCTTATACATAACTCACTGACAACAAAGACTTTACATAAAACAGAGCTTTAAAGTTGGTGTCTTTGAAACGCAAAACACGGTCTTTTACAATGCAAAAGGTGGCCTTTCGCACTGCAATATACGGCAAAACGCACCGCAAGACATGGCCTTTAAGATACTGAAACACGATGAAATGGCATGATTAAAGCGATTAAATGGGAAAAAACGGACATCATGGGGCATGCCGATGGTAATAAAAGGGACAGACGTTTTGCCGGAACTGAAATTTATTTTGTAAAGAAACAAGAAAACGCAAGGGTTAAAAAAGCAAAACATACGGCTCTTATCACCGCCTTTGGCACGATGAAACCGTAAGAAAAAGGCTCACGGCACCGCTAATACAGTTATGCCGTGAGCCTTTTATTGTTAAGCCCAAACAGGTTATCAGGATTCGGTCGGGATATTTGCTTTATACTGAGCAGATTTTAGTCGGATTTATCGCAGGCATAGCTGACTGTTCAAGGAAAAGCGAACTAAAAGACTGCTGAAATCATGAATGCGTAAAACAGATAAAGCCATTGCGGCCTTATGGCCGATTGGCGCTAAAGATACAGCACGCTCTCGTTGCCCATGTTGAACAGCAGGTCGAGTATGCTGAGGTTGGGCAGAAAGCCGTGGCGCTGTTCATACACCTGATAATAGCGCCTGGGGGTGAACATCGGGTCGGGCTGACTGTGCTTGGGGCGGATAACTTCGCGGTAGTCGTCAACGCCCGAATCTGCCATTTCATCGTGCGGAACAAACTCCGCCGTAGGCTCTATGTGTGGCTCAATGTCGATGAGTTCGCACATTTTGGCGCATATCTCCATGTTAAAGTCATAGAGGAATGTCCACTTCTTTTCAAAGAACGGCCTTATGTCGTCGGCATAATACTCAAAGAACGGCGACTCGCCGTATGCGCTCATCAGCGCGTTCCAGTGCAAATGGCGCCAGTTGCCGTGGTCGCTTATGCGCACGTCCTTCATGAGACATTTGAGCGCCTGTGGCGAATCTTCCGCCGCAGCAGGCTCGGTTGTGCGCTCCACTGGCACCGTGAGGGCCTGCACTCCGTTGGCAGTGGCTATCACGCAGCGGTTGCGGTAGGTCTGCTTTATGAAACTGTCGTAAGCCTCAACGCTCACCTTGTCGTAGCGGTTGAGTTTCTGATACCATTGAACAGGGCCGAAATAGGCCGATGAAAGCAATGCTTCTGACATAATATTTAAGTGGGTTTGTTGTTTCTTGGGATGTTTTACGTTATCAAAAAGCGCCATTTCAACGCAACGGAGCAATGGCGCGCATAGCTGAAAATCTTGCGTTCTGACGCCTCAAAGCGCCTCTTGCCTACTGCCTGCGGCACTGCTCCGCGTAAGGGGCGTCAGGCTTTCGTATCACCTGCATGTTGCGTCCGGGGCGCAGACACTCGTAGAACGGCAGCGAAGGGTCTACCGAATAGAGCAGCACAGCCACCCTGCCGATGATGTGACTCTCGGGAACGAAACCGAAATAGCGCGAGTCGTAAGGCTCTGACGGACGTCCCGAACTGAACCAGTAATAGTCGTTGGCGAACGACGCGCAGCGCGTCTCAGCTCCGTCTACTATCAGACGGCCGTCAACAACCCTTGCGCTGTGCCCCTCGTACCTATTATATAAATAGCACAGCAGGCGCACGTTGCTGTCGTTAACCTTCACTATGTGGCCGCGTCCGGGCACAATCAGCCTTACGCCGTCGGCCATGACGGTGTCGCCGGGCACGCCTGTGCAATAGCAGGCGCTTACAGGAAGATTGGTGAATGGTACGGATGAATCGGAAGGACAGTTGAAGGCAACGAGGTCGCCGCGCTCAACCGGCGATGACATCCAGCGCGTGTATCTGAAATAAGGACCGCCGCCCGTGCGCAGGCCATAGCTCCACCTGTTTACCAGCACACGGTCGCCGTTAATAAAGCAAGGCTCAAGGCCTGAGCCACTGACCGTATATACGGTAAACACCAAAGCGCGGAAAGCCAACATCAACAAGATTGTGACTATCAACGCCATCACAAACTTGAGCGCACTTCTCATAGTCCTTAGGGTTAAGGATTATGAATTAAGCGTCAAGAAGTAAGGCGCAGGCCCTGCGGCCGGATGCTTATCTGCCATTGTTAACAGCCTTCTTATGTGCCGCTGCGACAGATGCCGTGGCGCGTCAAGACGTTACTCACGCCAAACTAACGGGCCTTACGGCCGGCGCCATACTTCCTTTCTTAATTCAAAGTCCTTAATATATTACTTTTACTTAATGTCATCAACAAAACGGAACAGGCGGTTCCAGCGCACTCTTGAGAATCCGCTGCGGTCGGGATCGCTGCTCCACCAGATGAAGATAGGCTTGCCCACGATGTGGTCTTCGGGCACAAAGCCCCAGTAACGTGAGTCGGCTGAGTTGTGGCGGTTGTCGCCCATCATCCAGTAATAGTCCATCTTGAACGTGTACTTATTGGTCTGCTTGCCGTTAATGTATATCTTTCCGTTCTTAACTTCAAGCTGGTTGCCCTCATACACACGTATAGGACGCTCGTAAACGGCAATGTTTTTCATGTTAAGTGTTATGGTCTTGCCCTTCTGCGGAATCCATACCGGACCGTAGTTGTCGCGTGTCCAGCCCGTGTTGGCGTTCAACGGGTACAGGTCTCCCGTGGTAGCGTCGGTGTTGAGCGTGATGCTTGCCACGAGGTCGCGGCGCTTAGCCAGCGCGTCGGCAGCCTTCTTGGTGAGCGGCATGTATCCGTTCTCGTTCAGACTGGTAAGGTCTTCCATGCTTATTCCGAGTTCATACATCAGGTCTTCGGGCAGCGGTTGCAGCAGTTTAATCTTGTAAGTGTACTGCACGTTGTCGGGTTCCTTGTTTGGTTTGCCGTCAAGATAAACTATGCGGTTCTTTATCTGGAGCGTCTGTCCGGGCAGTCCCACGCAACGCTTAACGTAGTTTTCGCGGCGGTCTACGGGTCGAGATATTATCGAGCCGTATTCTCTCGGGTTGTCGATGATATAGTTACGTCCGATGTTATACAGGCGGTTGTACCAGTCATACTGCTGCTGCGGAGTCATCTTCGTAAGGTCCGGATGCTCCATTGTCAGCTGATTGCCGAACGAATAGCACATCTGATAATAGTCAGCAGCCTGATATTGCGGTTTAGACACGAGCGTGTCGCCTGCCGGATAGTTGAACACCACGATATCGTTAAGCTTGACATGGCCCAAGCCTTTCACTCTACGGTAGTCCCACTGCGGCCACTCGATGTACGACTTGCAGCCGAACACGGGCAGAGTGTGCTGTGTCAGCGGCATGGTGAGCGGCGTCTGCGGTATGCGCGGGCCGTAGCTTACCTTGCTTACGAAGAGGTAGTCGCCTGTAAGGAGAGATTTCTCGAGTGATGAAGAAGGTATGACATAGTTCTGGAAGAAGAACAGATTGATGAAATATACAGCCACGAGCGCGAACACGAGAGCGTCTACCCACGACATGATGAAGCGCACGGGACGCTCAGAGTCTTTCCACCACTGCCAGCGTATCTTCTTAGTGATATATACGTCGAATATGAACGGAACTACGATAAGTCCCCACCAGCTCTCCACCCAGTAGAGGAATATGAGATACAACAGGGTTACAATGGTAAACTTAGTCCATTGAACCTTCATGTTAAGTCGTTTCTTTTCTTTGTCAATCATTTGGTTAAATCTTTTTATGCAGTAGTTAAAGGAGTTAAAGTAGTTATCGCCGTACAAGTACGGCTTAGGAGTTAAAGTCATTACTCTTGAGGATTATTCTTGGTATAAATAATCAAGTACACACCGTACACGTGCAAAATACCTTCAAGGCTAATGACTTTAACTACTTAGCAGGCACAGCCTGCGATAACTCCTTTAACTACTTTAACTCCTTAAATTTAAAATTTAAACATATCACTTATCGTCAGCAGTCCGCTGTGGTTCACAGTATATTCGGCTGCAAGCACTGCGCCGAGGGCGAAACCCTGACGCGAATGGGCGTCGTGAGTGATGGTTATGCAGTCGGCCTCGCTGTCGTATTTAATGGTGTGGATGCCAGGCACCTCGCCGCGGCGCACTGAGTCGATGCGCAACTCGTTGTCGGCACAGTCGGCAGAGCCTTCCACATGGCCGTCGGGAGCAACAAGAGTGCCCTTCACCCATTTGTCCTTGCGGTCGAGATTGTCTATTATATCCTCGGCAAGAGTTATGGCGGTGCCGCTCGGAGCGTCGAGCTTATGCACGTGGTGAGTCTCCTCCATAGTTACCGAATACTGCGGAAAACCGTTCATTATCTTTGCCAGATAGCGGTTGACGGCAGAGAATATGGCAACGCCGATGCTGAAGTTAGATGCCCAGAAAAGGGTCTGTCCGCCTTCAGAACACATCTTTCTGACATCGTCGCCGTGGTCTTTCATCCATCCCGTAGAGCCTGACACCACCTTGACGTTGTGCGCAAAGGCCTTGAGATAGTTGCCGTAGGCGGCAGTAGGATTGGTGAACTCGATAGCAACATCAGCCGAAGCAAAGGCCTCGCTGTCGAAGTCCTGCTGATTGTCGATGTCGATTATACTTACAATTTGGTGGCCACGGCCAAGGGCTATCTGCTCAATCATCTTGCCCATCTTGCCATAGCCGATAAGAGCTATTTTCATAATTAAATCGCGATTTAAATCATCTGCAAAGATAACATAAGTCGGAGAGAAAACAAAGACAAAAGAGTTTTTTTAATTTCACATAACTTATTTTTACCGCGCAAAGCCGCAATGCACGGCAACGGCTGCAGTTCCCGGCCATGATACGCGCCGGACATTAATACTTGACGCCGCCCACAGCGCTCTCTATAAATGCGCTTTAAGCATGCAGAAAAGGCTTTTGGCAGCGGTGTTTCATACTGCCTGTGTAACTTCCTGACATTCAATGCGTTGCAAAAGGCCACCTTTTAGGCTCTAAAAGACGGCCTTTTAGCGTGCAATATGTGGCCTTTTGGAGGCTAAAAGGTGGCCTTTTGGAAAACAGGGGGTGTGGAGGTGCTTTAAAGACAGGTTCTGACATGACCTGAAAAGGAGTGACAGAGCGTCACGGAAATCATAAAACATTACAATGCACGTACAAAGCCAATTTATCGACAGGACACATAAAAAACTTTACCAGACAAAAAAGTTTAGTCTAAAAAATGCAATTATTGTTAAAAAAATTTGGACAGCATCGTTTTTTGGAATATCTTTGCAAGATATTAAATCATACCCGTATCATAAATGAAGTTCACCAATATACTTCTGACAATCGCCGTATGCAGCTCGTTGACATCCTGCTTTAAGGACGAGCCGCTCAACGCTGAATGCGACATCGAGCAGGCATACGTACACACAGACAATTCTTCAGACATATTCTTCGCGCCCAGCGACACGCTGGTAAACGTGCTTTCAGATGCGAATAACATCGTTTTTGAAATTAAAGAGGGCGCAGATGTATCTGCAATGGCGCCGATATTTCATATAACCGAAGGCGCAAAGATTGAGCCGGCAAGCGGTTCGGTGCACGATTTCAGCGACGAAAAGGAAGTAACTTATAAGGTTACGTCTGAAGACGGTAATTGGAGCCGTGTTTACAACGTGTCATTTAGGCTTACGGAATCGCCAAACAAGTTTGATTTTGAGAGCATACGGCTTGTAGACGGCAGTGCCGGCGGTCAGTTCTATGAATGGAGCGACCTTTCAAAGTCTGGCGGCTGGATGGGCAATTGGGCAACAGGAAACCCCGGATTTAATTTAAGTGCACAGTTTATTGGCGGCTCAATACCGCCGGAAAACTATCCCTCCTCACCAATAACCGATGGATATAAGGGAAAGGGCGTTAAACTTGAGACGATGAGCACCGGCAGTTTCGGCTCAATGGTCAATATGGGTATAGCTGCAGGAAATCTCTATATAGGAGAATTTGATGCGAGTAAGGCACTCAGTGGAACTGACGGTGCATTGCAGGCAACAAGTTTCGGGCGCACATTTGATAAAGTTCCGTTAAAGCTGACAGGATGGTATAAATATAAATCTGGCGGCGAATGCGTTGACGGAAAAAGGAAACCGATACCGGGAACCTATGACAAAGGCGATATATATGCTGTAATATACAGAAATCATGACAACAATAATAAGGCCATAACGCTCCATGGCGACGATGTGTTGACAAGTCCTTATATTGTAGCAATTGCCCGCGTGCCGGAAGTTAAAGACACACAAGAGTGGACATCGTTTGATGTTGACTTTGAATATCGTTCGGAGATAGACAAGCAACTACTTGCTGACCATGGATATAACCTAAGTGTGGTATTCACATCAAGTATCGAGGGAGCGTCATTTAAGGGTGCATTAGGCAGCACGCTTATAGTTGACGAAGTTGAAGTGGTCTGCGAAGAAACAACCGAATAGTCATGAAGAAAACGTTTATCACATTAGTCCTGACCGTCCTTACGGCCTCTGCGGCCTTCGGAGCAGGCATATTCGACAATCTTGTTTACAACCTGCGCTTCGGCTACAGCGTGGGAGGCACAGCCCCCATAGGCATGCCGGCGACGATAAGAAACCTCGACAGCTACAAGCTCGAGCCCAACTTCTCGCTCGGACTGGGCATATACAAGCCCCTGTCAGACAAGTGGGGACTCACCACCGGACTGCATCTTGAGAACAAGGGAATGAACATCGACGCCACCGTCAAGAACTATCACATGGCCATCGTGAGGGGAGGACAGAGGCTCGAGGGCCAGTTTACCGGCCACAACGCTTCCGAGGTGGAGATGTGGATGCTCACACTTCCGCTGCAGGCAACCTACGCCCTTAACAGCAACCTGCACCTGAAGCTAGGTCCCTATCTGTCTTACGTCAGGTCGCACTCCTTCCGCGGATATGCCTACGACGGCTACCTGCGCGTCGGCGACCCCACCGGAGCAAAGGTGGAGCTTGGCTCTGACGAGGGCAGCCGCGGCACTTACGACTTCAGCGACGACATGCGCTCATGGCAGCTTGGCATGATGCTTGGCGCCGAATGGTACTTCCACAAGCAGTGGGGAGCCTTTGCCGACGTCTCATGGGGATTCACCGGAATATTCAGAAAGCACTTCGATACAATCGAACAGACGCTTTACCCGATTTACGGAACAATAGGTGTTTCATATAAAATAAAGTAACATAATAACAAAACAAGGAAAAAGATGAAGAAAATTTTTACTATTATTGCGCTCCTCGCACTCACTCTTACAGCAGGAGCTAAGGATTTCACTGACCAGCTTGTCATCTCACTGGGTGGCGGAGAGCCTACAACATCAGAGTCTACAGTAACTGTCGACGAGACAGAAGGTGTTGACAACAGCTACAAGATCACACTGAAAGACTTCTCTTTCGCAACAATGAATCTTGGAGATATCACTGTTGAAAACGTAACCGCCACAACAGACAACAACGGTTACACTTGGTTTGACGAGACAAATGCCAAAATAAAGGTAAACCTTGGTTTCTTGCCGGTAGATGTTGACCTTACTATCAACAAGGGCAGCTACATGAAGGACGACCAGCTCTACCTCAACATGAGCATATCTGCCGTTGGTTTGAACATCTCTGCCGTATTCGGAACAGACAACAGCAGCAGCGCAAAGAGCTATACAGACAACCTCATTGTTACTGTTATGGGCAGCGAAATGCCGGCTCAGCAGGCTACAATCGACGTAACAAAACAGTCAAACGGCAAATACACTCTTGCTCTGAAGAACTTCGAGCTTGAAGGAATAATGGCTGTAGGTACTATTGAAATGACTGATGTTGACGCCGTTGAGGAAGACGGAGTCATCAAACTCAGCACACAGCAGACAGTTACTATCAAGGCAGGTGATGATCCTGATGTTACTTGGGCACTTGAAGGCGTACCTGTAGACGTTAACATGACAGGCGAGCTGACAGAGGACAAGCTGAAAGCCAACATCGACATTCTGTACTCAATTCCCGAAGTCATGGACATGAACATCAATGTTAAGTTCGGCTATGAGACAACAGGCATCAGCACTCCTGTAACCAACAGCGGCGTTGAAGCTGTATACGACATCAACGGAAACAAGCTGAACAGCATGAAGAAGGGCCTCAACATATTGAAGAAGGCTGACGGAACAACCGTTAAGGTTATCAAAAAATAATGACGCGCAGCGAGCATCTGTGCCGCTGAAGGCGCAGACTTATGGCGCTTAAAGATAAAAAATCCCGTACAGGAAACATCTTGTACGGGATTTTTTCGTATCTTTGTATTGCGCTGAAACGCGCCACAGGGCCTGACAAAGGCCTGCAACCGACTGAGATACCATATAAAAACACGCTTATGGAAAAGCTTCTTCATTATGTATGGAAGCACAAGATGTTTCCTGCCAGACCGCTCCTGACAACCACGGGCGAGAGTGTTGAGGTGATAGACGCAGGTCTGCCCAACACCAACGCGGGGCCTGACTTCTTCAACGCGAAGGTCAGAATTGGCGGCACTATGTGGGTTGGAAACATCGAGATACACGACAAGGCATCCGACTGGTATGCGCACGGACACGACAAGGACAAGGCCTACGACAACGTGGTGCTGCATGTGGCTGCCGAAACGGGGCCTGACATCATAACATCCGACGGCCGCAAGGTGGCGCAGATAAGGCTCGACGTGCCGCAGGAGGTTAGCCGCAACTATGACGAACTTATCACCACCGACCATTATCCGCCGTGCTATGCCATCATACCGCAGCTAAGCCGGCTCACGGTTCACAGCTGGATGAGCCGCCTGCAGGCCGAACGGCTGGAGCAGAAGACCGACGCCATAAGGCAGAGGGCCGACAGATGCGGCGGCTCGTGGGAGTCGGCGCTCTTCGTAACGATGGCGCGCAACTACGGATTCGGCGTCAACGGCGACGCATTCGAGGCGTGGGCAATGAGCATTCCGCTGCAGAGCGTTGCGCATCACCGCGACGACCTGTTCCAGATTGAGGCAATATTCATGGGACAGGCAGGTCTGCTTGAATATGACACCATACCAGAACCTTACCGCGACGACGCCATGAAGGAGGGCTATTTCGACCGTCTGCGCAAGGAATATCAGTATATGGCGCATAAGTTCGGCCTCACTCCCATTGACGCCGGCATGTGGAAATTTCTTAGAATGAGGCCTCAGAACTTTCCCCACATACGCATATCGCAACTGGCACAGCTCTATCATTCGCGCCAAAGCGACCTGAGCCGCCTTGCCGAGTGTACATCCGTCGATCAGCTTAAAGCCCTGCTGCGCACCAGGGTTACGCCTTATTGGGAGACTCACTACACCTTCGGCAGCACGAGCGTGAAGAACCGCAAGAGCATCTCTGACTCATCGCTCAACCTGCTCATAATCAACACCGCCGTTCCCATGCTCTTTGCCTACGGCCGCCACCGCCACAACGACACTCTGTGCAGCCGCGCGCTCAGTCTGCTCAGTGAGCTTCGCGCCGAAAACAACCATATAGTAAGGCTGTGGGAGCAGTGCGGACTGAAGGCAGAAAACGCCGGAGACAGTCAGGCGCTGATACAACTGAAAAAGGAATACTGCGACAAGAAGGACTGCCTGAGATGCCGGATAGGATACGAATATCTGAAAACAAAACACTGAAAAGGCATCTTGAATATGCCTTTTTACCGTAATCCGTGCCATATAAAACGGCATATCATAAACCAGATTGAGACCGATGCTACATCACTTTGTAACTATCTGATTATCAGTATGATACAAACAGCCTTCTAAAAGGCAGTGTTTTAGGCTCTAAAAGGTGGCCTTTTATCGTGTAAAAGGCGTCCTTTTGCAAGCCAAAAGGCCACCTTTCAGAAAACGCCGCGTCATGCCCCATACAACAAGGGCATAAACAGGGCTGAAAAACTGCCGTGAAGACAAAACAAATCTTTTAGCATAAAAAAACAGAAAATAATACGGAAAAAGCTTTATCTTTGCATCCATTATGGAATATATATTCACCACACGAATGATGGTTCGCGACTATGAGTGCGACATCGAAGGCATTGTTAACAACGCAAACTATCTGCACTACGCCGAACATACGCGCCACCTGTTTCTGCAGAAATGCGGACTCAGCTTCGCCGAGATGCACCGCAAGGGCATCGACGCCGTCGTGGCACGCATGAACCTGCAGTTTAAGACGCCGCTGAGATGCGACGACGAGTTTATATCATGCCTCAACCTCCGCAAGGAAGGACTGCGCTACGTGTTCAATCAGGACATCTACCGCGCGTCTGACAACAAGATATGCTTTAAGGGCGTAATAGACCTTGTATGCCTGGTGAACGGCAAGCTGGCCAACAGCAAGGAGTATGACGAGGCCTTCAGCCAGTGGCTTTAGGCAGCAGCGACAAAAGGCGCACGCGCCTTCAGCTCCCCGCATCCCTCCCATAAGTCCCATTACTCCCATCTCCCCCACCCCAAAAAATCCCCCGCCATGCACGAACAAGAGATATTAAACATGCTTACGCTCAGCAGAATCAGCTATTTTAATTCTGCCGAGATAACCGCATTGTGGCGCAAGGCGGGCAGCGCTACGGCCATAATGGACAACCGCCGCAACATATGCGACCTGATGCCCGACTGCAACAAGCGCACTGCCGAGGCGCTGGTCGACACGGCTGAGGCAGAGGCAAGGGCTGAGAGCGAGATTGAGTTTGCGGCGCGCAATGGCATAAGCATATTGTGCATGGGCAGCGAAGACTATCCGCAGCGGCTGAAAGAATGTGCCGACGCACCGCTCGTGCTGTTCTATAAGGGCACGGCAAGGCTCAACCGCATGCGCGTAATCAACATAGTGGGCACACGCCACTGCACCGCCTACGGGCAGGACTGCATACACAGCTTTGTTAAAGACCTGTCTGCAATGTGCCCCGACGTGCTCATTGTAAGCGGACTGGCATACGGAGTGGACATCTGCGCGCACCGCGAGGCACTGGCTGACGGACTCGACACGGTGGCCGTACTGGCTCACGGATTAGACTATCTCTATCCGCCACGCCACCGCGACACGGCCGACAAGATGCTCACTCAGGGCGGACTGCTCACCGAGTTCTTCTCAAACACCAATGCCGACAAGCTCAACTTTCTGCGCCGCAACCGCATTGTGGCAGGCATATCCGACGCCACGGTGCTCATAGAGAGTGCCTCTCACGGCGGCGGACTTGTAACGGCGCGCATTGCCAACAGCTACAGCCGCGACGTGTTTGCCTTTCCCGGCCGCACGGGCGACATGTATTCTGAAGGCTGCAACAACCTTATACGCGACAACAAGGCGGGCCTTATATCCGGTGCCGCCGACTTTATAAACGCCATGGGATGGCAGACCGACGCCCGTCTGGAGCAGGCTCGCCGCAACGGCATAGAGCGCACGCTCTTCCCCGAGCTTACAGCCGACGAGCAGGCCGTGGCCGATGCCCTGCAGAAGGAGAACGACCAGCAGGTAAACAGTCTGACCCTGACCTCCGGCATCCCCGTCAGCCGCCTCGCCGCCACCCTGTTCACGCTCGAAATGAAAGGCATGGTGAGGTGCATGGCAGGAGGAGTTTATCATTTAATTAATAACTGAAAATATATAAAACGTCAGGTAGTTAAAGGAGTTAAAGTAGTTATCGCTCACGCTGTGAGCTAGTAGTTAAAGTCAAATGCCTTGTGGCTTATCCCGGCATAAGTCTCATTATGTCCCATAAGTCCCACAAACACCAGCAGGACATTCGGCTTTAACTCCTAGCCGGCAAAGCCGGCGATAACTCCTGTAACTACTAGCTCACAGCGTGAGCGATAACTACTTAAGACAAAACCATCAACCCTACACGCAATGAAAATAGGAAACATACAGTTTGGCGACCGGCCTTTGCTGCTGGCGCCGATGGAAGATGTAACCGACATAGGATTCCGCAGGCTGTGCAAACGCTACGGAGCGGCTATGGTATACACCGAGTTTGTCAGCGCCGAAGCACTGGTGCGCTCGGTAAAGAGCACCATGAACAAGCTCACCATAAGCGACGACGAGAGGCCAGTGGGCATCCAGATCTATGGCCGCGACGTACCGCAGATGGTGGAGGCGGCAAAGATTGTAGAGGAGGCCGGACCCGACCTGATAGACTTAAACTTCGGTTGTCCTGTCAAGAAGGTGGCAGGCAAGGGCGCCGGAGCAGGCATGCTGCAGAACATTCCGCTGCTGCTCGACATAACACGCGAGGTGGTCAAGGCGGTGAAAGTGCCCGTAACGGTGAAGACAAGGCTCGGATGGAACAGCGAAAACCTAATAATAACCGAACTTGCCGAGCAGCTTCAGGACTGCGGAATACAGGCTCTGACGATACACGGACGCACAAGGGCGCAGATGTATACAGGTCAGGCAGACTGGACTCTGATAGGCGAAGTGAAGCGTAATCCGCGCATACACATCCCCATAATAGGCAACGGCGACATCACTACGCCCGAAGAAGCCAAGCAGGCGTTTGAGCGTTACGGCGTAGACGCGGTGATGATAGGCCGCGCAACGTTCGGTCATCCGTGGATTTTTAAGGAGATTCGCGACTATCTTAACGGCAAGGAGCCTGACCCTGAACTCGACTTCAACCACAAACTGGACATCCTCGAGGAGCAGTTGCGCATCAACGTGGAGCGCATAGACGAGTATCGCGGCATACTGCACACGCGCCGTCATCTCGCCGCCACCCCAATATTCAAGGGCATTCCCGACTTCCGTCAGACGCGTATAGCCATGCTCAGAGCCTCAACAGTTGACGAACTGATGGCCATCCTCGAAGATTGCAGGAAGAGACTGGGTAATTAAGAAGTAAGAATTAAGGATTAAGAAAGCATGACTTGACAGCTGAAGATATGGCAAAAAAGGGCCTTTTAACCAGCCCAATTATGAATTATGAAACGAAGTTCAGCGTTAGCTAATTGTGAATTATGAATTAATCGTGTGATAGAATTTTATGAACAACGATTTATCAAGAACCCGACTGCTGCTTGGCGACGATGCCACTGAACGGCTGTGCGCAACGCGCGTCATTGTGTTTGGCGTGGGCGGCGTAGGCAGCTGGTGCGTTGAAGCACTGGTTCGCTCGGGCGTAAGACATATAACCATTGTAGACCCCGACCGCGTGTGTCCGTCGAACATCAACCGACAGCTCATGGCCACCACGTCGACCGTGGGCAAGCCGAAGGTGGAAGTGCTGCGCGACAGACTGCTCGACATCAGTCCCGAGGCTGAGGTTGACGCGCGTTTTATGGCGTTCAGTGCCGATACGGCGGCTGAATTTAATCTCAACGACTACGACTATGTTGTCGACGCGATAGACAGCATACCCGACAAGATGCTGCTGATACGCACGGCATGCCTCTCAAAAGCCACTCTGCTGTCGTCTATGGGGGCAGCGCGCAAACTCGACCCGTCGCGCATCAAGGTTACAGAGTTTTGGAAAGTGGAGGGCTGTCCGCTTGCCCGCAAGCTGCGTCAGGAGTTCAAGCGTCAGGGCGACAAGCCTGCACGCAAATTCAGATGCGTCTACAGCGACGAGCTTCTGCCCAACCAAGGCACGTCAGACGAGCCGCGCGCCAACGGCTCAATGGTGCATATCACCGGCGTCTTCGGCTTCACCCTGGCAAGCCAAATCATCAAAGACGTATTCAAAGAGGCAGAAGGGGAAGGCAGGGAGTAAGAATTAAAAATTAAGAAGTAAGAATTAAGAAGTAAGAAAATTAGCCCAATTATGAATTAATTCTTAAAATAAGAGGGCAACGAACCAACCCAATTATGAATTATGAATTGTGAATTATGAATTAAAAATATAACTATGGAAGGCTATAAGACAAAAGAATTCGACGTGCCCGTAAAGCGTTACTGCCAGACAATGGAGCTGAAAGACGACGCGGAACTTATCCGCCGTTACCGCGAGGCTCACGATAAAGAACACTTCTGGGACGAGATTAAGGAAGGAATAAAGGCAGTAGGCATATTGGAAATGGAGATTTACATCCTCGGCAACCGCCTGTTTATGATTGTCGACGCACCGTTAGACTTCGACTGGGACAGTGCGATGGCGCGCCTTGCCACACTGCCGCGACAGCAGGAATGGGAAGAGC
>HF992662.1:0-8437 GCA_000436695.1 Prevotella sp. CAG:1185 | reverse complement strand
AAGAGCACGTGGCACAATTTCAGGATTGCGCCGCCGATGCCACGTCAGACCAGAAATGGCAGATGATGGAGCGCATGTTTCATCTCTACGAATAACCCAATATATTAATACAAAACAAGACAATCCCTCACGCCCTTTGACAGGCATGAGGGATTGTTCTTTTATCACGAAACAGCAGGATGAAAATCTGCTTTCCATGCGTCTGAAAGTCCGCTTAAATCCAACGGCCTGACAACCGTATTTTGGCTGTTTTGCAAAAGGTGGCCTTTTGCATTGTAAAAGAACGCCTTTTACACGATAAAAGGCCACCTTTTAGAAGCTAAAAGACGGCCTTTTGGAAAGCGATTTATTTGGTTTTGCTAAACGTCTGAATATCAAGATGTTAGCAAACAACTTAAATTTATCTTTTATCGAGCATGAATCAGAGGAATGTCAGCACTGTAAGACTGTCGCTGTTGAACACCTCCTGGGCCACGAGCTGCATCTCTGAGGCCTCTATGCGGTCTATCCTTGCCATGAGCGAAGTGATGTCCTTTTCCCATCCATAATGCAAGAAACTCTTGGCAAAGTCGAGGGCAAAACTCTCACGGTTGTCGCACGCCACTCCTATCTGTCCCTTTATCTGCCGTTTGGCGGCTGCAAGCTGAGCTGCCGACATGGGTTTCTGCGCCATGCGGTCAAGTTCGCGCATCACGAGGCGGCGGCATTTCTTCACGTCCTTAGGGTCGCATCCGAAATAGGTACACCACATTCCGGTGTCAGAATAGCTCACCATCGAGCTGTCCACGGTATACACCAGTCCGTGCTTCTCGCGCAAGGCTATGTTCAGCCGCGCGTTCATGCCCGGTCCGCCGAGTATGTTGTTGAGCAGATACAGTGCCATGCGCTTGTCATCGTGCACGCTGTAGGCACGGTTGCCAATCATCACGTGAGCCTGATGAGTGTTCTTCTGGCTGAGCAGTTCCTGCGGATTATATTCGGGAAGCAAGCCCTTGGGCATGGTGTCGAGCAGCGGGGAGCATGGCTGAAAGTCGGCCGTTGCCTTCTCAAGAAGCTTTACAAGACGGCTGAAACTTATGTCGCCATAGGCAAAGAACACGGCGTTCTCTGGTCGGTAGAACCGGCGAGTAAAGCTCAGTGCGTTGTCAGTTGTATATTCGCGCAGGCGCTCCGCCCTTCCGAGTATGTTGTGTCCGAGGGGATGTCCGCTGAATATGGCGTTCTCAAACTCGTCGTAAATCAGTTCGGCAGGCGAGTCGTTGTAACATTCAATCTCGTCGCATATCACCTCAATTTCCTTGTCTATCTCAGCCTGCGGATAGGTGCTGTGGAACACCATGTCGGTAAGCAGGTCGACGGCTCTTGCTATATGCTCTTTAAGAATGGCCGCATAGAACACGGTGTCCTCCTTGTTGGTGAAAGCGTTGAGGTCGCCCCCCACCCTTTCAAGGCAGTTAAGAATCTGTAACGAGGTGCGCTTTGCGGTGCCCTTAAACGTAGTGTGCTCGCAAAAATGTGCGATGCCTTCTTCTCCCGGATGCTCGTCGCGCGTACCGGCGCATATTCCGTAGCCGCAATAGACTACTGGCGATGCCGACGGCAGGTGTATCACCCTAAGGCCGTTGGTCAGAGTATAAGTGTTGTATTGCATTTGTTCTTTTGTTCAGGCTTAAAAAACCATTGTGCAAAAATACAACTTTTTAATTTGTTATTTAATAAAAATTTCAGATATTTGCAGCGAATTTGATAATGGAGTACGCCACAGCCAAATCCGCATCAGCCACAACCGCGGCCGCATAAAGCCACGCGCCGCCTCAGAAGGTGCCGGCCATGGCCCTGCCGCAGGTCAATATGCCTGACAAAGACGGGGGCTGCCGGAGCTCCGCAATAAGTCAAAACTAAAACAGATGAGGAAAGTTATAGGAATAGGCGAAACCGTATTAGACATCATTTTCAAGAACGAGCGACCCGTAAGTGCCGTTCCGGGAGGCTCTGTGTACAATGGCATTATATCGCTTGGGCGCGCCGGAGTGCCCGCAGTTTTTATCAGCGAGGTGGGCGACGACCGCATAGGCCGCAGCACGGTGAAGTTTCTTAAGGACAACGGCGTTGACGCTTCTAACGTCTGCATGTTCAACGGCAGTAAGTCGCCGGTGTCGCTCGCGTTTCTCAACGACAACAACGATGCCGAATATATCTTCTATAAAGACCACCCGCACGACAGACTCGACTATGTGTGCCCCGAGATTAACCGCGACGACATTGTGATGATAGGCTCTTATTATGCCGTCAACCCGGTTATCAGACCGCAGGTGGCAGCCGTCATGAACCATGCGCGCAGCAACGGAGCGATAATATATTACGACGTAAACTTCAGGGCTTCGCACGCCGACGAGGTGATGAAGCTCACGCCGAACATTCTCGAAAACTTTGAGTATGCCGACATAGTGCGCGGCAGCCGCGACGACTTTAAGGTGATGTACAAGATGGACACGTCGGACAAGGTGTACAACTCGGAGATTTCTTTCTACTGCAAGAAGTTCGTCTACACCAACGGCTCGCAGCCGGTTGAGCTTCATGCCGAGAACGGATTCAAGAAGAGCTACCCCGTTACGGCCACCAACACGGTAAGCACGATAGGCGCCGGCGACAACTTCAACGCCGGACTGGTGTACGGAATGATGCGATACGGAGTGACGCGCGACGTCATAGACCGCGGACTCAGCGAGGATTTGTGGGACAAGGTGATTGAATGTGCGCAGAGATTCTCCGAGAACTGCTGCAAGAGCATCGACAACTCTATCGACAAGGAGTTTGGCGAGGCCATGCGCAAGGAGGCCCTCAAGGGCGAATAACAGCCGCCGGACCGACACTGCACGGCATCATACAGGATATAAAATACGAAAAAGAACAAACCAAATAAATTTATTTGAATCATGATTGAGATTAAAGACAACATCTATTATGTAGGCGTCAACGACCGCAACAAGGAGCTTTTTGAGGGCCTGTGGCCGCTGCCCAACGGAGTTTCATACAACTCTTACCTCATAAACGACGAGAAGGTGTGCCTCATCGACACTGTTGAGGTAGACTTCTTCATGCCATATATCAAGAACATCAAAGAGGTTATAGGCGACCGCAAGATTGACTATCTGGTAATAAACCACATGGAGCCCGACCACAGCGGTGCCATAGAACTGATAAGAAAATATTATCCTGAAATAAAAATCGTTGCCAACAAGAAGACATTCGGCATGATCGAAGGCTTCTACGGCATAACAACCAACGAAGTGGAGGTTAAGAACGGCAGCAAGCTGAGCCTCGGAAAGCATGAGCTTAACTTCGTTCTCACACCTATGGTTCACTGGCCCGAGACCATGGTTACACTCGACACTACAAGCCATGTGCTGTTCTCGGGCGACGCGTTCGGCTGCTTCGGCGCGCTGAACGGCGGCATAATCGACTCAGAAATCAACTGCGACACGTTCTGGCTCGAGATGGTGCGCTACTATTCTAACATCGTCGGCAAGTACGGAGTGCCCGTACAGAACGCCCTGAAGAAGCTTGAGGGAGTGCAGCTCGACTATATCTGCTCTACACACGGCCCCGTATGGCACGAGAACGTAAGCAAAGTGATCGGCATCTACGACCGTCTGAGCCGCTATGAGACCGAGGAAGGCATCGTGATATGCTACGGAACGATGTACGGCAACACTGAACGCATGGCTGAGGTGATAGCACGCGCTGCAAGCCAGGCAGGAATCAAGAACATCGTTATGTACAACGTGTCGAAGACTCACCACTCTTACATACTGCGCGACATATTCCGCTACCGCGCACTCATCGTCGGCGCACCTACCTACAACGCAGGTCTTTACCACGAGATGGAGGTATTGCTGAGCGAGATAGCCAACAAGGACATCAAGAACCGCCACTATATCGGATGGTTCGGAAGCTATGCATGGGCCGGCAAGGCCGTTGAGCGCATACAGCACTGGAACGAAACCAAGCTGAAATTTGAGGCTGTGGGCACTCCGGTTGAGATGAAGCAGAGTCTGAAAGAAGACTCTTACACACAGTGTGAGGCCCTGGGCCGCGCCATGGCCGAAAGGCTTAAACAAGACCGATAATGAAAAAGATAAAGCTGGGACTGCTGCCAAGGGTTATCATAGCGATAGCTCTTGGCATAGCGCTGGGCAACGTGCTCAGCCTGCCGGTGGTGAGAGTGTTCGTCACCTTCAATGCCGTGTTCAGCCAGTTTCTCAACTTTGTTATTCCGCTGATAATCATCGGCCTGGTTACTCCTGCCATTGCCGACATAGGCAAGGGCGCGGGCAAGCTGCTGCTGGCCACGGTAGCCATAGCATACGCCGACACGGTGCTCACGGGAGTGCTGTCGTATGGCGTGGGAACAAGCCTGTTCCCGTCGATGATTTCGTCGGTTTCCGACTTCAGTTCCGTTGTGAAGCCGGAGGGAACTGCTCCTTACTTCGAGATAACCATACCGCCAATGGCCGACGTCATGAGCGCACTGGTGTTCTCGTTTCTCATGGGTCTGTGCATAGCTTACAGCAACACGCCCACGCTTAAAAACGCCTTCATGGAGCTGAAGGAAGTAATCACCAAGACCATAGCCGTGGCGGTGGTTCCGCTGTTGCCGCTCTTTATCTTCGGCATATTCCTTGATATGACGATGAAGGGCGACGCCATGCGCATCATGACGGTGTTCGCCAAGATTATAGTTGTAATCTTCGCGCTCCACATCTTCGTCCTTCTTTACCAGTATGTCATAGCGGGAGCCATAGTAAGGCGCAACCCCATAAGGCTGCTCATCAACATGCTGCCTGCCTACTTCACCGCTCTCGGCACGTCGTCGTCGGCAGCCACCATACCGGTATCGCTGCGCCAGACGCTCAAAAACGGCGTCAGGAACGACATAGCGTCGTTCGTGGTGCCTCTGTGCGCCACAATCCACATGTCGGGCTCTACGCTGAAGATAACCGCCTGCGCGCTTACGCTGTGCATGCTTGAGGGCATACCCCACTCGCTGCCCGTGTTCATCCATTTCATAATGATGCTGGGCATAGTCATGGTGGCAGCTCCGGGAGTGCCGGGAGGAAGCATCATGGCGGCGCTCGGACCGCTCGCCTCGATATTGGGGTTCAACACCGAGCAGCAGGCTCTTATGATTGCGCTCTACATTGCCATGGACAGCTTCGGCACGGCATGCAACGTTACGGGCGACGGAGCCATAGCACTGGTTATCGACAAGATATTCAAGCCGCAGAAAAAGGTTGCCGCAACAACGGCAGACAACGGTCAGACGGAATAACGGAATATATCTGAAAGAAAAACAAAAGGCATCTTTCCACTTGCGGAAAAATGCCTTTTTATTTATGTCTGAACATATATCAAAACGCCTGACAACACACATCAGAAATCGGTCCTATACATACCGATTTACAAAAGGCCACCTTTTAGCCTCTAAAAGACCACATATTGCACGCTAAAAGGCCACCTTTCAGGAGCTAAAACGTGGCCTTTTAGAAAGCGTCTGATTATCAGCGTGTTAGCAACGCCTTCAGTTCGTTGATATTGTTGACCGTCATCAGCGTATTTTCAAAGCCGCTGCGTATCACGCCTTTGGCTTTAAGGTCGTCGAGCATGGCAAGGAGAGAGTTCCAAAAGCCCTTCATGTTATAGAGTATCACGGGCTTGTGGTGATATCCGATAGACGCCGACGCAGCTACGGTGAATATCTCGTCGAGCGTGCCCACGCCGCCCGGCAGCGCCACGGCAACGTCACACTGAGCCAGCATAAAATCCTTGCGGTCGCTCAGATTGTCGCACATCATCTTCACGTCAACATAGTCGGACACCTTTCCGCCCTTCTCGATAATCATCGGCACCACACCTATCGTAGTGCCGCCTGCATCATGCACGGCCTTCGCCACACACTCCATAAGTCCCAGATTGCATCCGCCGAACACCAGCGTATGCCCGTTTTCGGCCATCCATCGTCCCAATTCTTCAGTCATTGTG
Source organism: Prevotella sp. CAG:1185 (assembly GCA_000436695.1). GTDB lineage: Bacteria > Bacteroidota > Bacteroidia > Bacteroidales > Bacteroidaceae > Prevotella. Next base: position 2,395 of record HF992662.1, on the reverse strand, counting down.
AAAAAGTCGGGATCAAGATTTGAATTTGCCGAACAAAAAACTGCTATCTTCATTGTATTCAAATAATTATCAGTTTACAGCAGCGCAGCTGCCTTTCTTATCTCCGCCAGCCTCTTTGCCAGCTTCTTGTCCTCCCTTGCCACCTGCAGATTATAGTCGCTCTGCATGCCCACAAGTATATATGCCGGAATGCCGAGAGCGGCCTCAAGCACCAGTGCAAGGTCGGTTGTTACGGGCCGTTTGCCGTTAAGCACCTCGTTGAATGCCGTATAAGGCAGTCCCAGACGCTCTGCCACCAACTTCTGCGACAGCTGTCTGCACTCCAGTTCGTCCTTTATAAGTTCGCCCGGATGCACCGGACTGAACGGTGTTGCCAACTCATCCATTTGTCTTGTCTATTTATAATGATTCGTAATGTCAGTCAAAGAACATATCTCAATCACTGCGCTATCATCTGCCGAGGCTATCTCCCTGAACTCAAGCCGGTACTGGTTGTTTATTCTCACCGACGAAAGTCCCTTCTTGTCACCCTGCAGTTTTTCATAATTGAGCGACTTGAACGGAAACAGGTCTTCTATGCGCCGTGCCTTGTACAGCACCCTAACGCACTTTACGTATCCCTTGACAACCTGCGGCTGAAACCTGTGTTTCTTGTCCTGAGCCTTTCCCTTTTCATAAAGCTCGCGCAGATAATCTTTCTCAAAGTTTATTTTCATAAATTCAAACCAGACACCTCTCCACACTAATTCGTCCATGCTGCCGTGTAAACAGCGGCAACACTGCCATAACTCAGGCGTAAGTGTGGAAGTTATCTCTATCCAACGGCAAAGATAACACATATTATCCTATTCACAAAAAAAGTGAATATTAAATTTCATAAAACCTCTTTCATCCTTCATCAGGTAACATTTCCATGCATTAAAGGCCTGTGGCACGGCGGACATTTCAGCATAAAAGATGCAAGATTTTTCATTATTCATTGTGCTTTATTTATTTATTTCGTATCTTTGCACCGCATTAATTATAATTAATTTGAAGACATTTGAAGAATTAGGCGTAAGCGAAGAGATTCGCCGCGCTATCGAGGAGCTGGGCTTTGAACATCCCATGCCCGTACAGGAAGAAGTAATCCCCTATTTACTTGGTAACAGAAACGACGTAATTGCGCTGGCCCAGACGGGCACGGGCAAGACGGCTGCGTTCGGCATTCCGGTGCTGCAGCGCACTGACTCTCGTGTACGCCAGACTCAGGCGCTCGTGCTCAGCCCCACCAGGGAGCTGTGCCTGCAAATAGCCGACGACCTGAAAGACTTTGCCAAATACATGGACGGCATCAACGTGGTGGCCGTATACGGCGGCACGTCGATTGAAAACCAAATAAAAGCCCTGCGCCACGGGGCACAGATTATCGTTGCCACGCCGGGACGTCTCATCGACCTGATGCACCGCGGAGCTGCAAAGCTCGACGCTGTGAGGAACGTCGTGCTCGACGAGGCAGACGAGATGCTCAACATGGGCTTCTCTGAAAGCATTGACGAGATACTCGAAGGGGTGCCCGAAAACCGCAACACGCTGCTCTTCTCGGCTACGATGAGCAACGAGATTGAGAAGATTGCACGCAACTATCTGCACGACCCGAAGGAGATTGTGGTGGGAAGCCGCAACGAAGGAGCCGAGCACGTTAACCACATATACTACATGGTGAACGCCAAGGACAAGTATCTGGCGCTGAAACGCATCGTAGACTATTATCCCAAAATATTCGCCATAATCTTCTGCCGCACCAAACGCGAGACGCAGGAGATTGCCGACAAGCTGATACACGACGGCTACAACGCCGAGGCTCTGCACGGAGACCTGTCGCAGCAGCAGCGCGACCTAACCATGCAGAAGTTCCGCCAGCACATGACTCAGCTGCTTGTCGCCACCGACGTGGCTGCCCGCGGACTCGACGTTGAAGACCTTACGCACGTCATAAACTTCGGTCTGCCTGACGACATTGAGAGCTACACTCACCGCAGCGGACGAACAGGACGCGCCGGAAAGAAGGGTACTTCGATATCAATAATCCACTCGCGCGAGCGCTCCAAGATGCGCGCCATAGAGAAAACCATAGGCAAGAAGTTTGTTGAAGGCGTCATGCCGTCGGCTCAGGAGATATGCAAGAAGCAGCTCTACAAGGTGATGGACCAGATAGTTAAGACCGACGTGAACGAGGAAGAGATTGCTCCGTTCATGGAAGACATCAACCGCTACTTTGAATACATCGACAAAGAAGACCTCATAAAGAAGATTGTAAGCGTTGAGTTCGGCAAGTTCCTGGCTTATTATGCCGACGCTCCCGAGATAGGCAAGGTGCAGGCACAGAGCGAAGGACGCAAGAAAGACCGCAAAG
>HF992661.1:6384-38741 GCA_000436695.1 Prevotella sp. CAG:1185 | reverse complement strand
AACAACTATCACGCGAAATGTCGGATGAACCATTTTATTATATTTGCACTGCGTAAAAATACGCATTCCACTGCGTAAAATGTAAGACAATGTATAAAAGAGCTGAATATCAAATAATTAAGAACAGACTTGAAGAGCAAAGAAAGTTTATTCCCGTACCTCCTGTGTTGCTAGATATGTACCAACAAGACTAATATGCTGTTGTTTAGACCTTTTATAGTAAAAATGCATCTGACTTTAACTTGACATCATTTCAGAATTATTAGAATTAAGAAATAAATTAGATGTATACCATTTCGTCGCTTTTGTTGCTGTTTTATTTTATCGAAGTTAAACCATAATGCTTTTATGAGTTTATGGCCTTTTTGAGTATGGTGTTGTAGCCCATCAGATACGCGTAAAGGGCGGAAGGAATAAATGTCAGACTAACCTTGTCCAATTCTTTGCGCCCGAATTTTGTTCTTGACGATACGATGGCTTCATTAAGTTCATTGCTGACCATAAAAGAAAGAAGCGATGACAACTCTCCGGGCATTTCATAATAACGGTCTGACCATTTCATTTCAACGGCCCATACAGGTTTTTGACTCATTATGTCGAGTCCTACCATGTCTACCTCTCCGTCATTACGCCCAATTTTCCAATTTGCATAATATATGTCTTCCTCTCTTTGTATGCGCTGTGAAAATATAGCCGTTTCTACCATGTTTCCCAATGCGGCGTCCCCTTCATTGAGCGGAGAGAATAATGCGCACCTGATTGAAGGATTTGTAAGATATATTTTAAATCTTGTTATTCTTTGTAGTCTTTTGGCATTATTGTCTATTCTGTGGATGACTTTAATGAGAAACGCACTTTCAAGATAGCTGATATATTTTTTTATAAGTTCTTTTCTTATTCCGGAGTTTACCGATAGGTCTTCATACGTAAATTCGCATCCGGATCTGTAGGCTATGTGTATGAACAGACGATAGAGTTCCTGTGTGTCACTTATTCCATAAAGTCCAGGCAAATCTTTTACCATTACTTTGTCTACAATGTCACGACGCATGTATAGCCCCGGATTTCGTTGTATCTCATCAGAAAACACAACTTCTGGATATCCTCCGAAGTTTATGTATTTTATAAAGAGTCGGTTTAGTTCGTTTATGTCCACAGTGTCGAATGCGTTTATGTTTATCCCTTTCCATTCGATGCTACGCCTTATTATAAGGTTATCAAGTCCGAGAAGGTGTATATATTCGTTGAACGTTAATGGGGGCAGTTTGAAATCATGAAAACGCCCTGCGCCACTTTCGTCACTTTTCATCTTAAGGGCTGCAGCTGCTGAGCCTGACACAATGAATTTAGATTTTCGATATGTGTCAATCAGTGATTTTAAGTGCATTTCCCAGTTTTTCAGATATTGAACTTCATCATAGAAAATGTAGAGATTTTCTGCAGCTGGGTCCAGTTGCAATATGTTGCAGGCCGTTTTCAGAAGTGCTTCGAGAGACATTCCCATGTAGATAGGGGTATCTATTGACAGATATAAAATGTGCTGCGGATTTATTCCGTCGGCAATAAGTCTGTCAATGGTGTGGTATATCATGATAGTCTTTCCTACGCGGCGTGGTCCCATAAGAATAACGCCTCTCCTTACAGACGTTTCTTTCACCATGTCATAAAAAATGTCAAGATAAAGACGTCTGTTCATACTGTTGATATCTTCAGGTATTTTTCCTGTACTCCACCATGGATTGTCGATGCGCATCCGTTCCGCAATTTCTGTTATGAGTTCCTTATTGTCTGTTTTCATAAATTTACTGTGTTTTGCTGGCAAATATACAAAATAAACATTTCAATGCAAAATAAAAAAGTTAAAATAAACAATATTCATGCTACTTATTTTGACGAAAATGTAAAAATAGATAGTTCCTGTCAGTCTTATTTTGACGTTTTTGTTTAAATAAGATGTTTTGCTGTGTGTTTTGTTGCTTATTTGTACTAACGATATTAGCTTTGTTGATATATCTGTTGTTATTAAGCCACAAAGCATTTGACTTTAACTCCTTTAACTACTCTAACTCCTTTAACTCCTTAATAAATAACTCCTAAATAAATATCCTTTTGCCGTTTCGTCAGAAAATCTTATCTTTGCAACAGACAACACGGCACGGGTATGAATAGTTGTTCATAAGATGCAGATGCCGTGTTATTAGGATAAAATATAAAACAAGTATCAGATATGAAGATTTTTGCCGTAGGAATGAACTATATCCAGCACAATAAAGAGCTGGATGGAACGTTATATAAACCGGAAGAGCCTGTGATATTTACAAAGGCCGACTCAGCTCTGCTTAAAGACAGCAAACCGTTTTTCCTGCCCGACGAGCTCGGACGCATCGATTACGAAACAGAGCTGGTGGTGCGCATCTGCCGCCTCGGCAAGAGTATTCCGCAGCGCTTCGCCCACAGATACTACGATGCCGTAACCGTTGGCATCGACTTTACCGCCCGCGACCTGCAGAACAAACTGCGCGCCGAAGGCAAGCCGTGGGAGCTGTGCAAGGGCTTCGACGGATCGGCAGCCATAGGCGAGTGGGTAAGCGTTGAGAAGTTTCGCGACATACAGGCAATACATTTCCACCTCGACATCAACGGCAACACCGTTCAGGAAGGCTGTTCGAGTGACATGCTCTTCAAGGTAGACGAGATTATAGCCTACATAAGTCAATGGTTCACCCTTAAGACCGGCGACATCCTTTATACGGGCACTCCGGCCGGAGTGGGCCCCGTTCATATTGATGACCACCTTACGGGCTGGCTTGAAGACCGCAAGGTATTGGAGTTTAACGTTAAATGACAAAGAGAAATATATTACTGTCGGTTATCGCTCTGCTGTGCTGCTGCAATGTTATGGGCAGCAGTGTGCAGAAGTTTTTTAACCTCACTGCCGACGAGGTTAAGATAGACAGCGTGCTTCCGCGTTTTGCCTGCTCGCTGCCGCTCGGCGGCGCATGGGCCGACTCAGTATATACGGTAAAGATTGAATATCCCGAGTTTTACGACATGAGCAGCGGCGACATTGAACGCTGCATAAAGATAGCCGGCGACGATATGCCCGAAATGCCCAAGGTTGAGTTCAACGTGGTTTCTGAGCGTCGCCGTGGAAGCATCGAGGTTGCGTTTGTGCCGGTGGTTAAGCGCGGAGGCAAGTGGCAGAAGCTTGTCAGCTTTATGCTCAGCGTTGAGGCAAGGCCAAAAAGTACAGCCCTGAAGGCCGCCACGAGAGCCGAAACGGTGAGTCCTGCCGACCGCTATGTAGCCAACTCTGTGCTGGCAGAAGGCCATTGGGCAAAGATACGCGTGCCCTCTACGGGCATATATCAGATAACCGACGCGCTGATACGCCGCGCCGGATTCAGCGACATGAGCCGCGTAAAGGTGTATGGTTATGGCGGTGCGCTGCAGAACGAGAAACTTGTGGGCGACGACCTTATAAAATATGACGACCTGAAAGAGGTGCCTACATGCTATGTTGACGGCCGCAGGCTGTTCCATGCCCAAGGTCCTGTGTCGTGGAGCAGCAACACCGCTACAACACGCACGCGCAACCCTTACTCAGATTACGGCTACTATTTTCTGACAGAGAGCGACGGCGAGCCGCTCACCGTTGACAGCACAGCCTTTGTTGACTCGTTTTATCCTTCGGCCGACGACTATCATTTCCTGCACGAAACAGACAATTACGCATGGTATCAGGGCGGCCGCAATCTGTTTGAGAACACGCCGATAAACGCCGGAACGTCGAAGACCTACATCCTGGAGAACTCTTCGCCGTGTCAGGGCATGCGCACAGTGTATGCCAACGTTACTGCCGGACAGGCCACCACGGTGCAGATAAAGATAAACGGGTCGGACACCCGCACATTTACAATGAGCTTCGGCGAGTACGACCACGGCAAGTCGGTGAGCATGACTTACAGCAACGCCTACGCGTCGCCGTCGGACACAGTTACGATAACCACCGTATCGGGCGCTCCTGTAAGACTCGACTATATCAGCGTTACGCAGGAAGAGCCGCGCCCGCGCCCCACGTTGAGCGGACGTGAGTTCAGCGTGCCCGAATATGTTTATAACATAACCAACCAGAATCATCATGCCGACGACGCTGCCGACATGATTATCATAGTGCCGACATCCACTGCGCTTACTGCTCAGGCGGAGCGCATAAAGGAACTGCACGAGGAGAAAGACGGCATGAGGGTGCGCATAGTGCCGGCCGACGAGCTGTATAACGAGTTTTCGAGCGGTACGCCTGACGCCAACGCATACCGCCGTTACCTGAAGATGCTCTACGACCGTGCGGAGACTGAGGCCGACATGCCGTCGCACCTGCTGCTGTTTGGCGACTGCGTATGGGACAACCGCATGAATACGCAAGAATGTTCGAGTCTTAATCCTGACGATTTTCTGCTCTGTCATGAGAGCGAAAACTCGTTCAGCGCCACCGACTGCTATGTTGACGACGGATTTTTCTGCCTGCTCGACGACGGCGAAGGCGACAACCCTAAGACCGACAAGCTAGATATGGCTGTGGGACGCTTCCCCGTGCGCACGGCCGATGAGGCAAAGATAATGGTTGACAAAACCATAAGCTATGTGGAGAACAAAAACGCCGGAAGCTGGCAGAACGTTATGATGTTTATGGGCGACGACGGCAACGACAACATCCACATGGGCGACGCCGACGAAATGGCAAAGGTGGTTGAGAGCATCAATCCCGCCATACAGGTAAAGCGCGTAATGTGGGACGCATATACCTGCGTAACCACGTCGACCGGAAACACCTATCCCGACGTAACCAAGATAATAAAGCAGCAGCAAAGCGCCGGCGCGCTGATAATGGACTACAGCGGACACGGACGCGCCGACCAGATATCGCATGAGCGTGTGCTCACGCTGACCGACTTTGCCGACTTTACCAACACCAATCTTCCGCTGTGGATAACGGCGTCGTGCGACATCATGCCGTTCGACTCGCAGCAGCAGAACATCGGTGAGACGGCCGTGCTCAACAGCAACGGAGGTGCCGTGGCATTCTACGGAACAACGAGAACGGTGTGGGTAGACCGCAACAGAGCCATCAACCGCGCCTATCTTAAAGCCCTGCTCACTCCGCAGAACGGCACTTATGTGTCGATAGGCGAGGCGCAGCGGCTTGCAAAGAATAACCTTATAGAAACAGGTGCCGACAAGACTGAGAATAAGTTGCAGTATTCTCTCCTTGGCGACCCGGCGCTGAAGCTCAACTTGCCGCAGATGCGCGTCGTGGTAGACAGCATCAACGACGTGCCCCTGGCATCGGCCGAAACCCTGCCGCAGCTCAAAGCCGGTTCGGTGGCAACAGTGAAAGGTCACGTGGAGAGTACGACCGGCGATGTGGCAGACAGCTTTAAGGGCGTTGTTACACTGACTGTAAGAGACGCCGAGAAACTGGTTGTGTGCAAGCTTAACAACACATCGAGCGAGGGCGCAAGCACTCCGTTTGAATATTACGACCGCTCAAACACCCTGTTCAACGGCACCGACAGCGTAAGGGCAGGCAAGTTCAGCATGTCGTTTGCCGTAGGTAAAGACATCGACTACAGCGACGAGAGCGGACTTATAAACGTGTTTGCAATAAACAAGGACACAGGTGAGGCCGTTAACGGCTACAGCGAGGACTTCATCGTTGGCGGAACAGGCTCGCTCGACAACGACGGCATCGGCCCGTCTGTCTACTGTTATCTCAATTCGCCGACGTTTGTCAACGGAGGCAACGTTAATTCTACGCCCTATTTCGTGGCTGAGATAACAGACAAGGACGGCATAAACACAACGGGCAGCGGCATTGGACACGACCTGATGCTGACCATCGACGGCGATGCCAACAAGACATACGTGCTGAACGATAACTTTACTTACGACTTCGGCAGCTACACCAGCGGCTCTACATATTACAGTATTCCCGAGCTTGAGCCGGGCATGCACACGCTCAGGTTTAAGGCATGGGACATTATGAACAACCTCACCACAACCGAGCTTACGTTTAATGTGGTGAACGGCTTGTGCCCAGGACTGATAGACATCAACTGTACGGCCAACCCAGCCACGACATCCACCACGTTTATCATAAGTCACGACCGTGCCGGAAGCAACATCGACGTGGAGATAGAGGTGTTCGACACGAGCGGACGTCCGTTGTGGAAACACAGCGAGAGCGGTGTGTCGGCAAACAACAACTACACTGTTGACTGGGATCTGACGGGAAGCAACGGCGGAAAACTTCAGACAGGCGTATATATCTATCGTGTAAAGCTGGGCGGCGGTGGCAGCGACATGGTGTCGAAGGCCAAGAAACTTATAGTAATATCACGCTGATGAGGCTGTATTATGGCTTTAACGCGTATGGGAATGAGGCATATTACGCCTTATGGGGTAAACTATAAGGGTACACACAGAGTGTTTTTGTGGTATTAATGCCTGCCGGATACAATAAAATTGCTGAAAAGCGGTTAATATATAAAGGTGTGCGCAGCCTTTATGCGCACTTTGAGAGATAAAGTTGCATAACATTACAGAAAAAGAAATAAATACAAAGAATGAAAAATAGTCAGAGAATATTGTTGACCTTACTGCTCGCAGTGGTGTCGGCAGGAGTATTTGCTCAGGACAAGATGGATATGTTCAACCCTGTGAACACTTCTGTAACTTCACAGACCATAGCTCCTGACGCACGTGCCGCAGGTATGGGTGATGTCGGTGTAGCCACAGATCCTGATGTCAACTCGCAGTACTGGAACCCGGCTAAGTATCCTTTCTGTATCAGCCGTGCGGGCGTTTCGCTCAACTACACCCCGTGGTTGCGTCAGCTCGTAAGCGATATGGACCTTGCTTATCTGTCGGGATATTATCGTATAGGCGACTATAGTGCGGTGTCGGCTTCATTGAGATATTTCTCGCTCGGTGAGGTTATGACCAACTATGACAGCACAACAGGAGAAAGCAGCGGTATGACGATTAACCCTTATGAGATGTCGTTCGACGTGGCTTACTCGCTTATGCTTAGCGAGAAGTTTTCAATTGCGGCTGCCGTAAGATGGATTTATTCAGACCTTACCTATGACTATACTGAAGACACATCTCCGGGTAGTGCCTTTGCAGCCGACATTGCTTGCTATTACAACAATTATATCAACATCGGTGCGCGCGAGTGTCAGCTTGGTATCGGACTCAACATCAGCAACATCGGTAGTAAGATTACTTTTGGAGGTGATGACAACAGTGAGTTTATTCCTACCAATATGCGCCTTGGTGTTGCGCTGATGGTGCCAATCGACGAGTATAACAGATTTACAATTGCGGCTGATGCCAATAAACTGCTTGTGCCTACATATCCTAAACAGGAAGAGGGCGAGTCGACAGAGGCTTATCAGCAGCGCGTTCAGAAAGACTATTATGATGTGTCGAGCATCTCGGGTATATTCAAGAGCTTCGGCGATGCTCCCGGCGGATTCAAGGAAGAGTTGCAGGAAGTTAACTGGAGCGTTGGTGCCGAATATGTTTATAACGACAAGTTTACGCTCAGAGCCGGTTATCACCATGAGTCGGAGAACAAGGGTAACCGTAAATATTTCACAGTCGGTGCCGGTTTCCGCATGAGTGCATTCTCGCTCGACTGCGGTTATGTAATCGCAACGGCAAAGAGCAACCCGCTCGACCAGACACTGCGTTTCACCCTCGGATTTGACATGGACGGCCTTAAAGACCTGTTCCGAAGATAAACCGAAGGGAGCCGGAAAAACAAAAAGTCGCATGAGCCCGAAATACCGCGCCCATGCGACTTTTTGTTTTACGTCATTATATTGAAGATTAATACAGAAATAAAATAAACTATTATGAAGATTAGAACCGGATTTGGATTTGATGTACACAGACTCGTTGAGGGCCGCGAACTGTGGCTCGGAGGTATAAAGATAGAACACAGTATGGGACTGCTTGGCCACAGCGATGCCGACGTGCTTATACATGCCATCTGCGACGCGCTGCTCGGCGCTGCCAATATGCGCGACATTGGCTATCATTTTCCAGATACATCGGCCGATACGCTCAATATCGACAGTAAGGTGCTGCTGCGCAAGACCGTTGAGCTTATTGCCGGCAAGGGTTATGTCGTAGGTAATATTGACGCCACCGTGTGTGCCGAGCGTCCTAAAATCAATCCTCACGTGCCTGCCATGAAAGCATGCCTTGCCAAGGTTATCGGCACCGACGAAGACAACATCTCGATAAAGGCCACCACCACCGAGAAATTGGGTTTCACAGGCAGAGAAGAGGGCATAAGTGCTTATGCTGTGGTGCTGATAGAGCGCAAGGACGACTGAGTGTAGAGGTCGGCTGGCTGTGATTTCTTGAACAGTCCGCTGTGTCTGCGAAAAGTAAATGGCGATATGCAAAATATAAAAACCGTAATCCGGCGGGATATTACAGACCGATAATGGCTAAGATCTTGCGTTGATAATGTTTCGTTGGTTCCATCATCGCTGCCGGTAATGTTTATTTGGATATGCTATATAACAAAAACACGCTGCAACTTTCAACAAGCTGCAGCGTATTAAAAATATGTTTAACTAAAAAACCTTTTTCGATTCGAAAGGGGACCTCACGGTTACCTTTGTCATCCTAAATAATCATGAAAACTTTACCTTAAACTAATACTATTTACTAACCTAAACAATTTATTAACCTTTTGATGCTGCAAAGATACAGCGAAAAACGCTTCTTGTCAATACTCTAGCTTATATTTTTGCAATTAAATTGGCTTTTCTTGACTCAAATCAATAAATTGTGTGCGCAAACAGCATATAAACAGCTCTTATATTTGGTGGAATAAGTATTTTATTTTAATTTTGTGTTTATATTAAAAATAAAAAGATTTCAAACAATGCGGGTGCTAATCGTAAATACAAGCGAGAAAACCGGAGGAGCTGCCGTTGCCGCCAACCGGCTTATGGAGGCTCTCAACAATAATGGAGTGAAGGCTAAGATGCTGGTGCGCGACAAGGAGACATCGGATATCACTGTGGTGGGTCTGCCTAAGAGTTTATGGCTGCGCTGGAATTTCTTATGGGAACGCTGGTGCATCTTCTGTCACATGCACTTTTCCAAAAAGCATCTCTTTGAGGTGGATATAGCAAATGCCGGCACTGACATCACACGCCTTAGGGAGTTTAAGGAGGCTGATGTGATACATCTGAGCTGGATTAATCAGGGTATGCTCTCGATAAAGGACATCCGCAAGATTATAGACAGCGGAAAGCCTGTTGTGTGGACCATGCACGACTTTTGGCCGGCAACGTCGATATGCCATTACACCCGCAAGTGTAAATATTTTAAGACAGGCGGATGCCACAATTGTCAGTATCTGCCGGGCGGTGGTTCGGCCAACGATCTTTCTGCAAAAATATGGAAGCGTAAGGCAAAGGTTTGGTCGTCGCGTAACATCTTCTTTGTTACTTGCAGCCGCTGGCTGTGTCAGGCTGTGCGTGGCAGCGGACTGCTTGTCGGAAAGCAGGTGGTAAGCATTCCTAATCCTATTGACACACGTGAGTATAAGCCTGAGGACAAGCGTGAGGCCCGTATGCGTCTGTCGCTGCCCATTGACAGACGGCTCATTTTGGTAGTGTCGCAGCGTATAACCGACAAGCGTAAGGGCATGGACTATATGGTGCGTGCATGCGAGATTATGGCTGAACGCTGTCCTGAGATGAAAGATAACACTAGTATTGTCATTCTGGGAGGCCATTCGGAAGAATATGCCGACAAGTTGCCGTTCCCGGTATGTCCGCTCGGATATGTAAGCGACCAGCGCAAGATTATTGATGTGTATAACGCTTCTGATTTGTTTGTGTTGCCTTCGCTTGAAGACAACTTGCCTAACACCATTATGGAAGCCATGGCGTGCGGTGTGCCTTGTGTCGGTTTTAAGTCGGGAGGTATTCCTGAAATGATTGATCACCGCAAAAATGGTTATGTGGCTGAATACAAGAGTGCGGAAGACTTGGCTGAAGGCATGCGCTGGGTTCTCTCTGAAGCTGATTATGATGAACTGAGCAGCAATGCAGTCAAGAAGGTTTCTGTAAGTTATTCGCAGCAGAGCGTTGCGATGAAGTATATTGAAGTGTATAATCAGGCCAGGGCTTACAAGCATTACAGACTATGATAAAGTTTACAATTGTAACAATTACTTATAACGCGGCTGATGTGTTTATGCGCACGGCAGACAGTGTGGCGCGTCAGACTTATCCGGCTGTGGAGCATATTATCGTTGACGGGGCTTCGTCTGACGGCACGCAGAAGTTGGCTGAAGAATATAAAAAGGCTTCTGACGCCGCAGAGAATGGTCATGAGGTGAGAATTGTATCTGAACCCGACAAGGGCCTTTACGACGCAATGAACAAGGGCAGAAGGCTTGCTACTGGCGATTATATATGTTTCTTAAATGCCGGCGACTTCTTTCCGTCGGCTGACACTCTTTCCGTTATTGCCACTAATGCTCATTTAGATGAATGTGTCAGTGAAGACAAACCTCTTCCTGGAGTGCTTTATGGCGATACCGACTGGGTTGACAATGACGGCAATTATTTGAGTCGACGCAGACTTACACCTCCCGAAAAGCTTACATGGCGCTCTTTCCGACATGGCATGCTGGTGTGTCATCAGGCTTTTTATGCACGTACTGACTTGGCTCAGAAGGTGGCATACGACTTGCGTTACCGCTTTTCGGCTGACGTAGACTGGTGTATACGCATAATGAAAGAAGCTGAAAAGGAGTCGTTACCGTTGGTCAATGTTCATGCCACCATCGTCGACTATCAGCGTGAAGGTCAGTCGACGAAGAATCACAGGGCATCGCTCCTCGAGCGTTTCGATGTTATGAGCCGTCATTATGGCCTGTTCACAACAATCCTTATGCACATCTGGTTTGTAATAAGGGCAGTGAAGAATTAAAAATTAAGAATTAAAAATTAAGAAAATAACTAATAAAAGATTTCCCGTCCACTTTCCAATTAAGAATTAAAAATTAAGAAAATCGTCAATAAAAAGCTTTCCCGTCCACTTTCCAATTATGAATTCTTAATTCTAAATTCTTAATTCTAAATTAAAAAAGCGGTTATCCACATAATGTAGACAACCGCTTTGCTATTTATAGACATTAACAATTATGAGTATCTGAGGATTTGTCCCGGACGAATACGCATTTTCTTCGTGAGGTGATTAAGTTTGCAAAGTTCTTCGATAGTTGTGCCACGTTTCTTTGCAATACTTGACAGGGTTTCTCCTTTTTGAACTTTGTGGTAGCGTATGTCACCGCTGTCGTTGTTCTTGTTGTTACCTGAAGAGTTGCGTTTGCTTGTTGAAGCATAGTCGTTGTCAACTTTTCCTCTATCCTTGTTTGCCAATTCTGACTCATTGTCATAAGTATCACGACGGAACAGATAAGTGTCGCCTGTGACATCCTGATTTCTGAAGTCGAACAAGAGGGCCGGGTTGAGGGCAACACCGCATAGACGTGTCTCAAAGTGGAGGTGTGAACCTGTGCTTCGTCCGGTGTTTCCGCCGAGTCCGATAGGTTCGCCTGCTCTGACGGTCTGGTTTTCTTCAACAAGTTGCTTAGACATGTGTCCGTATATAGTTTCAAGACCATTGTAGTGGCGGATAACAACATAATTTCCGTATCCGTTGGCCTCGTATCTTACAATTCTTACTTTTCCGCTGAATGCAGCGCGTATAGTGTCGCCAATATAAACTTTTACGTCGATACCCTTGTGCATGCGGCCCCAACGGCGTCCGAAGTTAGATGTGATGACCTTACTTGTTGTAGGCATGCAGAAGTGTTTCAGATTGATTAGGAATGAGTCGGGTAGATTAGTTGCGCGGTGAGCGTATTTGTTGCTCCATTCTTTGTAGAGCTGTGCAGAGGGTGAGTTTGTCTGCTCTCTGTGTATGATGTTTTTGAGAGCCAATGTGTCTACAGCCTTCATCTTTCTGTCAATAGGAGCCTGACGGGCTAACAGGTCTTGAGCAGAGGCTGAAACTGCCGTTATTGTAAATAATGCCGTAAATGCTAATGTCTTTATTGTTCTTTTAAAATGCATAATTTATTGTTCTTGGTTAAGATAAAAATGCGGAGGCAGCCGCGGGTGATAGTCAGAAAAAGGTAACAGATAAGTATTTTCCGGTCTATCATAAAAACATTTGCAAAGATAATAAAAATCTGTGATAGTTGATTTTCTGTTTAACAACTTTATTGACACTTTAACAAACCGGGCCGGAGGTGTTTAACAATTTAACTTATACTAACTGGTTGATATTCATATTGTTAGCATTTTAGTTAAAAATCACGATATTGCAGACCAGTTGATGTTTGTCTTTCTGAGCGAGTCGAGCCGTTTCCAAAGTATGTTATATTCTTGTTTTTTACACTGCGGATCGTTGTCAATTATTTTCTGTGCTTCATCGCGTGCGAGCTGTACAAGTTGTCCGTCTCTTGCTATGTCGGCAATCTTCAGGTCAAATGCCATTCCGCTTTGCTGTGTGCCCTCCAAGTCGCCGGGGCCGCGCAGTTTCAGGTCTGCTTCGGCAATCTTGAATCCGTCGTTTGTATCGCACATTATGTCAATGCGCTTGCGTGTCTCGTCGCTCAGCTTGCGTTTGCTTACCAGTATGCAGTACGACTGGTCGGCTCCGCGTCCTACACGTCCGCGCAGCTGATGCAACTGAGAAAGACCAAAACGTTCGGCGTTGAGGATTACCATTACAGATGCGTTTGGCACGTTTACGCCAACCTCAATCACCGTAGTGGCTACGAGTATCTGTGTCTCGCCTGAGACAAAGCGTTTCATCTCTTCCTCCTTTTCAGCTGGTTTCATCTTGCCGTGAACCTTGCTGAGTCTGAATTCGGGAAACACCTCTTTAAGGCCTTCAAAACCGTCTTCAAGATTTTTCAGGTCTATTTTCTCGCTCTCTTTTATCAGCGGGAATACGATATATACTTGCCGCCCCTCGTGAATCTGTTTTCTGATGCCGTTGTAAAGACTCGTCATCTGGTCGTCATACTTGTGTATGGTTACCACGGGCTTGCGTCCCGGCGGCAGTTCGTCGATGATGCTTACGTCGAGGTCGCCGTATAGAGTCATTGCAAGAGTGCGCGGAATAGGCGTTGCCGTCATAACCAGCACGTGGGGCGGGTTGTCGCTTTTGTTCCACAGGCGTGCCCTCTGTGCCACTCCGAATCTGTGTTGCTCGTCAACAACTACAAAGCCAAGGCGTGCAAACTGTACGGTGTCTTCTATTACGGCGTGAGTGCCTACAAGTATGTTTACGCTCCCGTCAGCCAGTCCTTCCAGCACAGCTTTGCGCCGTTTGCCCTTTACCATGCCGGTAAGTAGCTCAACGCTGACGGGCATGTCCTTGAGCATGCCCTTGATTGTGCTTAGATGCTGTTCGGCAAGTATTTCGGTTGGTGCCATTATGCATGCCTGAAATCCGTTGTCTACGGCAATGAGCATCGACATCAGAGCCACGAGTGTCTTGCCGCTGCCCACATCGCCTTGCAGCAGACGGTTCATCTGTCGGCCCGACCCCATGTCTTTTCTTATCTCCTTGATTACACGTTTCTGCGCTCCGGTGAGCGGAAAGGGCAGGTTGTTGAAATAGAAGTCGTTAAATGCGTTGCCGATACGGCTGAAAATATATCCCCGGTATTTGCGCCTGTGGTCGTTGGCATAGCGCAGAATGTTCAGCTGCACATAAAAGAGTTCTTCAAATTTCAGTCTGTATCGTGCCTTTGTCATGTCGTCGGGCGTTTTGGGACAATGGATTTTCCTGAACGCCTCGTCTCTTGAAATCATGTGCAGCGGCATGGTTATGAAGTCTGGCAGAGTTTCCTTCAGCGGCTCTTTCATGTTGTCGAGCATGCTTTTAATTAATTTTTCAACGGCTCTCGACGTCATGCCCGCCTTCTTCATGTTTTCTGTTGTTACATAATAAGGCTGAAGCCCCATCTGCGACAATTGCATTTCTGACGCCGGGTCGATGTCGGGATGGGCAAACTGGTAGCGGCCGTTGAACACTGTAGGACGGCCGAAGATTATATAGTCGGTAGAAAGTTTGTAGTGTGAGATAATGTATTTAGCACCCGAAAACCACACAATGTCGGCTACTCCGGTGCCGTCGGATACATGGGCAACAACCCTTGTGCGGTGAAATCCCATGTCGAATGTCTCAAAGCTCAGTATTCGTGCGCATATCTGTACAAAGGGCATGTCGCCTGAAAGTTCCTTTATGCGGTATATGCGGCTGCGGTCGACATATTTGTATGGATAATATTCCAGCAGTTCTTTGTAGGTGCCTATTCCCAGCTCTTTACTGAGCAGGGTCTTGCGCCGGGGGCCTACACCTGGCAGAAACTGTATGTCTTGGTCTAATATGTCGAGCATTGTATCGTCTCAGAAACTGATATGTTGAGTGAATAATATATATTTTTCTGTTTGTGTGTTATGCGAGTATTCTTGCGATGCGCAGGTCGAATGGCGTTGTTATTTTTATGTTTTCGCGGTTGCCTTCTATGAGTAATGGCGGATATCCCATGTGCTCAACCACAGAGGCATCGTCAGTAAAGTCGTCGCAGTAAGGCTGTTCATAAGCTTTTTTGAGCAGCTGTATGTCGAAAGTCTGTGGAGTCTGCACAAGTCGGTATTCCTTTCTTGGCACAGTCCGGATTGAATTGTCGTCGTTGAGGTGAATAAGCGTTTCAACAACCGGTATCACAGGCACAACGGTCTTGTGTTCTCTTGCAGTTTCGTAGCAGTTGGTTATTACCTCAACCGAGGGGAACGGGCGCACGCCGTCGTGTATGCCAACTACACCGTGTTCGTCGTCAGGAATTAGTGCCAGTCCGTTTTTTACAGAGTGAAATCGTGTTTCGCCTCCGTCGGCAATCTGATATTCTGCCGCAAAATGATATTTCTGACACAGTTCATGCCAGAATTCCTGCTGGTCTTTGGGCAGCACCAATATTATTTTCAGAGAGCTGCTGTATTCCACAAATCTCTTAATTGTTCTCATCAATACCGGAAAGCCGTTTACCGGTAAGAATTGTTTTGGTATGTCCGAGCCCATTCTGAGTCCTTTGCCTCCGGCTACAATTACAACGTAGTCCATAATTTTTTGTGATTTTATTGTTTGGTTATTTTGTCGGTAAGTTTTCATGTGTGTATGAGCATGCCGTTGCGCTCATGCAGGCAAATGCTTCTGGTGCGAGTCGGGCGTATTGTGGTGATGTCTGTCATATTTAGCGCCTTGAGCCGGCAAAGCATTAATTACGGTTACAGGCAGGAAACATAGCCTTAAAGCCGGTCTCCTGCCTGTATGCCGAGTGTTATTATTTCATCATTAGGTGCTTGTACATCATACCTTCAGCCACGCTGTCGGCAGTCTTGTGGTCGGTCAGGGCCTCAAGCAGAGTGTACGAGTAAGGCAGTGTTGCTGCCGGTCCTTCACCTGTTGTTATGTTGCCGTCAACGGTGCATAGCTCATGTGTATATTCAGCCTCGTCGAGATATTTCTCAAATCCAGGGTAGCATGTGGCACGCTTGCCGCTGAGCAGTCCGAGACCTCCGAGCACCATCGGTCCGGCACATATTGCGCCAATCATCTTTCCCTTACGGTTCTGTTCTATGAGAGCCTTCTTCACGCCTGTGTGCTCGTTAAGGTTGGTGGCTCCTGGCAGTCCGCCTGGAATCATCAGCAAGTCAGCGTCGCTAAAATCAGCTTCCTCGAACAGCAGGTCGGCTGTGATTTTAACGCCGTGTGACGATTCCACCTCTTTTGCGCCTGTAACGCTTACGGTTTTAAACTCAACGCCTGCGCGGCGCATGATATCTAATGGTAACAATGCTTCAACTTCTTCGAAGCCTGTAGCCAAAAATTCATAAACTTTAGCCATGATGTTTTCTTTGTAAGTTTTAATGATTTATATGTGTTATTTGTTTGCAGCCTGTTGCTTATTTCAGACATACAAGATATCTTTTTATTGTTTCCTCAAGTCCGAGATAAAGCGCGTCGCATATCAGCGCGTGTCCTATGCTCACTTCGTCGAGCCATGGAATGTTCTTATGAAAATATTCCAGGTTCTGCAGGCTGAGGTCGTGTCCCGCATTGAGGCCCAGTCCGGCAGCCTTGGCAGCCTTAGCCGCTTCGATAAACGGCTTTATAGCCTCTTCGCGGTTAGCTTCGTATCCCGATGCGTAAGGTTCGGTGTACAGCTCCACGCGGTCGGTTCCGCACTGCTGTGCCGCTTCAACCATCTTAGGGTAGGCGTCTACGAATATCGAAGTTCTTATGCCGGCCTCTCTAAACTGTCCTATTACGTCGGTCAGAAACTCTTTGTTGGTCACTGTGTCCCATCCGTGATTACTTGTAATCTGGTTGTCGGCATCAGGAACCAAGGTTACTTGAGTAGGCTTCACTTCGAGCACGAGCCTTATGTATTTGTCTATAGGGTTGCCCTCTATGTTCAGCTCTGTTGTTATCAGCGGTCTGATGTCTCTCACATCCTGATATCTGATGTGCCGTTCGTCGGGCCGGGGATGTACGGTGATGCCTTGCGCGCCAAACTTTTCACAATCAACAGCCACTTTCTGCACGTCAGGATTGTTGCCTCCACGTGCATTGCGTATGGTGGCCACCTTGTTGATGTTTACGCTTAATTTCGTCATTTTTTACAAATTTATTTAGTTCGCAGTATTTGTTATTCCGCAAAATGATGTACTTTTGCATGTGTCAAGCCGTAAGTACACAGCGTTCAGGCTGTTGTAGCGTAAGGCTTGTTCTGTCTTTGCAGATAAGTTTATTCATTGGCAAAGTTACTAAATGTTTGTCATTTTTCTGCATCCTATACGATAAAGAATTTTAAAAGCTTGTAAATTATGGGGTCGCGTAAGTTTAAATTCGCATTATTTGGAAACATATATCAGACTAAAAAGTCGGCTAATATTCAAAATATAATGTCATATCTCTCACGCCGTGATGCCGAAGTGTGCGTGGAAAAAAAGTTCTACGACTTTCTGGTAGGTGCCGGAAAACTCAGGCCGGGCAGCGTTGAGGTTTTTGAGGGCAGTGATTTCACCGCCGATTTCGTCATATCCATGGGCGGCGACGGCACTCTGCTGCGTGCAGCCGGAGTTGTGGGCAGCAAGAATATCCCTATAATAGGCATAAACATGGGACGTCTGGGATTTCTTGCCGACATTGTGCCTGCCGAGACCGAGAGCGCGCTCGACTCGCTCTACCGCGGCGACTACACCATAGAAAACCATTCGGTTATATGCGTTGAGGCTGACGGCAAGCCTCTGCCCGGAGTGTGCAACGCGCTTAACGACATAGCCGTGCTGAAGCGCGACAACGCATCGATGATATCAATACGCACAAGCATCAACGGCGAATATCTCGTTACGTATCAGGCCGACGGACTCATAGTCAGCACTCCTACAGGCTCAACGGCCTATTCGCTGTCCAACGGCGGACCTATCATAGTGCCGCAGACGGGCATCTTATGTCTTACTCCTGTTGCAGCCCACAGCCTTAACATACGTCCGATGGTTATTCCCGACGACTCGGAGATAACGCTCACCGTTGAGAGCCGCAATCATAATTTTCTTATAGCCGTTGACGGTCAGTCGTCAAAGTGCAACGAAAACACGGTGCTAACCATCCGCAAGGCATCATACAACATAAAGATAGTGAAGCGCAGCAGTCAGAAATATTTTTCAACCCTTCGGCAGAAGATGATGTGGGGAGCCGACACGCGCTGCTGATGATGTCTGCCTTTTAGGCGGAGGCTGCATCTTATTATTATTAAAATGCCGGATGAGGTGAACTCCGGTAATACCCGTTAAATACATTTCCATATAACTTCTATGAAGATAAGCAACCTGTTAAGAATACCGCAGAACAAATATCCGGTCAAGGTTATTTTGTGCTGGCTTTGGCATGCCTGGCGCGGCAACAGGCTTCAGGCTGTGCTCAATGCCGTGCTCGGACTGTTAGGCGTGGCGGCAAGTCTGCTGTCGGTATGGGCTGTGCAGAATGCCATCGACGTGGCATCTCATGCGCGCAGCGGCTCGCTCTATTGGGCTGTGGCTGTTATGGGAATTTTCGTGCTGTGCGACTTTGCCGTCAACATAGCTTCGGTATGGGTGAGGAACATTCTCGGAATAAAAGCTCAGAACCGCATGCAGCAGCAGATGCTCGACCGAATACTGCGTTCTGAATGGCACGGACGCGAACGCATGCACAGCGGCGACGTGCTCAACCGTCTTGAGCTTGACGTAAGGACTGTAGTGGAGTTTCTTACCGAGACCATGCCCAGCACGTTGTCGGTAGTGGCCCTTTTCCTTGGTTCGTTTTTCTATATGTTCTCGATGGACGCCATGCTGGCGGTGGTCATCGTGATAATGATTCCGCTGTTTATGCTCGTCAGCAGGCTTTATGTGGGGCGCATGCGCAGTCTTACGCGCAACGTGCGCAACTGCGACAGCCGGGTGCAGAGCGTTCTTCAGGAAACGATACAGAACCGTATGCTCATAAAAACTCTTGAAAAGGACGAGGCCATGATAGAACGGCTGGAGACAACGCAGAGCGAACTGCGCCACAATGTGGTAAGGCGCACGGTGTTCTCGCTGTTTTCGAGCTTTGTCCTCAATTTCGGCTTTGCCGTTGGCTATCTTGTAGCTTTTCTGTGGGGAGCCGTAAGGATGTACGGCCATACGCTGTCGTTCGGCGGCATGACGGCCTTTCTTCAGCTTGTGGCACGCATACAGGGACCGGCACGCAATCTGACAAAGCTGGTTCCGCAGTTTGTGTCGGTGCTTACGGCTGCCGAACGGCTTATGGAACTTGAGGAAAATCCGCTCGAGGAGCAGGGCGCGCCGGTGCATATTGCTGACGACGGAGGAGTAGGCGTGCGCTTTGAAAACGTTACTTATGCCTATGAAGACGGCGAGCGCGACATAATGAAAAACTTCTCGTTCGACTTCACCCCGGGCAGCTGTACGGCTGTGCTCGGCGAGACGGGAACAGGCAAGACAACCCTTGTGCGCATGATTCTGGCTCTGATACGTCCTGTCGAGGGGCGCGCCGTGATATACAACGGACGCGGCGACTGCCGCCAACTGTCATCGCTCACGCGCTGCAACTTTGTGTATGTGCCGCAGGGCAACACGCTGCTGAGCGGAACCATACGCGACAACCTCAGACTGGGCTGCCTGTCGGCTACCGACGAGGATATGTTAGATGCCCTTCACCGTGCCTGTGCCGACTTTGTCAGCGAGCTGCCCGACGGGCTCGACACCGTATGCTCTGAGTCGGGCGGTGGACTAAGTGAGGGGCAGGCACAGCGCATAGCCATAGCCCGCGCACTGCTGCGCGACGGCAGCGTGATGCTGTTTGATGAAGCGACAAGTTCGCTCGACCCTGACACTGAGCGCAGGTTGCTGTCGAATCTGCTTACCGACAAGCGGCGCACCATAATCTTTGTTACCCATCGCATGGCCGTTGTCGACTATTGCGACAAGGTGCTGCGAATGGAGCGGTTGTGATTTTTATTGTCGTGCCTGTTTCCGTAGTCGTGTCAGGCATAATGTTTGTATGTAGATTATTAACCCAAAATAAATTTTAGCGTTATGAAAAAACTTATCTTTATGGCGGCTTTCGCCATCATGACTGTATTAGGTGCGGCGGCTCAGGATGCCGACTCGCGCTATGCCACCGAACTGCTGCAGCCCGGAACAGAGGCTCCCGACTTCACTCTGAAGGACATCAACGGCACAGAACACACGCTGAGCCAGTTGCGCGGAAGCTACGTCGTACTCGACTTCTGGGCTTCGTGGTGTCCCGACTGCCGAAAGGATGTGCCCATGCTGAAGGAACTTTATGCCAAATACGGCGAGCGCATCAAGTTTGTAAGTGTGTCGTTCGACGACAAAAAAGAAAATTGGAAAAACTATGTTGAGGCCAACGGCATGGACTGGCTCAACGTCAGCGAACTGAAGAAATGGAAGGAAACCCAAATTTCGCAGATGTATAAAATCAAATGGATTCCTGCCATGTATCTTATCGACCGCCAGGGCAAGATCATCCTGTCAACGGTTATGATAGAGAAAATGGCTGACAAGCTGAAAGAACTTCACGAACTTTAAACTGAACCGTTCATCATAATCCTGTTGGGTTATCGTTTTATACAGAGCGTCTTGCCGTCTGCTTTTTTTGCATGAATAGAGCTTATGCCATGGAAAGGCCGACGGCAAGGCAAATAAATAATAAATCATAAATATTGCTGGAAAATTCATGGGATTTCGTATATTTGTTCCATGTCTAATATTTCGCATTTTAATATGAATAAGTCAGACGAATTTTTCATACCCGACAACGAGGTTAAATTTTCAGAGGAACTTGATTATAGCCGAGCGGATGAATGCATCCGTTCGGTCGAGGCATTTTCGCGAATATCTTATCAGAGTGTCTATATCATCGATTATTTCAAGCAGAATTTTTTGTATGTGTCACCCAATCCTATGTTTCTGTGTGGACAATCACAGGAGCGTGTGAGAGAGTTAGGCTACCGATTTTATCTCGATTATGTTCCGGAAAATGATCTGTCATTGTTGTTGAGTATAAATAGAACAGGTTTTGCTTTCTACAATGATATCCCAGTTGAGGAACGCAAGGATTGGTATATCTCATACGACTTTCATATTCTCAACAAAGGACGAAAAATCCTTGTCAATCATAAGCTGACACCACTTAGACTCACTTCCGACGGTCGTGTATGGCTTGCATTATGCGTAGTGTCGGCGGCAACACATACCGATGCTGGACATATAGAGATGCACCATATAGGTACATCTGATTTCTTTGAGTATAATACCGTTTCTCGCAAATGGAAAAGAAAACAGATTCCTACGCTTACAGATGGAGAAAAATCTGTACTTACACTTTCCATGCAGGGATATACTATGGTGGAGATTGCAGATAAACTATGCTTGTCTCCCGACACGATAAAGAAATATCGACAACGCATATTTGAGAAACTTGATGTACGTAATATCTCTGAAGCCATAGCCGCGGCCACGAACAACAAACTAATCTAAGTTCCTGCAAAGGTAGAATTTTGGAAAATATTTTACTTTGCGATTAACGGCGATGTTGACAGCTATCCGTGCACAGACGTGCGCCGCTGTTTTCAGAGCAGCCTCACTTGTTTTGCCTTCTCTTATTGCCGAAAGGGCAGAATATAACCACTCGCATCCTTCTATATTCCAGAAAGCACAATAACCGGCCATATATTCAGCAACCCAAAAGCGCATATCACTTTTGTGATGTAATTCATTCTTGTCGTCAGGTTTTATTACAATTGCTCCTGCACCATATACAAAATCAAAAGGATATATTATAGGTATTGAAATGTTGTCCTTTAAACCGGAAATACAATCACCCACATACTCTATAATCATATCAACAGAGACAGTATCTGGATACCAGTATGTTGATGAAATAATGGTAATTGACTTGAAACCGGATTTATACAATTCGGTCTTAATGTTGTTTGTAAAATCGGTAGATCCAGCAATCACAATCCTATAGTCTGAAATAAGGCGTATTTCTTCATTTGTCATATTCTTTATTATTTTTGAGGTGCAAAATTATGTCTATCTTCGACGATATGCCATACCTAAAAGTGTATTTTTTTACCAATAAACACATTTGTATACTTTTGGGTATTGCAAAGAGTTTACGACGGCTGTAATTTTGTATCAAAAACCAATAATCAATTTAATATGAAAACAATATTCACATTAATTGTTATGGCTGTTACTTCGGTTACAGCAATGGCTCAAAGTATAACTGGCAAGGTTATGGACGAAAACAATTCTCCTCTTGGCTTTGTTAACGTGGTTCTACTAAGAGCCGATTCTACCTATATAACAGGTACAGTTACTGACGAAAATGGGATTTTCCTTTTCAGTGAAGAACAGAGTAATGCCGAATTGTTAAAATTGTCTTCAATTGGCTATGCAGACAAACTTGTTGTCATTCCATCTTCTGGGAATCTGGGCATAATTACGCTTAATACGGAGAATGTAATGCTGGGAGAGGTGGTTGTAAAAGCAAACCGCCCTGTAACAACGATGAAAGGAGATGTCCTTGTCACTAATGTGGCAGGCTCTCAACTTGAGCATGCAGGTACGGCAAATGATGTTCTTACACAAGTCCCTATGGTTCTTGGACGTGATGGTAATTTCGAAGTATTTGGTAAGGGTTCTCCTGCTATTTATATAAATGGTCGTGAAGTCATGGATCTTACGCAACTATCTCAGTTGAGTTCTGCAGATATTAAAAATATTGAAGTAATAACAAATCCTGGAGCAAAATATGATGCCTCGGTAAAATCAGTTATTCGTATTCAAACAAAACGACCTCAAGGTGACGGCTTTGGCATGACTATTCGGACACAGGGTGTTATGCAAAAATATTTTCGTACCGTTGACCAAGCAAACTTCAAATTCCGTACAGGCGGACTTGAATTATTTGGCAATTTCGGCTATATGTGGGGTAAATTCCAAAGTAGCAACGAAGTTGATATGCTCACACAGTCTTCCGTAATATGGAATCAGACGTTGGCTCAAGATGGAAATATGTGTACAAATGAGTTCTTTGGAAAAGCAGGCTTTTCATATATGTTCAGTGAAAATCATTCCATAGGAGCTTATTATTCTAATGGTTTTACGAAACAAAAGACAGAACATATTGGTATCAGTCAAATATTTACTGATGATATGCTTTATGATAATCTGGTAATGCTTGGCCGCACTAGAAATAACATACTCCCCAAACACCATGCAAATCTCTATTACAATGGTGAAATAGGCAAACTTGGAATAGACTTCAATATGGATTATATGTGGCGCAAAAGCAGGA
This sequence comes from Prevotella sp. CAG:1185, assembly GCA_000436695.1. Classification (GTDB taxonomy): domain Bacteria; phylum Bacteroidota; class Bacteroidia; order Bacteroidales; family Bacteroidaceae; genus Prevotella. Next base: position 15,677 of record HF992661.1, on the reverse strand, counting down.
CGAATATGTGGAACGATGAGACAAGCGAGAATCAGGATAACTCTATTGTCAACTCCATCGGGGCAAATAGAAGCCACCTGTTTGCCGAAAGACTTGTTTTCAGTTATCCGCTATGGAAAGGAGGAATAGAAATAGGAGAGGAATATACATCTTCACGCTTCTCGTCTGATTACATTACAGATGCATCAATAATTGGTAGCTCAGCTTCTAACGTGGAAGAAAACAATATTGCCGGATTTTTTGAAATAGGCCAGTCTTTCAGAAATTTTAATGTCAACGTGGGTTTACGATATGAACATGTGAATTTTGATTATTTTGATAATGGCCAGAAAAAAGACGATCAAAGTAGAAGTTATAACAATCTTTTTCCATCGTTATCGCTGTCAACTAAGATTAAGAATGTACAGCTCTCCATAAGTTATACACACAAGACACAACGTCCGGAATATGCAGATCTTGACGGTACTGTGGACTATATTAACCGGTTTACTCTTGAAAGTGGCAATCCATTTCTTAAACAGGAGAAAATACATTCTTTGGAGCTAATGGGAGCATGGCATCAGTTCTTCGGTCAGATTACCTATACCTATAAGAAAGACCCGATAATGAACACCACTTGTCCGTATGGTGATGATGGCGAGATAAAACTTATAACAATGGATAATTTCTCTAAAATTCAAGGCTTACAGGCTTTTGTAGGTGGGCAGTTTAATGTTGGTATATGGCAACCGAGAGTCAACATGGGAATTATGAAACAATGGCTGGCCATAGAATATTCAAATGGTCGTAAGAGGTTGGAAAACCCCATCGGTCTTGTGCAATTTCAAAATGCAGTTCATCTGCCTTTTGATATTTGGATGAATGTGGATATGCAATGGATGAGTGCAGGAAACAGCGACAATACGTATCAGAAATCATCATCTTATCTCAATGCAAAACTGTATAAAGCTTTTTTCAATAATCGTTTCAGCATAACAATTGAGGCCAATGATATATTCAACAAAAGCAATCGTGATGTAACACTCATGAGCAAAGATGTTTCCATTTATAAGCTCAATACAACCAATAACCGTACTTTTATGCTTACTCTGCAATACACCTTTAACTCGACACGAGACAGGTACCGTGGACAAGGAGCAGGAGTAAATGAAATGAACCGTTTTTAAATTATATTTATATGAAAACATTTATAATTATATTTTTGTGGGTTGTCATAGCTTTGGCTGCCAAAGCAAAGCCTCATTGTCAAGGATTCAACAACTACGATGATAAGGTGACAATCGTTTTTACGGACAATCAAGTAGGAGAGCGATATTTGGTCTCAGATGTAAAACTCAGGTCGTCATCATGGAATGGAGAAGAATATTCTGCTACTTCTGTAAAAATAGCAGAAAAGAATGGCATAGTTACTGTAACACTTGTATTTCCTCATATTACCAAATTTTCAAATCCAAAAGTAACGCTTCGGGTTAATGGGAAAAAAGCCAAATTTAATGTATGCCAATAAAGGTGAATATTTATGGCATTTCTGCTGTTATTATATCACAATCATAATCTGTTTGGATTGTCATTCTATTATTATATAGCGTCTTGCCGTCTGTCTTTGTGTTGTTATAGAGGGCTATGCCATGGAAAGGCCGACGGCAAGACAAATAAATAATAAATCATAAATACTGCTGGAAAATTCATGGGATTTTGTATATTTGTTTCATGTTTAATACAAAATCTACAAGCAGTATGCAAATTATAAATAGACTTTCATTTTTTCTTGTTGCCTTTTTGTTGGGGTATAGCTCAGTTTATTCACAGACACAGGCTGATGTGAAAATGGGTGAAATCCTGAATGGCGGTGATCTGTTCCAATTGAGAAAAGAATATCCGAATCTAAAAGGCTCCGTGAGTGTGAAGATGCTTAATCTGGTGGCAGACGCTCAGTTAGGCATCGGATTTAATAAATTAGAAAATGCTGCCGTTGCCCTTGATAGTTTGTTGGCGCATCACCAAAACGAGCTTGGGGCGCAAACATCAATAGGTATGGCTGCTTTGCAAGGCATGAACCTCTTGAATTTGGGCATGTATGAGCCGGCCGGGAAAGTTGGAGAAAGTCTGGTGAATGCATTAAAGGAATCAGTTCCGTTTGAATCTCTTTACAGTTTTGTATTTATTGAAAAAGTAGGCAAAGCACTTGCCAATGTTCCAAAACCTTATCTTGAACGTCCTGATAGAGATGTTACAGTCCCGCTAAGTGTTGAAACTGTGGGAAGAGGCAAACATATCTATATACCTGTAGAGGTAAACGGCATAACGAAAAACTATATTTTCGATACAGGTTGCTCTTTTGGCAATTTCGTTTCAGAAAAGTACGCCGAAGAAGTAGGACTGAAAATTGTAGCTGATTCTATTCCGGTATCAGGTATGGAGATTGGTCTTGTAAAACTTGCTGTGGCAGATTCAATGAAAATAGGAGAAATGGTATATCATAATCCTGTTTTTATGGTTGCACCTCCCGATCATGAGGTCGATTCGGTATTTGCTTTTGATGGAGTTATAGGTTACCACTTTATCAAGGACGCCAAGGAAATAATCATAGACAATGAGGCCGGAAAGTTTGTCTTTCCGCAAAAAGTGTCTGAGGGGGAGCCAAATATGTATCTGGCATCAAATACGCCTCAAGTAAGAATCAGCTATAACGGACAGCCTTTTGACCTGATTTTTGATACAGGAAATGTAAAGTCTGATTTGGGAAATAAATTTGCAAAAACATTTCCAGATGCCATTGCCGGATTGGCAGAACAGGTTACTTCCCGTGGGGGCTTTGGCGGAATATCGCAGATAAAAGCAGTAACATTGCCAAATTTCTGTTTCGAGGCGGCAGGTACTAAGGTGACATTGCATAATACAGAAGTGATTACGAAGACAGAAAGCGGCAGCCAGTTGTTTGCAGGTTCGTTAGGAGCTGATTTTGTGTCGTCATTCAAACGGCTTGCAATCAACTATCAGAATATGTTTATTCGTGGAGAATAATAGTACTTTGATTAAAGCAACAATAGAATTGAATGGAATAGGATATTATAGTTAATTATAGTATCCTATTGTTTTACACTGAAAAAAGTTTTTTATAAACTCATCACTCGTCACATCCCTATGCAAAATGTTGAAATACAATGCATTATGATGTGACGAGTTTGTTTTCATACTCATCACACATGATTTATCTGGCCTTTTGCGTGATGAGTTTGTCCTTTTAACTCGTCACACTCTAATATACTGATGTTCAACCGATTAAACCGCAATGTGATGAGTGATGAGTTTATCGAAAAACTTTTTTTGCTTTTATTTTCATGATATTATTCTACAGTTGATGAAGTATTACTGAAAGAGTTGACTCCATTGTGCTTTGCTCTGTTATTGCAGGATATTATCTGTGCTTCTCTAAAAGGTATGCTTTTGCATTGCGAAATGCCGCCTTTCAGCGTGTAAAAGCATACCTTTTACAATGCAGTTAGCCGTGTCTTATCCTGATGAAACAGCAAAAAGAAAGGCTCCCTCACATTTGCCTTGTGCGGCAGTGTGAGGGAGCCTTTTATATTATTGATAACAGTATTTGTTATTTCTTCATTGTGTCAGGCAGCATGATAACCTTGACGCTGTTGCCGCCGCCGATGATGACATCTTTCATAAACTTAGCCAGTTTCTCAGGAGTCATGGCGTTTACAATCTTCTTGTAGTCAGTGTCTGTATCTACACCATACTCGTCATAGCTTTGGATAACGCCGAGCCAGTAGCCGTTCTTCTTGGCATTCTCGTCGGCACGCTTCAGCATAAGTTCCTTAACCTTGTCGAGCATTTCAGGATCAACAGTCTTTGCCATCTTTGTAACCTCGTCGTTCATGATGCCGATAGCCATTTCGCTCTTCTCAGGCTTCATCGGGCAAACGCCGATTACGCATGTGAACGGAACGTCGCCTCCAAGTGCTGCATATCCGGCAGCTCCTGCTGAGTAGGCAGCGCTGGCCTCCTCACGTATCTTCTGCAGATAAATCATGCTCAGAATCTGTCCTGCTGCGTCAGCATAGATGCTGTTCTCGAGAGTGTAAGGAGTCTTGTTGTTATACCAGTACATGTAAGCGTTAGCCTTCGGAGTCTCCATCTTGCGGTAGAACTGGTTTACGGTGTTGCCCTTGTTGTATGTTGTAACAGGCTTCCAGTTCTCCTTAGCGCCTTTAGCAGGCAGCGAAGCTATATACTGCTCGATGAGCGGACGGATAGTTGCCTCGTCAAAGTTACCGATGATAGTGAATGTAAAGTCGGCAGCGTTGGCTGTGCGCTCTTTTGCAATCTGCAGTATGCGGTCGTAGTTAGCGTTCTCAACATCCTTCATTTCGATAGAAGCGAAGCGAGGATTGTGCATGTAGAGAGTGTTCTTAACTGAGTCAGACAGTGCCATCTCAGGTGAAAGCTCCTTGTTCTTCAGCGAGTTCTTAAGCATTGCAACCATAGAGTTGTAGCTCTTCTCGTCCTTGCTGATGTTTGTGAAGTAGAGATAAGTCATCTGGAACAGAGTCTCCAGGTCTTTAGGAGTAGACTTGCCGCTTACAGTCTCGTGCAGGTTCTGCATTGTGAGGTCAACGTTTACTTGTTTGCCGGCAAGAACCTTCTGAAGTTCTGTGCTGCTGAAGTTGCCCAGTCCGCTGTAGCCGATGGCCATGTCGAACATCTTGATGTTAGCATAGTCTTCCTTGCCGAGCAGAGAAGCACCACCCTTAGATGTAGCGCTGAGGATAACCTCGTCGTCCTTATAGTCAGTCTTCTTCAGCAATACTCTTGCACCGTTAGACAGAGTGAGCTCTTTGTAGCCGAACTTAGCGTTCTCTTTCTCGCTCTTGATGCTGCCTTTCTTGGGCAGAACGCTTATCAGCGGCTCGTTCTTAACGTTGTCAACCCATGCTGTGAGCTGTTCAGAGTGAACGTCGTCGATGGCTTTCTTGAGTGATTCTGCTGTAGGATATTTAGCTCCTTCTTTCTCTGTGTAGAATGCCAATACGATGGTGTTAGTGTCAGTCTGGCTTATCAGTTCCTTGGTAATCTCGTTGACAGCGTCAACAGGGATAACCGGCGAAACCTGCTGCATAATCTGATATTCGTCTTCTATTGAAGGCATGGGCTCGTTGCCGAGATAGTTGTCACGGTATATGTCACCGTAGACAGCGTTGTCGCGCTTGTTGCGGTTGGTGTAAACCTTCTCGAGTGAGCTCATATAGTCGGCCTTGGCGCGCTCAAACTCAGTTGCTGTGAAGCCGAACTTAACGGCACGCATAACCTCGCGTGTGGCTGTGCTGAGAGCCTTCTCGCTCATGCCCGGTTTAGGCACGATGACAAGGGTGAATGCCTTGGTTGTAGAAGCCAGGATGAAGTCGTCGTCGTAAGCGTAAGCCTGAACGAACGGACAGTCAGGATTCTGCTTTATTTCCTGCAGACGTGCGTTGAGCATCTGTGTTGAGAGGCTTACTGCATAGTTCTGAACGAGATATGCAAGGCTACCTTTCAGGCTGTCTGGCACTTCGGGGTGCTTGTACATCAGCTGTATGATGTCAGTCTGCTGCTCTTTGTCCTTGTCTACGATGATAATAGCCTCGTTGTTGTCGGGCACAGTCTCGTTGACAACTTTCGGTGCGTTAGGATCAAGCTTGATGCCGTTGAACAGCTCCTTGATCTTAGCCTCGGTGCGGTCAACGTCAACGTCACCTACTACGATGATTGCCTGGTTGTCGGGGCGATACCATTTGTGGTAATACTGACGGAGCACTTCGGGCTTGAAGTTGTTGATAATCTCCATCTTACCGATGGGCATGCGCTTGCCGTATTTGCTGCCCGGGTAAATCTTCTCGAGGTTGCGCTCAAACATTCGTGTCTGTGCGTCGGTGCGCAAACGCCACTCCTCGTTGATAACGCCACGCTCCTTGTCAATCTCACCGGCATCGAGAGTAAGACCGTTAGACCAGTCTTTCAGGATGAGCAGACAAGAGTCGAGAGCCTCTACACGTGTAGAAGGAACGTTGCATATTCTGTATACGGTCTGGTCTACGCCTGTGTATGCGTTGAGGTCAGAACCGAACTCTACGCCGATAGAGCGCAAATATTCAATCAGGTTGTTGCCCTTAAAGTGGTCTGAGCCGTTGAAGGCCATGTGTTCGAGGAAGTGAGCCAGACCGCGCTGGTCTTCGTTCTCCTGAATAGAACCTACACGCTGTGCGATGTAGAAGTTAACACGGTGTTCGGGATAACCGTTGTTACGGATGTAATAGGTCAGTCCGTTGGCCAGTTTGCCTGTCCTCACTGCCGGGTCTACCGGGATTGGAGGCATCTGCATGCCCTGAGCCATGATGCCCACTGTGCTTGCCAAGAACAGTGCGGCCGTGATGATTAGATGTTTTATTTTCATAAAAAAGAGTTTAAAATAGTTCAACAAAGATAGTTTTTTTATCTCTTTAATGATGTTACTGGTTGTTATATTTAATAAATTTTATACGTTTTATATACAAAACTATTTTTTCCGTGTAAACCGGCATAATATGCCTGTTTATGTTTCATCCCTGTATTCAAGTATGTCGCCGGGCTGACAGCCCAGTTCGCGGCATATAGTCTCGAGCGTGCTGAAGCGTATGGCCTTAGCCTTGCCGGTCTTCAGTATTGACAGGTTAGCCTGCGTAAGTCCCACTCTTTCAGCCAGTTCGCCGAGCGAAATCTTGCGCTTTGCCATTTCCACGTCGAGGTTGACTATTATCTTCCCCATACCTTTTGCTTTAGAGTCTTTTTTACGTAGGTTATTATATTGTTAATTCTTGTTCCTCTTTCATTTTCAGACCGATTGAGAACGATTCGGCTATCACGAGCGAGAAGAGTCCGAAGAGTATTGTGCCCGTGTATATTGCGTCTGAATATCCTATGGTGTAGCCCGTAAGGCTGAATGTCTGTGTGGCAGCATATAAGTCGTTGCAATATTTAATCGTTGACAGCAGACCTATTATTATCATGCACCAGCCTATGCGCTTAAGATATTTGGTGTTCTTGCGCGTGAAGATATTGTTGCGGTTGATGTTCAGCACGAAGCGTATGAACGATACAAGCGTTATTATGCCCAGCACGAGGAGGGCTATGCCTATTATCACCGATGCGATGCGTCCGGAAATGCCCGACGACGGTTCTGCCGGCAGGTTGATCTGTGTGGGCCATGCCTTATACGACTTATGAGTGGCGCTGTCGGTTATGGTTATTGCGTTGCGCCATGTTATTTCGTTCGGCACAAGCGACACCACGCGATAGGCATCGACGCTTTCAACATTGGCCTCTTTAGAGTGTTGCGCACTGTTGTATCCGCTTATGATTCCGCTGAACATCACGTCTGTTGCCATTATTATGTCTACGATGATAACGGCGAAGATAAGCAGGCAGAATATGTTGAGCTTTGTTTTCATCTTGTTGCGTCTTTTTCTTTTCTTTCTGTTCTTAAATAAGCCCGCCGCTTTCTTTATGTGAAGCGGCGGGCGCTTTGTGTTATGTTTAATTTAATTAGAGAGAGTTCATGTCAATGTCAGTCGGCCAAGGCTATCAGGTGGTCGTTGTGGCTGCCCATTATCACGTAGTTGTCGTTAAGTTCATACGTGTTGTTCTTCTGGTCCCATGTGTAGCAGTCGACTCCCGTGGCATTTCCGCCGATGTTGCTGTATGTCATGCGCTGGCTCTGTTCGTAAGCCTTCTTGCTGCTGTTCCATGTCATCATGTCGAGCACGGTGTTGTCGGCATTGTAGGTGTAGCACATGCATTGGTAGTTTTCCCATTCATGCTTTTCGCTGTTCCATCTCATAACCTCTTTCTTTACAACGCGGTCGAGGTTGTCGTAGGTATATTGTTTGCGTGTCTTGGCTGTAAGATATTTGCCGTTGTTGTCGTAAGTTACAATAGCGCTTACTTTACCGTCCTGCATCTCGGCGTTGTATGAAAAATGGCTGTTTGAGTTGGCTGTTCCTGAGATATTCATGAACAAACTCATAATTGTTGCGGCAGTAATTGTAATCAGTTCCATAAGGCTATAAATTTTTTAATTGTTATGTTATTATCTTTTGTTATTTTATGTTTTGTCTTTCTTTTGTTTTTAGTCCGTCTGTATGTTAGACGTCCTTTGTTCTGAAAAACTACTTAATGATGTTGTATTTTTAGTATCCGTCTTGTTGTGGCGTTATCTAAAATCAATAATCATTTATCGTTTTTCGATATGCAAATGTAGAAACTATATTTGAATGTTCCAAATATTTTCAATAAAAATTTATCGAAAAACAATAATTTAACACATTAAAACAATAAATCTTCGGATTTTAACGGTCTTTTAACCGATACGGAGCCTTGTTTTATTGTTTTCAGATGTATATGAAGGTTAGTTTTTATGTGGCTGACAGCTTGATTTTTTTGCTGTCGGCATATCAGAATATTTTATAGTGCCATCTGGTAGATTTTCCTGTGTTCCGACCTGCCGGGGTCCGGCTGGCTTTCATAGCCCGGCATCTGCCTTTTTTATCCTCCTTTTTTCTCTCTCCGCAATAAAGCAAAAAAGGATGTAAATCAAGCATTTGAAAGATTTACACCCTTTTTCCCACCCAATAATATAAAGTTTGAGTATAAAAAGTATGTCAAGTGACTTTATATTTTCCAATAAGCCGCTATCTCTTTTATAATGACATTAAACTTGCAAAAAAGATCAATAGGATTATAATATGTTTAATTTTGTCATTTATGTTCTATATAATTTGTATTCTCAAGATAATATATTGCCTCCCCTCTATCTCCATTTTCCAAATCAGTTAATTCGATCTTAAATATTTTATAGGGCAGTGTTGTCGTTTTTTTAGGTTCACTTACTGTTATATAGTAAGCTATTCCGTATTCAGTTTCTTTATAATATTCTTTTATTTGCTGTTTCATCAAAACATCCACGCTTTCTCCATCAATCCATACTTTTATGCCTACCTTATCAATTGTCGGAGCTATGTTATCACATTTGGCCGTATCAGCAGATGACTTTTGAGTAATATTTGACAAATCCTCTTTATGTTGAGCGTTTTGTATGCCTTTATTTGTAAGAAATCTTGTTAAGCTCATAGGACGGACATAGATCTGATAGGCTGGTACAGCTCCGGGGATTTGAAAAACGTGCATTCCGTATGCTTCCATTCGGTTATATTGTATATTTAAAGTTGTATCTCTGTCTGCAATAAAATTCCAACCCCAAAACTCCAGTC
>HF992661.1:0-6353 GCA_000436695.1 Prevotella sp. CAG:1185 | reverse complement strand
AACTCCAGTCTCAGATTCTCATTATTTGTTCCCACTTTCATTGTATGAGGATAAGTATCCATATTTATAGCACCTATGTTGCTGTATTTGCCTTTTGGTATATTTATTTGATATTTCCCTTTTTCGTCAGTTTTAGTCTCAAAGAGAACATCAAAATTTGAATTTTGGAACATAACAGAACAATTATCAATAGGATTGCCGTTATAGTCAGAAACTTTTCCTGTTATTGTTACCAGGTCTTTTTGCTTTTGTGCACTAATTGTTGAATTTAAACAAAAAAGCAGAAGTAAAATACTTAATAATTTCATTGCGTTTATTATTATAATGTGAGTTCGACGAATTGTAAATGCGTGTAAATTTGGTGATTATCGAAAATTGTTGTAACTTTATAGTGCTGAAGAACAAAGTATTACAAACAATAATCGCTATGATCATCGAGTGCAAAGTTATAGAATTATTTTGTATGGCAGACGATTTAGCTTCGCTGATTTTCAATTCTGCAAATTTTTTGATACTATGATGGCAAAATATACGCTTAACCAACCGTAAAGCGCAAATATCACCGTGATACTACCATGTCCAAGGCGGAAATCATGCTTATCATGATACGAGCCATTATTGAAACTGTCAATGACGAACTCAAAAATATAGCACAAGTGGAACATTCAAGGCATAAGGCCTTTGATAATTTTATCGTTAATCTCTTGAGTGCAATTGCGGCATATTGCTGTTTTCCTAAGAAGCCATGTATCAATGTTACGAGAACTATTGACACACAGCTTGCATTATTCTAAATTCGTCGAACTCACGTTATAATATGTATAAAGCGCGTCTGCACAAAACCTTTACAAATTCAGTCGAGTGTAGTGACTTTACGCAGACACGTGTTTTATTTTATGGTTGTATCGTTTATAGTCTTTGCTGCCTATGGCCTTTCCGTCTATGTTTGTTGTCATTGTTGGCGTGTTACGTTATGTCTGCGGCATATCTTTGACGGCTCATTCTTCCGCCTTATTCTGTTCATTCTCTTTTGCGGCAATGTTTCTTGGGTGATGGTTCAGAATTTCCTCGCGCAGAGTGTGCGTGTCTATGTGTGTATAAATCTCGGTTGTGCCTATGCTCTCGTGTCCGAGCATGCTCTGTATGGCGCGCAGGTCGGCTCCGCCTTCAAGCAGGGCGGTGGCAAAGCTGTGGCGCAGTGTGTGCGGACTTATCGTCTTCTGTATGCCTGCCTCGGCACCCAGCCGCTTTATCATTATCAGAATCATGGTGCGGGTGAGGTGTGCGCCTCGGCGGTTCAGAAAAACGTAGTCTTCTTCGCCCGGCTTTATTTTCATGTGGTTGCGGTCTATGAACCAGAATTTCAGTTGCTTTATGGTGTTTTCGGATATAGGCACAAGGCGCTCCTTTTTGCCCTTGCCGGATATTCGCAGAAACTGCTCGTCAAGATATAGAGCCGACATCTTCAGATTGACGAGTTCGCTTACACGCAGTCCGCAGCTGAACAGCACTTCTATGATTGCCAGATTGCGCTGTCCTTCCCATTTCGTAAGGTCGATAGCCTGTTCAAGGCGGTCTATTTCTTCTGTTGTCAGCACTTCGGGAAGATGGTCGCCAAGGCGTGGCGACTCGAGCAGTTCCGTGGGGTCGTCCTTTATATATCCGTCGAGTTGCAGATATTTATAGAATGATCTCACTCCGCTTAAAATTCTGCACTGTGAGCGTGGCGATATTCCTATGTCGTGTAGTGAGGCTGCAAAACATTGTATGTCGTTTAATTTAGCTTCTTCAGGCCTGATATTGTTGTCCTTCAGAAACTTTAATAGTTTGTTGATGTCAAGAATATATGCTTCAAGCGTGTTTCCCGAGAAGTTACGCTGAAGTTTCATGTAACGGACATATTTGCGTATGATGTTGTTTTGCTCGTTCTTAATCATTGTCGTTATTGTTTATATTTCTCCGGCTTTGTAGTCATTGCTTTGATGTCATTGCCGGCTTTAACCCCAGTCGGTCGTTAAACCGCACATAGCTTTATCTGTTTTATGCGTTCGTTCTTTCATCCCATTTTTTTTCTATTGGCGTCTTATAGTTTGCTTTTTTCTGAATAGCCAGCTATGCCTGCGAAATAGCATAACGAAAATCGGCTCAATATAAAGCAAAAATTCCGACCGAATTATAATACCCGATTGGGCCTTAAAAAATCCGGGGATTGTTACATGCCCCGGATTTCTTTATGTATATGCCGAGTCTGCGTTGTAGTCTCGGCAGAATATTCTTGAGTATTTATTTAATCACTCCGAGTTCCTTGCCCACCTTTATGAAGGCGTTGACAGCCTTGTCGAGATGCTCTTTCTCATGTCCGGCAGACAGCTGTACGCGTATGCGTGCCTGGCCTTTAGGTACAACGGGATAGTAGAATCCGGTTACATATATGCCTTCGTCCTGCATGCGGGCTGCAAAGTCCTGCGACAGTTTTGCGTCATACAGCATAACTGCGCATATTGCGCTCTGAGTAGGCTTGATGTCGAATCCGGCAGCAATCATCTTGTCGCGGAAGTATTCAACGTTCTTCATGAGTTTGGTGTGCAGTTCGTCGCTCTCTTTAAGCATCTTGAACATTTCGATGCTTGCTCCGATGATAGCCGGTGCAACTGAGTTAGAGAACAAATATGGTCTTGAGCGCTGGCGCAGCATGTCGATAATTTCCTTTCGGCCGGTGGTGAATCCTCCCATTGCTCCTCCGAACGATTTGCCTAATGTTCCGGTGAAGATGTCGATGCGTCCGTAAGCGTTGAATTTTTCAGCCACGCCATGACCTGTCGGGCCAACCACTCCTGCTGAGTGCGACTCGTCTACCATTACCAGTGCGTCGTATTTCTCGGCAAGCTCACATATCTTGTCCATCGGGGCTACGTTTCCGTCCATCGAGAACACGCCGTCGGTTGCTATTATGCGGTGGCGCTGTGCCTGTGCTTCCTGCAGGCATCTTTCAAGGTCGGCCATGTCGGCGTTGGCATAGCGGTATCTCTTAGCCTTGCAGAGGCGCACGCCGTCGATTATGGATGCATGGTTGAGAGCGTCAGATATGATGGCGTCCTCTTCGGTGAACAACGGCTCGAACAGACCTCCGTTGGCATCGAAACATGCAGCGTAAAGAATAGTGTCTTCAGTTTTGAAATAATCGGAAATTGCGGCTTCAAGCTGTTTGTGTATGTCTTGCGTTCCGCAGATGAATCTCACAGACGACATTCCGAAGCCTCTTGCCTCCATTGCTTTCTCAGCAGCCTTCACGAGGCGTGTGTTGTCAGAAAGTCCGAGATAGTTGTTTGCGCAGAAGTTGAGCACTTCCTGTCCTTCGCCAACTTTTATTCCTGCTCTCTGCGGAGTGGTTATTATACGCTCGTTCTTGTACAAGCCGGCGGCCTTGATGCCGTCCAGTTCCTTCGTGAGGAACTCTTTCATTTTTCCGTACATAATTCTTAGATTAAGTTTAACATCAATGTTTTCGTTTTACAAAGTTCTTGTTTTTTTTTGAAATTAGAGTAAATTATCCGATAAATTTTGTTATAATATAATCTTTTCTTCATATCTTTGCATTATATGCGTGCGCCGTATTGAGTTGCGGCGTATTATTATTGCCGATGCGGCGTTACTTCACATATTATATATGTGCCATGGTAATGGCGGCTCGGCGTGTTAACCTTAACTGATGTTGCGTATGGACATATCCGGTGTGGCATTGCCTTCAGGCCTGCGTTGTCGGTGTGTGTTGCCGGTGTTTTGACATGTCCTTCAAAAAAATGTGCATGTATCAAGATTAATTGTGAATCTAATATTTATAGTATGAAAAATGTTTTAGTTATTGGCTCTACCGGTCAGATTGGATCGGAGTTGACAATGAAGTTACGTGGACTTTACAATGGTAATATCGTAGCAGGTTATATTCCCGGAGCTGAGCCTAAGGGCGAACTTCTGGAGTCGGGCCCGTCGGCGGTTGTTGATGTTACCAAGCCTGAACAGATAGGCGAGGTGGTGTCTGAATACAAGATTGATACAATATACAATCTTGCTGCAATCCTTTCTGCCGTTGCCGAGGCTAAGCCGCAGCTTGCCTGGAAGATAGGCATGGGCGGACTTTTCAACGTGCTCGAGGTGGCGCGCGAGAAACATTGCGCCGTGTTCACTCCCAGTTCGATTGGCTCGTTTGGCGACAACACACCAAAGGACAAGACTCCGCAGGACACCGTGCGCGACCCTAAGACCATGTATGGCGTTACAAAGGTTTCGGGCGAGCTGCTCAGCAATTATTATTACGTGCGCTTCGGCGTCGACACACGCTCCGTGCGCTTCCCGGGACTTATATCTTATGTTACTCCTCCCGGAGGCGGCACAACCGACTATGCAGTTGACATCTATTATTCGGCCGTGAAGGGCGAGAAGTTTGAGTGCCCTATAGCTGCCGGCACATATATGGATATGATGTATATGCCCGACGGACTGCGTGCGGCAATAGAGATAATGGAGGCCGACCCGTCGAAACTGAAACACCGCAATTCGTTCAACATTGCATCTATGAGTTTTGAGCCGGAGATTATCTACAACAAGATAAAAGAATATATACCCGACTTCAAGATGGAGTATAAGGTCGACCCGCTGCGCCAGGCTATAGCCGAGTCTTGGCCTAATTCTCTTGACGACACATGTGCGCGTGAGGAGTGGGGATGGAAACCCGAGTATGACCTCGACGCCATGACACGCGACATGATCGAGAAGCTCAGAAAGCGTTTCGGCAAGTAAATTTTCTTAGGAAGACATATATTATTATAGAAAGGCGCTACAGGCATTTTGCGATATGCCTGTAGCGCCGTTTTTTTTTTATGATTCGTGCGTTTATATGATTTTTATTAATTTTGCATCATAATATAAATGATGTTGTTTATGGCGGCACGTATGCTGCCGCTTGACATATAAATCCGCGATATTATGAAGATAATGATTATTAACGGTCCTAACCTGAACCTGTTGGGACGCAGAGAGCCTGAGATTTACGGTAGTAACTCTTTTGAGGCTTATCTTGACGAACTGAGAAAAAAGATGGATAATGTAGAAATAGACTATTATCAGAGCAACATAGAGGGCGAACTTCTCAACAAGATGCAGGAAGTGGGCTTCACTTACGACGGCATTGTGCTCAACGCTGGAGCCTACACCCACACGAGCATAGCTCTGCAGGACTGCATACGTTCGCTGAAGGCTCCCGTTGTTGAGGTTCACATCTCTAATGTACACAAGCGCGAGGAGTTTCGCCACAAGTCAATGATTTCGTGCGCCTGCCTTGGCGTAATCTGCGGCTTCGGTCTCGACTCCTACAGACTTGCAATAGAAGGAATAATATTTAATTCATAATTCACAATTCATAATTCATAATTGGGAGGAAAGGAGAAGAAATTAAAAAATTAAGAATTAAAAATTAAGAAAGCATCCCAATTATGAATTATGAATTGTGAATTATAAAAGTGAATTAAGCAAGCATCCCAATTATGAATTGTGAATTATGAATTATGAATTAGAAAACGTGAATTATGAATTAGAAAATTACGTTTTGTCCCACATCGACCCTGAGGGCGACTATCTTTACAGACTGTGGCGTGCCACTAACGTTCACTTGTTGCGCGGACGCATGGCGAGCGGACACCTGCAGGGCAGACTGCTGAAGATGCTGGTGAGGATGATACGGCCGAAGAACATTCTTGAAGTGGGAACGTTCAGCGGATACAGTGCTATATGCATGGCGCAAGGACTGGAAGAAGGCGGAATGGTGTACACATACGAGATTAACGACGAGCAGGAAGACTTCACACGTCCGTGGATTGAAAACTCGCCCGTGGCCGACAAGATACGCTTTATCATTGGTGATGCCATAAAGGAGGCGCCCAAGCTGGGCATTGAGTTCGACATGGCTTTCATCGACGGCGACAAGCGCACATATATCGAGTCTTACGAAATGGCGCTGTCAGTGCTCCGTCCCGGCGGCTTCATCCTTGCCGACAACACGCTGTGGGACGGCCATGTGCTCGAAGTGCCCAAGAGCAGCGACCGCCAGACTGCCGGCATTGAACACTTCAACGACTACGTGATGAACGACACCCGCGTAGAAAAGGTCCTCTTGCCGTTGCGCGACGGACTGACGCTGATACGCAAGAATCCGTGAAGAGGCAAGACCAGGTTTGGCAACTTGAACGCATCCGCCATCATCGACAGATTGAAAAAGAAAAAGTATGTCAGGTACAGCCGCAAGCTGAATTGTCATTACGTTTATATAGTCGCCCCTTAAAAAGATTATTATCTACTGT
>HF992660.1 GCA_000436695.1 Prevotella sp. CAG:1185 | reverse complement strand
GCTAATTTGGGAACATGCGGACATTCATTTAAAAGAAAAAAATAAGACTAATATGTTAAAGCATTAATATTAGCCTTGTTAATAAAGAAAATTAAATTATAACTTTAACGGCCATATAAAGAATACACTTATATGGCCGTTATATGATTTCATTAAAGTTCAATTGGTGTATATTCCAAATTGAAGACATCAGCAACAGCCTTATTCGTCACTTTACCTTCAACAACATTTAGTCCTTTACGTAATGCCAGATCATCCTTACAAGCCTTCTGCCAACCCTTATCAGCTAAAGCAACAGCATATTTTAATGTAGCATTAGTCAATGCATACGTTGATGTGTTAGGTACAGCACCCGGTATGTTGGCAACAGCATAATGGACAATACCGTCAACAACGTATACAGGATCACTGTGAGTCGTAGGATGTGAAGTTTCAAAGCATCCACCTTGGTCTATAGCGACATCAACCAGAACAGTCCCTGGCTCCATAAGCTTCAACATATCGCGTGTTATCAAGTGAGGAGCTTTGTCTCCCGGAATAAGAACTGCACCTATAACAATGTCTGCATCTTTGATTTCATTTACCACATTGTGATGAGATGAATATATAGCATTTACGTTAGCTGGCATTGTTATTGAAAGTTCTCTGAGTACGCTGAGTGATATGTCCGTGATAACAACATTTGCGCCCATGCCTGCTGCTACTCGTGCAGCAGCCTGTCCAACTATACCGCCTCCAAGAACAACAACCTTTGCAGGATGTACTCCAGGTACGCCACAAATAAGTTTGCCTTTACCGCCTTTTGTCTTTTGAAGATAATAAGCACCATTTATTGTTGCCATGCGACCGGCGACTTCACTCATAGGAGTCAGTAACGGCAAAGATTTGTCCTCAAGCTGCACTGTTTCATATGCAAGACAAATACTGCCGCTCTTTATCATTGCATCTGTTAATTCTTTATCACAAGCAAAATGGAAATAAGTGAAAACAAGTTGCCCTTTTCTTATAAGGTTATATTCAGGTGCAATCGGTTCCTTTACCTTTACTATCATATCAGATGTTTTGTATACATCTTCAATTGTCGGTAAAATTTTGGCTCCAACCTCTTCATACATCTTATCTGTAAAACCACTATTTTCACCAGCTGTATGTTGCACATATACCTCATGACCATGCTTTATCAACTCTGACACACCGGCAGGTGTCATTCCTACTCTGTTCTCGTTGTTTTTAATTTCTTTTGGAATACCAACTTTCATAATTAATTAGGTTTTAAAGTTAAATAAATAATTCAACAGCAAATATAAGAAAAAGAATGATATATAGCTTTATTTTAGCAACTTTTATCGGTAATTTTAGCATAAAATATGATATACATACTCCTACATAAATTTCAATAAATAAAAAAATATTACAATTATCGTTTTGTAATAAGTGGATTTTTGCGCTTAATAAACGTTAAAATATCACATTTTTACCATTTTATAGGTACAACATATTGATATTTTTTGTAATTTTGCAGCGTTTTCAGAAAGAAATCAAGCTATTAGCTTGAAAATCAGGTACTTACAAAATATAAGGCAAATAGATGAGACAATTAAAAATTCAGAAAAGTATTACCAACCGTTCAAGTGAAGCCTTGGACAAATATCTTGTAGAGATAGGTCGTGCTCCATTAATTTCAATTGATGAAGAAATTGAGTTAGCTCAGAAGATAAAAAAAGGCGGACCTGAAGGTGAACGCGCAAAGAATAAACTAGTAACAGCCAATCTCCGATTTGTTGTATCTGTAGCAAAACAATATCAACATCAGGGACTCACATTGACTGACCTTATAGATGAAGGTAATATTGGTCTGATTAAAGCTGCTCAAAAATTTGATGAAACCAGGGGATTCAAATTTATATCATATGCTGTATGGTGGATTCGTCAGAGCATTCTACAAGCTATTGCGGAACAAAGCCGTATAGTTCGTCTCCCGTTGAATCAGGTTGGTTCTCTGAACAAAATCAATCACGAAATAAATAAATTTGAGCAGGAAAACCAACGTCACCCATCTGTATCAGAATTGTCAGAAGTAACAAAACTTGATGAAGAGAAAATAGGTCAATCATTAGCTGCAGACGGTCATCACGTAAGTATTGACGCTCCTTTTCAAGACGGTGAAGACAATTGCATGTTAGACGTAATGCCTAGTGGCGATGACAGCCGTACAGACAGACAAGTAGACCACGAGTCAATGGCCCAGGAATTAAATTCTGTATTGAGCAAAGTTCTTAAAGAACGCGAAATAACAATTATACGTGAATGTTTCGGTATTGGATGTCACGAAAAAGGACTCGAAGAAATAGGTGATCAACTTGGCTTGACACGTGAACGTGTACGCCAAATTCGCGAAAAAAGTATTGCAAAATTACGTGAAAGCGGTAATGCAAAAATATTGATTAAGTATTTAGGCTAATCATACAAAATATTTCACCTATTAATTTAATAAAGCCAAAGTAGAAAATTTATAAATCTGCTTTGGCTTTATTTTTTATATTAAGATTCAGTTTTGAAAAGTTGTAAAATTAAATCCTATTAACGACCCCTTATTGCTTCTAGAATAAAGCAGTGTTTTATTGTTTAAAACTCAGTTAGTTTTATAACAAAACCCACTGAGTTATATAATGAAATTAAGCGAGTAATTCCTCTTCTACAAGCAATATTTATATAAAACCTATTTATACCAAATATAGTTGAAAACTTATTATGCTGGTATCAAGAAATTTATAACTTCTTGTTCAACAGTTATGCTATAAGAACCAACCGGAGTTTTCATCAATCTTCCGTCTATACTTACCATGGCTTTTACAGCCTCGTTAACAACAACTTCCTTCGTTCTATACGGATGTACGCTGTGATGATTAAGAAACTTGCCTGTAAACAATAAATAGAACCCCTCAAATAACTGTGTCATTTCAGGATGATATACCACAGAAACATCCAAAAGTCCATTATACGGCACAGCATTTGGGGTTTGCCCATAGCCGGAAGCATTACCTATACATACTGTCATTATTTTCCTTTTTATAATATCTGAATTGATTTTTAAAGACATTTTGTAATCAAGTCTTTGGAAAA
Organism: Prevotella sp. CAG:1185; assembly: GCA_000436695.1. Classification (GTDB taxonomy): domain Bacteria; phylum Bacteroidota; class Bacteroidia; order Bacteroidales; family Bacteroidaceae; genus Prevotella. The sequence goes on along the minus strand of HF992660.1, from coordinate 19,479 downwards.
TCATCAGAATAAGTGAAAACAAAAACGACAATGACCTTGAGCCGAACAATCTATGTGTCTGCTGTCTGAGATTCATTATGGCTGAAATCAAGCCAATATTTACACAATTAAGAAAATATCTGTGACAAGCCTCTCCTTTTGCATTTAAATAATGTATACATCCTAAATCAATCTTTCTTACACGATGTTGCTTTAGCCATTTAATGGTTTGGCTAATGTCATTTTCTTTTAAATTCCAATAATGTGCAAAATCATTCATTAGACCATTAGGTATCAGACCGATACTGACAAGCTCGCGCACTTTAGGATCAGCAGACATAAGACAATTTACGGCATCATTGAGGGCAGAATCACCTCCCACAATAACTATAGTCTTATAGCCATTGTTTATAAACATATTGATAAGCCTGGTGACACTGTCCTGATTTTCACTTTGCACAAAGTCATAATCAATATCGTTTTCCTTCAGACAATTCTCAATTTTAGCCCATCTTTTCTTGGATGAGGCTACACCATGCTTCGGGCAATATAAAATCCCCCATTTGTTATCTGTATCTGCCATAATTATATATCTCTATATGTTAAAAGCACAAACTATCCGTTACAAACAGTTTTGATATATTTTATCTTTTCTTCCAAAGGAAGTGAATAGTCGATCCAATTTATTATGAAGCCACGTCTTTCCATTCCTCTAAACCATGTCATTTGTCTTTTTGCAAACTGATGAATGGCTATTTCTAGCGAACGGAACATTTCCTCATAGCTAATCTCTCCAATAATATATTTAGTGACAAATTTATATTCAAGCCCGTAATATATTAAGTCTTGCGGAGTAACACCTTTTTCCAACAACATTTTCACTTCTTCAATCATGCCGGAATTCAATCGCTGCTTGAGTCTTTCGCTTATACGCCTTCTCCGTTCCTCACGTCCAATGTCTATTCCGAATATTGTTGATTTTATTTTTGGATAATGACATTCTTTGACTTGAGAGTTAATTTTATAGTATGTTTCTATTTCTATAGCCCTAATTGCTCTTTTTTTATTATCTACATCCGTAGAGTTATGCATATTTGAGCCATTTTCCTCTTTTAATTGTAGCAGAATTTCCGTCAATTCATCCAATGATTTACTTTCAAGTGTATCACGTAAAATTCTGTTTTCAGGTACAGCCACAAGATTATATCCATTTAACACAGCTTCTATATATAATCCGGAACCGCCACACAATATAGGAATCTTTTTTCTGCTTACAACGTCATTATAAGCATCAAAAAAATCTTGTTGATACTCAAATAGATTATACTTGGTACCAGGCTCGACAATATCTATAAGATGATAATTTATATGTTTATTATTAATATTATAATCCTCCAAATCCTTTCCTGTACCAATATCCATGCAACGATAGACTTGCCGACTGTCTGCACTAATAATTTCTGCATCTATATCTGCAGCGAGAGCAGCAGCTAAAGACGTTTTACCGGAAGCTGTAGGACCTAAAATTGTTATCATATTTTGCATGGTAAATTTACGATATTGTATATATCAGTGCAAAAATAATAAAAAAAAACCGTCCGACAATATCGAACGGTTTTTTTTATTATTTTATGGTGTTATATCAATTAACCATTGTGTTTCTTCATGATCTTAATCAGATCAACTACTTTGTGAGAGTAACCAATCTCATTGTCATACCAAGAAACAACCTTAACGAATTTATCTGTAAGATAAACACCTGCGTCTGCATCGAAAATTGATGTCAGAGGGCAACCCAGGAAGTCAGAAGAAACAACTTTATCTTCTGTGTAACCTAGAATACCTTTCAGTTCACCTTCAGAAGCCTCTTTCATAGCTTTGCAGATATCCTCTTTTGTTGCAGGGTTCTTCAAGTTAACTGTCAAGTCAACAACAGAAACATCAAGAGTAGGAACACGCATTGATATACCTGTCAGTTTACCGTTCAGTTCAGGAATAACCTTACCTACTGCCTTAGCAGCACCTGTTGAAGACGGGATGATGTTGCCAGAAGCAGCACGACCACCACGCCAATCCTTCATAGAAGGACCATCTACTGTACGCTGTGTAGCTGTTGTAGAGTGAACAGTTGTCATAAGACCAGTCTCAATACCAAACTTGTCGTTCAGAACTTTAGCGATAGGAGCGAGACAGTTTGTTGTACAAGATGCGTTTGAAACGATCTGCTGACCAGCATATTTATCAGTATTTACACCGCAAACGAACATATCAGCCTGACGTCCGTCCTCACCTTTCTTTGAAGGAGCTGAAAGTACAACATATTTTGCACCAGCCTGAAGATGCTTCTCTGCGCGATCCATTGTAAGATAGAAACCAGTTGATTCAACGATATACTCAGCACCGATTTCGTCCCATTTCAGATCAGCAGCGTCTTTCTCAGCTGTAACACGGATATGGTTACCGTTAACGATCAGTTCGTTCTTCTCTTTGTCAACTTCAATTGTACCGTCAAACTGACCGTGCATTGTATCATACTTCAGCATATAAGCCATGTAATCAACAGGAAGAAGGTCATTGATACCTACTACAACTACATCGTTCTTGTTAGCCTCTTCAAGAGTTGAACGGAAAACGAAACGACCAATACGGCCAAATCCGTTAATACCAATTTTAATCATCTTTTTTTTATTTTAAAGGGTTAAAATAATTTCCTTAAATAATTTATACCTAATTTTTGTTAAAAGCGCTGGTAGATCGCCTAGAATAATACTAAAGACATGCGCTCTGTATATTTCTTTTCTTTTCGACCGCAAAATTACATTTTTTTTTTTAATTGTGTTATTTCCGATTATTAAATAATATAAAAAAATGAACATAATTTGGCAAAACATAGTTATATAAAACATGTTAATGCCCATTTTGATATGTCTAATTACTAAATCATGGCAACTGTCAGCCCTGCCATAACAATACTGACCATTGACATTAGTTTAATCAGGATATTTAATGACGGGCCTGATGTATCTTTAAATGGGTCGCCCACTGTATCACCGACAATAGCCGCTTTATGACATGCAGACCCTTTTCCACCGTAATGTCCTTCTTCTATCATTTTTTTTGCATTATCCCATGCTCCACCTGCATTAGCCATAAAAATGGCTAATGTGAATCCTGTAGACATTCCACCTATAAGAAGTCCTAAAACGCCTGAAACTCCAAGAATGAGTCCGACTATTACAGGAATTGCTATAGCTAGCAACGAAGGGAGTATCATTTCATGAAGAGCAGACCTTGTCGATATTTGAATGCAACGCTCATAATCAGGCGTCGCTTTGCCTTCAAGTATTCCCTTAATCTCTTTAAACTGTCTCCTAACTTCTTCAACCATAGCTCCTGCCGCACGCCCTACAGCCCCCATTGTTATACCGCTGAAAATAAATGCAGACATTGCACCGATAAAAATACCAATCAATACTTTTGGATTAATCAGGTTTACTTGAAAATAGTTTATGAAGTCTAACAAATCTGCATTATTGGGATTAAACACATTTCCTATGTTATCGAAATAGACTGTACCTTCATTAACGGCTCTTATCATATTAATTTTTATTTCTTCAATATATGAAGCCAATAGCGCAAGTGCCGTAAGCGCAGCACTTCCTATCGCAAAGCCCTTACCTGTTGCGGCTGTCGTATTTCCCAATGCATCTAACGCATCAGTCCTTTTTCTTATATCTTCACCCAATTCACACATTTCAGCATTACCTCCGGCATTATCTGCAATTGGTCCGTAAGCATCAGTCGCCAAAGTTATTCCTAAGGTAGAAAGCATTCCGACAGCCGCAATTCCGATTCCGTATAAACCTTTAGAAATACTTGCAGAATTTAAGGACATATCAAAGCCGTTTGCACACAAATAACTTGCAATTACTGCTACTGATATAGTGATTACCGGTACCATAGTAGATATCATGCCTGTGCTTATTCCTTTTATTATTACTGTTGCAGAACCTGTCTGAGATGATTTCGCTATACTTTTTGTCGGGCCGTAGCTTTGGCTCGTATAAAATTCTGTTGCAGCCCCAATTACAACTCCGGCAATAAGACCACTTATAACAGAGAAAGACACGCCTATCCAATTATCTATTTTTAGTAAATATAAAATTACAAATGAAGCTATTGCTATCAAAACAGCAGATACATTTGTTCCAAGATTAAGCGAATGTAATAATTCTCTCATTGTTGCATTGTCTTTTGTACGTACAATAAATATTCCTATTAATGACAAGAATATTCCAACGGCAGCAATAAGCATAGGTGCAATTACTGCCTTCAACTGCATTTCAGAATTAATTCCAAAAGCCATGGCACCAAGAGCAGCCGCACTAAGTATACTTCCACAATAACTTTCATAAAGGTCTGCGCCCATACCTGCAACATCTCCTACATTGTCACCCACATTATCTGCTATTGTTGCAGGGTTGCGAGGATCGTCTTCTGGTATGTTCTCTTCTACCTTACCAACCAAGTCAGCCCCAACATCAGCAGCCTTTGTATATATACCTCCACCGACACGCGCAAATAATGCCTGTGTGGATGCCCCCATTCCAAATGTCAGCATTGTTGTAGTTATAGTGACCAGTGCAGTATCCTCACCTTCATAAAATGCACTTAGGATAACGAACCAAATAGCGATGTCAAGTAATCCCAAGCCAACAACAACCAGTCCCATTACAGCTCCACTTCTGAATGCTATTTTAAGACCTCGATTAAGTCCCTTGCCCACCGCATTAGCCGTACGAGCCGATGCGTATGTTGCAGTCTTCATTCCAAAGAATCCGCACAAGCCTGAAAATATACCACCTGTCAAGAAAGCAAATGGCACCCAAGGATTTTGTACGTTAAGCACATAAGACATAAATGCAAATATTATGCATATAATAATAAATATTATTGAAACAACTTTATATTGCTGTTTCAAATAAGCCATTGCTCCGGCTCTTACAAATCCGGCGATTTCTTTCATGCGCTCAGTGCCTTCACTTTCTTTCATCATTGACTTGAAAAAGTACCATGCCATTATTAATGCGCATAAAGAGGCCAATGGTACGAGCCAAAATACATGTGGTATATTCATGGTATTAATTTGTTTTTAAAATTTGAAAGACAACTGGGTGTCAATCATACTATAATTATGTTTTTCAATTGAACGGTCATTTACTAGAATATATTCTGCGGATAGTTTTAAGTTCTTGACGAACTCATAATCAGCACCAACCTCATAATATGTTTTACTGGTGTTCCAGTCTGCACTAGGACGATACATATCATATCTAGCTTTTATATGAAACTTATTCTTAATAACCGGGGCTATAGCCAACGCATAAAAGCCGTCTGCCTTATCTCCTTTTGCATAATTTATTTCCGTATTACTCAAATCACTCTTTTCATTATAGCTTGTCTTAAAACTCAGGTCAGTAGAATGAATGTATTCAGAACGGAACGTCCAGTCGTTTATCACATATTCGCCACTTATGGCATAACGCCTTTTTGGCAAACTTACTATCCCAGTATCACCTTTTCTTGCATACGAGCCTGTCCATCCAAATGCTCCAATACGCATACCTTGTACCGGCATAATCCAGATACCTCCAATAATATCTTTCTGATTATCTACGTCTTTCGTATTAATGCCTTGGCCGTTGAACACTCCAATCTGATAGTGAAACAATGCTCTACCGTTTGCTGTTTTTAGTAAATCTCCCTGCAGCTGAACACCTATATCACGCCCATTTGAAGAGTGCTCTCCTACCCTGTCTGTAAATCCTGCTAAATTCGAAACATTCTGCGAATAACCCATAAAGCCCTGATCTATTGGATTCATAGGGTTTTCGAATGTAAATGGCCGTTTGAACTGACCTACTTTTATTCTTACAAATTTATATTTTTGCCATTCAACAAAAGCATCTACAATTCGTGGGCTTTCACTTAACGTAGAAGTATTCCCATTAATTTGTCCTTGTATTTTATATGCAAAATCATTAAACAGGCGGCCATCCAAAGACAATCTCACCATTCTTAAACTAAAAGTGTTACTTTTAGCGTTGTCTTTTCCAGAATACTGATATTGCCCTATTACATATCCGCTCAGTTTGGGTTTACTAAATATTTCATTACTCTTTTGTGCATATACATTTGATGTTAAAACACAAGTAGCTAACAGCGTAACAAATAACTTTTTCAATTTCTTATAATTTTAATTTCTTATTCAAAGTTCTTTATATTCTGATTCCGTAAAACTCATCAGCATTATATTGTCAGTTTCTTCTATCAAGAAGGACTACATTTTCGACATGCGGTGTATGAGGGAACATATCTACAGGCTGCACGGCAACCACTTTATAAGTGCTGTCTAATAAAGTAAGATCACGTGCTTGTGTAGCAGGATTACAGCTTACGTATACTATACGTTTTGGAGCAGCATTAATTATCACCTGTATTACATCAGGATGCATACCAGCCCTAGGAGGGTCTGTTATTATTATGTCAGGCTTTCCGTTCTCGGAGATAAATTCATCCGTCAAGATATCTTTCATATCACCTGCATAAAATGTAGTATTACTTATATTATTTATTTTAGAATTTACTTTTGCGTCTTCTATCGCTTCTGGAACATATTCTATTCCAACCACATGTTTCGCATATCGTGATACAAAGTTTGCAATAGTTCCAGTCCCCGTATAAAGGTCATATACAAGTTCTTTTCCTGTGAGCTCTGCAAAATTACGAACAACAGAATAAAGATGAAAAGCCTGCTCTGTATTTGTCTGATAAAAACTCTTTGCGCCGACTTTAAACTTTAGGCCATCCATCGTTTCATAAATATAATCATTACCTTTAAACACTTCAATATTTAAATCGTTAAAAGTGTCATTACCCTTTTGGTTGTTTACATATAGTAATGATGTTATTTCAGGGAACTTGTCAGCTATATATTTAAGTAGTTTTTTTGCTTCTGCCTCATCTCCACTTTGCTCATAGTGAAATTGTATAAGAACCATCCATTCGCCGGTGTCAGAATTTCTTATCATAATATCACGCAACAGTCCGTGTTGTTTTCTAATATCAAAAAACGACATATCTGTTTCATAAGCATAATCTCTAATGGCATTTCTTATTTTATTTTGTAAATCATCCATAAGCCAGCACTTTTCAATTGGAAGTATTTTGTCAAAAGCACCAGTTATATGAAAGCCAACAGCATTCATCTGAGAAAATTCTGTCCCAGAATTTATTTCTTCTTGTGTAAGCCAACGCTTGTTTGAACATCCAAATTCAAGTTTGTTACGATATGCCTGAGACTTAACAGAGCCTAGAATCTGATTAAATTCCGGAAGTTGAATTTTGCCAATACGCGTTAACTGATCAAACACCTGCTTCTGTTTCATCTTAAGCTGTTCTTCATAAGGGATGTTTTGCCATTTACAACCTCCACATATACCAAAATGCTGACAAAACGGCTTAACCCTCTTATCGCTATATTTGATGAACTTAATTATTTCGGCCTCACAATAACTATGTTTTTTCCTTTTTACTTGTAAGTCAACAACGTCACCTGGTACAGCAAATTGGACAAAGACAACAAGGTCATTTACTCTTGCAAGTGATTTACCCTCTGCCGCATAATCTGTTATAGTAACGTTTTCCAAAACAGGCAGTGCTTTTTTCTTTCTGCTCATCTGTGATCTGTGCTATTTAATTAATAAAATGACAAAACACACATGCAATTATATGAATAAAATTAGGATTTCGATTTGTTCATAAATAGATGCGTGCAATTATTCAAATGCAAAGGTAACGGATATTTTCCAAAATGTAACGATGCTTAAAATAAAAAATAAGAAAATTTTATTTTCTGTTTATGTTATAAAAGCGTTATGTTACATTGATAACAATAAAGGTTTATGCAGTCATTATCTGCATGTTTTTAAGTCTAAAGCTATTTTATATGGTTAGAGAAATAAAGACAAATACCTTAAATTTATAATCATAAATATATAAAGTAAGGTATTTGTCTTCAGTCACATAACAATATCGGTTAAATATTTTAATTATAATATTTTATATTATCCGCAATAGAAAGAAGTTTCAACAAGTTTTTGCATAAGTTTCGTATCTTTCTCGGCAGATTTACGGAGTTTTGTGTCATCTTTATCCTTTAATGACTTAACTATACCATCTATCATTCTAGAAGAGAACACTCCCTTGTCTTCATATAATTCGCGCTGTTTTTCAAGCCATTTTGCAGATGAGACACACGAATCCGGCAGCTGTTCAAACTTTGACAGGCCATTTTTTGCCTCGTTCATTCCAACGTATTTATCACTTGCTAATTGCAATGCCTTTTCTTCTTCCATTTCCAACCCGTATCTACATGCGACACATAGTCCGGCCATAAGTTGATATATATCAGCAGAACCATCAGGTGAGCGCATTTCAACTGTCTGTTTCAATGTAGTATCATTGTTAGCCTCTGCTTCAAGCGTATTAACTTGTATACACATATCTCGTCCAGAAGTCCATCCTAATGGAACACGAACAAGTACAGATCTGTTACAATCACCCCAACATACGTTTGTTGGTGCTTCCTGATGAGGAACAAGCCTAAAGTATGATACTGGAGTCTTATTACCAAATGCTGTTATTGACGGTGCCAGAACCATCATGCCGGCAATAGCACGACGTGCCTCATCAGAAAGTTTTCGATCCTTTATCATGCAGTTTTTACCGTCTTTCATCATACGCATATGTATATGCAAACCTGAGCCAGCTTTTCCCACAGTGATTTTAGGAGCAAATGTAATGTCAAGATCATTCATGTGAGCCAAGTTTCTGATAACCCATTTCGCTAAAATCAGCTGATCTGCGGCAGTCTCGGCCGGACATGGCAGAAACTCTATTTCATTTTGTTCAAAAACTTTTCCATTTTGAGTGAAGTTGCCTACTTCAGAATGTCCATATTTAATCTGTCCGCCTGTCTGGGCAATATAAGCCATACATTGTTTACGAAACTCATTAAATTTTGCAAAAGGTCCTGACTCATGATAACCTCTTTGGTCTACGGCTGGAAACATTTCGTCATCATCTGCAATAACATAATACTCTAATTCTCCCATTGCCTCAAAAGTCATCCCTGTTGATTGCGTAAATGCGACAGCTGCTCTATGTAAAGTCTGTTCCGGAGAACACTCAAATGGTTCACCATCCTTGTTGAAAAAAGAACAAAGCATACACAATGTCGGTATTTCAGAGAATGGACTGACAAATGCTGTCCTGAATCTAGGAATTACGTATAAATCGCTATTTTCAGCTTCTATAAATGAAGGAAACAGGCTTGAACCATCTACACGTTCACCATCAGTTAGTATAGTTTCAAGATAAGCATAATTATTAATCATAAAATTTAAGGTCTTTATACGTCCATCTTCTGCAGGATACATAAAATCAATCATACGTATACCTTTTTCACGTATAAAGGTAATTATATCTGCTTTTGTAAAGCATTTTGAAGGTTTGTGAAGGAACTCTACCAGCGGGTTCGCACTCATTTCAATTGTCTTGTCCATAATTATAAAGTGTTTAATATAAGTAATTTAGATTTAAATTATAACCAAATTTATTATCATTGACAGCAAATGTTGTACTTTCTGTCCTACCTATATATTAATAAGGTAGGAGCATATAGCACTATATCCTGCAATACTTTTTTATGCATAAGCATACATACAATATACTTTTCACGGTATCTTTTATACAAAGATAGATATTTTAAATTGCAAAACAAATTTTTCAAATTTATTTTAGCATACATTCAAATATAATCACATTGCTAAGGTTAATTACTCTTTTTTACATAATTCAGACATGTGTCAAATAGAAATCTTTTTTTTATAATTATAACATTTTGCTTAATGAAATAGTTTCATGATTTGTCTATAACCATAAATATTATATATTTATAATTGCTATAAATTAAATTTATACCATAAATTTTAGGCTATTGATTAATTGCCATATCATAACTAATTAGAATAATTAAACTCGTTTTGATTTTGGTAAAATCATTATAAAATACATATTTTTATTATACGAAAAACTATAATTAATCAAGAATAATACTTTGTTTATAAAACAACAAGTAATATTCAACATTACGAAAGTTAATATTCCATCTTCTAAATTTATAATACACAGCATTCGTGTCATTGACAAATGTCAAGCATTATACATTATCTAAACGTACAGACACAATATGCAACATTACACTTTGACTTAATTTTACACGATTATGTTACAAAATGTAAATTCGCATGCCGTAAGTCCATGTTACACTTTTTAACAAATCCAATCTATTTTGTATTTTCTAATAAAATCCGATATATAAATAGGAATATATTAGAAATAAGCTACTTATGAGCTTTTCTCGAAAAACGAGGTAATGACTTGGCAACGGTCGCAAATTCTGCGATATGCGTTGCGTTTCTTTCTGTCAAACAACTCTTGTTATGCAAAGGTAGCATAATTTATCGAATGAAAGGCATGACGAGCGTTTTTATTATTGCTTGCCTTCTAATTTTCCTATTCGCATAACGATAGAGGTTTGACTTCTTCCCATTTTCTCTGCGATGTACTTTATGCTCTTTCCTTCATGGTAAAGAGTGAGTAGGAATTTATCAGCACTGCGCGTCCATTTCTTATTGGCATTGGGATGTTTAACATAACTTTCTTCCGTAACCTTTTCAGAGTGTAAGAACTCGTCAACAAAAACAGACGGGAAGCGTTTGTCATAAAGAACGTATGTCTTTATTTTCGCTCTGGTAATAGCCACATAAAACAACCTACGTTCTTCTCCATACGGATATTGGTCGCTTTTAGTCAAAACATAATCAAGAACAGGGTCATCGCTTACCATTGAAGGGAATCCATAGGTGTCCTTATTACATTGAAGAATTATCACATAGTCCGCTTCAAGCCCCTTGGATTTATGTACAGTCAAGAATTCAATCTTCTTGTCTCCAATGAAATAGTAAAAGCGATTACCCTCTTTCACCGATTTGTACAGGAACGATAAATAATAATCATCAAAGGAATACCGCCCTAACAGGAAGATAGATTTATCCGCGGGGATAGACGCTACCAATTGTCCGATAGCGTTGCAATAGTCACGCCGTTCATAAGCACAGAATTGTAATTCGGTTTTAGTCTGTGGATTGAATGGGTGTATATCCTTTTTTATCTGTGCCTTGTTCCGTTGAATGAATTGTGATGACAGGCTTACCAAAGGCTCTCCAAAACGGTATGTTGTTTCGATTCTATTGATTTCTGTGGAACCGAAATAATCTGAGAACTGATTGAAAAGAGCCATGTCACTTCCTGAAAAGCGGTATATGGATTGCCAATCATCGCCCACGCAATACAATTTTGCAGGAGGATTGCCTTCTCGGAGTACTTTAAGGAATTTGTAGCGGTCAACTGATATATCTTGGAACTCGTCAACGATGATATACTCATACTTTACAGGATGGGAGGAACGGCATATTTCCGTGGCTTGCAGAATAGCGTCGGTAAAGTCTATCTGATTACTGTTTTTCAGTTCTTCAATATACCGCTCATAAACAGGCTGGAATATTCTCTTTATAATGAATGTACTGCGCTCATCCTCTGCCCTTTTAGCCTGTTTCAAGATCTCTTGTATGGACTTACAGCTTGATTTTATCAATGTAATAAAAGTTACAACAAGCCGAATGAAAGCCTTTTCCTGCTTGCTGTTTTGAGGAAGAACCATGTCATACAATTCGGCATCAGTTTTTCTTGAACAGGAACACCCGCTTTTTCCAATGACACTTTTAATGTGTGCCGAATATCTGAATAATGGAAATCAGCACTTGAAGTTGTCAGCAATACAGTCCCAAACTTCTCATGGGCTGCTTTTTTCCATGTTATTCCATCATTGTATTTTTGATTTGCTTCTTCATAAGTAATGCCTTTGTCTTTTGCAAACCATGTGGGAACAAGCCCATGTTCGTCCACACCAAAATGCTCTAAATAAATACGTTTTGTCTTGTCGTCCTGCTCAAAATAAATGGAAAAATCGGGCTTGTATTGTGAGTGCATTTCATCTGCCAACGGATATTCATAAGGCTCTTCATATCTGAATTTCACACCCAAAGAAGACAATGCAAAACAGATTTTCTGTTCTTGCTCACTCCGAACATAAAAAACTTTCCCATCCATGTCGGGGAATTGGGCTTTCAAGCGTATTTCTTTCAATTCGGATAGTTGTTGTCTGCGTTCATTTTTACGATGCTCCCAATCCGCTTCTTGCACCTGATAGTCAACAAAGTATTCGACTATGCTCTTTTTGAAATCCTCATCTTCCAATAGCTTATGATAGATTTTCACAAACAATGCGTCTGTATTGTCACAGATAGAGGGCTTCTGCCCTGTCGCTTTTCCAATGATGTCAATGGCAAGTTTATGAAAGGTGTATCCTCTTAGCCCCACAATATTCATTCTTTCCGTCAGTTCGGCAGCAGCCTTGTTTGTATAGCTGATAAGAAGAATGTTTTGAGGATTGATGTGTTTGATGTCAATAAGATACCTTACCTTGCCTATGATGGACGATGTTTTCCCACTTCCTGCACTGCTTACCACCAAACAATTATCTTCCTCGGACACGATTGAACGCCTCTGTTGTTTGTCCAACGGGTATTTTAGGCAATGGTCGAAAAAGTCTTTGTGGGTATCAAGAGTGTCTTGGATAACCTGCTCATTATGTCTTTTGACAATTGAGTGGATGTCTCCGAAATCATGTGTAAATTTTGAGATTACCTCGGACGGCTCTATATGGAATGCTTCAAGATTTTTCAGTAAGGAATTGACTTCATGGAAGAACTCTGTATAGTATTTCGTAAATTGTTCTTCTTCCGAATAAGATATTATATGCCCATTAAAACTGTTCCTTAAATCAGTTTCAATATCAATGAAGAAACTTTTATTGCTTTGCCTTAATTCTTTTTCTCTGCTTTCTTGTATATCACTATAAGGAGTAATGGTTGCAATTCGCTCTGACAGTTCATTTGACTTCTTTTTTAGAAATAATCGTATCGCTACTATGACTACACCTATCACAGTAGCGATACTTAACATCCAAACAAACAATGACGACATAAGCTGATAATTATAGGTCATCCATAGCCTGTTTCCTTACAGCATCAGTATTTATTTTATCAAAATAACGGAGAAGAACGTAACAACTTATTGCGCTCTGGTTCTCCATCGATAATTGGATGTCACCTTTTGGAGTACTATAAGTCGTGTACCATGTACATCTATCCATTTTCAATTCATACAACTTGTCATTGTCAGTTTGTGGCAGAATGCTGCCTTGAAATGTCTCTACACAATCTGATGGTTCACCATATTTTTCTGTAAGCATAGATTTCAAGTGCGCATAGTTGTTTTCAAGTGAAGCCCAATCGTCTTGTTCAGGAAATATCACTCCAATAGTATTAACTTTATTGGTCGTTTTAAGAGTTGCAACACCTATCGTACAACCTTTGAACCCTGCAAAATCACCTTGTAGTATTGCAGTACCATCTTGTGTGCCAATGTGAGTAAAACCTACTTGTTTCATTTTTGCCACATACTCATTCAATGTACCATCAATTGGTACACCTTTGAATGTAAGATGTTCTGATTCTTCTTGGGCAAATGCTGTTGCAGCTATTGTAAATGCGAGAAACAGCGAAAAGAAAACCTTTTTCATAATTCAAATCGTATCTAAAGATTATCAAATTGCATTTTATTTATTGATAGGAAGAACGGCACGATTTTCTTCGTCAAACGACCATTGAACCTGCCATGCTTTTCCATCTATTTTGTCAAGAAGGATAAAATTGTAAATGTTTTGAGTTGGGTAAAGTTCAAAGCGACCATTAACCTTCTTGTCGTTAACAACAAGTGCATTAGGGTTAAGGTCATACTCAAACCGTCCTTTATCATCATTTACACTATATTGCAATTGCCACATTTGACCTGTTTGTGTGTCAAGTTTAATAAATGTCCACATGTTTTGCGTTGGAAAGAGTTTATACCGTTCTACGGTATATGTCTGCACAAGTGGCTCTTGCGCTTCTGCTTTTTGGGATTCCGTCTTAGACGCATTGCCCGTACATCCACCTATTGCAAAAAGGGGAAATAACAAAAAGGGCAACATAAGTTTCTTCATATTCCATCCTCCATTTTTCCTTCAGCTTCCACAAGGACTTTTATTAAACCACGAAGCGTGGAACTGCAATGCCACGTCTTCGAGTGTAGGCCCTGAGAAAACCTATGTATGACGATATGGTAATAGCAGCCCACGCTATAGCGTGAGAACCACTATGCCTTCTTGTCATACGATTGTTCAGTTTCTCAGGCTTTACACTCGCAAGAAAAGCACAACGCTTCTTTTTATTAACATGTCTTAGACGGAGTTAGCTCCATCCGAATACAAAGATAGAGGATTTTTTCGGTAATCCCCTATCTTATTGTATTTTTATTTGCTTTTGGAGTACTTTTTGAGTATATTCTATATTTTCAGCCCTTTATCCTGCCTTGTGGGTGCAATTCCCAAACCGTCTCTCCATTCATGTGCCTTCTGCCTGAACCATTGCACAAGCAGGATGTCATTCACGCATATATGATAGTGACCTTTCCTATCCTTGTCCTCCTCAAACGAGAATGCCGCACCCTCGTCACGGAACTTTCGGTTGAACTCAGGAGAATAGAAATCACCTTTCAATCTTACCTTTTTCAACTTGCACAACTCTTGGATTACCCTTTCAGAGAATTTCAAGGTGTTTCGGCAGAAGTCAATCAACGGCAATAGTTTCTCTACGTAAGGGAAGTATCGCTGTATCTTGTCCATATACTCATTAAACTTGGTGCGTTCTTCTTTATGTTCAAGTTCCATTGTCTTAATATGCTGGATTAATTCTTCATTCTGCTTTTCAAGGGTGGATATGCGTTGCTGCAATTCCTCCCTTTCCGCTTTCAACTTATTGCTGCCCAAAAGAGAACCGACCCTTGCCACAAGTGCCGCTTTCGCCTCGGTCTTGGCGGCTTCCAGCTTCTCCGACTTGATTTCTTTCCGTACTTCGTCAAGCTGCCGTTCCGCCTGTTGATGTTCGGTCTGCAACTGCCGGACATTGGCTTCAAGCTCTCCCGTCTGCCGTTTCAGGTCACGGTAATATTGGGCGGTGGTGGTGTGCCGTGCCTCCGAACCACGGATGCCACGCTGCAAGCCGTATTTCGCCATTGTTGCGGCGTAGCTGTTGTGGTAGGCTACCAGCTTCTCACGTGTCAGCAGGTCATCGGCGCACAGGCGCACGGCATTGGCTTTCTTGCGGTAGGTACGTTTACCCTCAGCTTGCTTCTTCCTTGCTTTCCTGCGCTCTCCCGTTACTATCGGTACGACCGTGGCATGGATGTGCGGCGTATGTTCGTCCATATGCAGCACTGCCGAAACGGTGTTCTCCTTACCGAACGTGCGGTGCAGCCATCGCAGGTTGTCATCGCACCATTCACCAAGCCTACCTTCATCCTGCACTCTTATCATGTCCTCGTGTGTGCCTGAAAGCACGATGCGGATTGCCCGTACTTGGTCGGGCGTTATCTTCCGCCTGATGCCTGCCGTACGGATGCGGTGGCTTATCGCTTCGGTGCGGTCTGCCACACCGTCGGGAAACTCCACCAGTTCACGGTTGAGGTGGGTGCGTGTCGGGTCGGCGTTCTTGGGCATTGTCTTGCGTTCGATGTGGTCGGATGCGCCCGTGTCAGCCGAACCTTTCGCCTTGTTGATTTGGATGCTTATGTATCCCATGTTCGTTTCTCGTTTTTTAGGTTCTACAAACTTGTTTGTCGGTATCCGTCTGTCTGCGGTTCGTGCCGCACGGGCAAACGGGGGTGTTCAGAGGGGTGTAACCCCGTTGGCTCATTGGGGTGTTTTTAGCATGAGCGAAGCGGTGCGTGAAGAAAACGCCCTAATGAGCTATGGCTTTTTGTTCCCCAAAAGCCTGCGGCGGTGTCGGCGATGATGTCGGCGAACATTTGTTTCCCTTTTCTTTTTGCCAGCGACATCGGCTTTCTCTTGTCGGTCGGCAGACCGGAAGTCCGTCCGACCAGCCTGCGGATGGCGGTGTTCACCTCTGTTGCTTTCCACAGCGGACTTGATGAGGGGTGAAAATCTGATGAAATGATGAATGGATAACATAACACACTGACCACCAGATGGATGTACTCTCAACATCTTTTCATCAAACCGCTCGCCAAAAGAAAAGTGATGAATGGTGTTGTGCTGCCTTTCTCTTTTCATCAGCCAAATCCATTTGTTGAGGGTTTGATGAGCATGTAAGTAGCTGTCATTCTTTATGTTTATATATGTTTTCATCATTTCATCAAAATATCAGAGTGTTTCCAACTGCGCCTTGCTTGCCGTGTAGTAGCGTCCAATCCGCTTGACGGGTGAATATCCGCACTCACGGTTGTAGTCGCATTGGTAGGTGGTGTAAGAAAGCGAATTGGATGCAGGTGTCAGTTTCCAGCACTCCTGCACCACTTTCCGCACCTGCGACTTCTCCACCTTGACTTGCGAGCAGACGAGCAATGGGATGATGTCATTGAGACAAAAAGAAACAGACTCCACATTCATGCTTGCCATGATGTCGAGCAGCAGTTCTGCCATTTCAATCTCCAGCCTGTTGCGGTTGCTTCGGATTATCTTCCGCAGGGCATCCGTTTCCAGCAACTTCGGGTTGAACCACATACGGCTCTCCTTTTTGGTGGATAGCTGCCTGTGTTGCAGGAAATACAAGAAAGCGGGTATCTCCGCTTTCAGCTTTTGCAGGAAGTCGGTATCGTCACTCTTGAGCGGCACAATCTTCCGCACCCAATAGCGTGTCTCCCCTGCATCGATGATGACGGGCAGGTGCTCGTTGTTGGAGCAAAGCACGAACTTGGCGAAGAAGCCTATCTCGTCACGGTCTTTGCCTTTCGCCTCCACCTTGTAGGATAACGTGGTGCTGAGGTTCTTCAGCCGTTCGCTGTCCTCACGGCGGTTAAGCAGCACCTCGTCCACCATGATGAGCAGTTTGCCCGCCCAGTCGGAGTTGAACTGGCTGCGGAAGTCCTCGTTGGTGTTGAACGTCACGTTGTTTTGGAATACGGCTTTCAGGAAGTTCAGGAACGTGCTCTTGCCCGTATTCCTTTCTTCGGACACGAGCAACAGGATGGGCAGTTTTTGAATGGGGTACAGATACAGCAGTTGCAGGTAGTCCATGCCCTGCTCGTACTGTTCGCCGAAGATGTGTTCTACCAACGAGCGGATGCAGGGGAAATCCCCCTCATGCGGTCGGTGGCTTATCGGCTCATAGAGGTTGAGGAACTTGCCGACTACGGGGTGGTAGCCCACATGGTCGGGTACGGTGCAGAAGCCGTCATACTTGGGGATGCCCGCCATGTAGTCCTTGCCGTAGTCCTGCCGCAGGGTCTCGGAGTTCCATGCGATGCGTTTCCTCACATAGCCGCCGTCAATGCGGGGCTGGTCCACAATCTTGTAGAGCGTTGTGCCTACTCTAATGAATTCTTCTTTTTTCTCCATGTTTTCAATAAGATTTTAATGCTGCCGACACTTTGTCGGCAAGCGGATTAAACATGGTTGCAAAGCTACGGCAGGACGGCTAAAACCTTGATACGTAAAACGATGCAGGACGGCGCAAAAGAACCTGACGTATAAGAAAATGCGGCAGGATGGATAATGTCAACCCCTAAAATGGCGAAAAGAAAAAGCCCGAAGAAGCAAAACCGCACTTCTTCGGACTGAAAATGATATTGGTATGGATATGTGACCGCACGGGTGTATTGACGAATGGATGCATTGACAAAAGTCCGCACCCATTAACATTTACACGGCTGTCTGTCGCTTAACGAAAGCCACAGAATTTGCCTTTCTTTTCGCAAGCACAGCCTTTCCAATAAAGCGTTACGCACCATCACCGCATTTGAAGTATTGATACGGAAAGCAAGTGCAACGACCATTGGCAAGGCGTACACGTCCGTAAAGTAGCCATTGGGCAGCTTGATGTGCCTTTCCACCTCGCAAGGATTCAACACTCCGCTTTTGTACACGGCTCGAATGGCGGTACGGAGTGTAGGAATGATTACATTGAAAAGTTCCACCAGTTCCATTTCGCTCATCCATACGCTGGCGGCATCGGACGGTACGGCAACCCTGCCGTACTCGTCCATCGTGATTGTTGTCTGTTTCATACTCTATGCGTTTATATGGCGAAACGTCCGCTTACCTTGCTCTCGAAAGCGGATATGTCGTTTTCAAGTTTCGTGTTCGTCACCTTCGCGTAAATCTGCGTGGTTGTGATATTTGTATGACCTAAAATCTTACTCACGCTCTCTATCGGCATCCCGTAATTCAATGCCAAGACAGCGAAGGAGTGACGGCTCAGGTGGAATGAAATCGGCTTTTCTATCCCGCATTTCTTCGCCACGGCCTTGATGCGCTTGTTCACCATGTCAAGCGAGCCGATGTTGAACAGTCGCTTGTCTTTCCTGAACGGCTCGTAACGCTTGATAATCTGCATGGGGATGTCCATCAGCTTGATTTGGAACGGTACGCCCGTCTTCTGGCGTTTCGACACAATCCACGGTGCGCCGTTCATTTCAACGATGTTGTCGGTGGTCAGGTTCCTGATGTCCGTGAATGATATGCCCGTCCAGCAACCGAACAGAAACAAATCCCTTGCCAATGCGAAATTGGGATTGTCCAGCTTGATTGCGCCCAACGCCTGAATTTCATCCTCCGTCAGAAAGCCGCGCTCCTTATGGTCGGGGTCAACGTGGTACATCGCAAACGGGTTTCTCGGTATCTTGCCGTTGTAGTGCGCCGTGGTGACGATGTGTTTCAATGGTATGGAGTATATCCACACGGACGATTGCGCCAGCCCTACCTCGTTACGCAGGTACAGGCAGTAGCCACGGATGAAGTCCTCCGTCAGTTCGTTCATCGCCATGTCCGTCCGCTTGTAGTGCCTCTTTATGAACTCTGCCACGTATTTGCGGACGGTCAGGTACTTTTGGTATGTGCGCTTGGAGCGGTCTTTGCCCACCCGTTTTGCAAACGCCTCGTTCTCCTTGTCAAAGGCACGTAATAATGTTTCATATTCCGTGCCGATGCCTTGATAAGCATTGCGTACCATTTCTGCCGTGACAAACGCCTCACGGTCGGAAAGCCACTGGTAGTGTTTCGTTATCTGCGCCTTGATATTGTCAAGGGCGTAGTTTACTGCCACCGCCTCACGGCTCTTGCCTTTCGCCCTGTTGCCTTTGGCATCCCAAAGTTCCTTTGAAATGCGCTGCTTGCAACTGAACTGCGCGATAGTCCCG
>HF992659.1 GCA_000436695.1 Prevotella sp. CAG:1185 | reverse complement strand
ATTCGGATCTGTTCCTTGTATCTCAATCATAATCTGTCTGTTATTTATAATGGTTCGACAAATCTGTTATATTGCAAGTTGAGTATGTCGTTCAGCATCTTGTATGAGATGCCCATCTGCTCTGCCAGCTTGCGCTGCGACAGTTTGCGGTATTCAACTTCTTCTTTCAGCACTTCACCCGGGTGAGTGGGATATGCCGACTTAAGGTTGTTGGCAATCATATTCGGATCTGTTCCTTGTATCTCAATCATAATCTGTCACTTATTTATAATGGTTCGACAAATCTGTTATATTGCATATTGTAGCTATGGTTTCGCCTTCCTTTGTCCGTTCTTCAAACTCGATGCGGTACTGGTCGTTGACCCTTACTGACGAAAGTCCGGCCTTGTCGCCTTTCAGCTTCTCATAATTCAACGAGTTATATCTCATAAGCCCTTGTACGTTGGGCGTTTCAATCATTACGTCTATTACGCGAATATATTTGCGCACCACTTGCGGTTGATATCGGTGTTTTTTGTCAGTATGTCCTTTGTCAAACTCGATGCGGTACTGGTCGTTGACCCTTACTGACGAAAGTCCGACCTTGTCGCCTTTCAGCTTCTCATAATTCAGCGAATTATATCTCATAAGCCCTTGTACGTTGGATGTCTCCATCATTACATCGATTACGCGGATATATTTGCGCACCACCTGCGGTTGATAGCGGTGTTTTTTGTCAGTATGTCCTGTAACATACATTTCTTGCAAATATTTTTCGTTGAATATGATTTCCATGCTATTCTGACCTGTTCACGTGGCAAAGATAGTAAATTATTTGCAACACTCCACTAATTTAGTGGATTTATTTTGTATAGCTGCCATAAGTTTCCCGTTTTCCCAATAAGTCAAAGAACGCACTTTTTTAATTCATAATTCACAATTCATAATTGGGTCGCTTCCCAATTCTCTTTTTTAATTCATAATTGGATTAAACCGAACTGTGTTTCACAATTGAGTCGCTTCCTAATTGAAATGCTTCATTCATCCTTAATTCTTCATCTTCATCTTATATGTTATTTAGTTAAAGAGCCTTTTATAATTCATAATTCATAATTCACAATTCATAATTGGGTTGTTTCTTAATTCTTAATTCATAATTCACAATTGGATTGTTTCTTAATTCCTAATTCTTAATTCCTAATTAATAATAGGGTTGTTTCTTAATTCCTAATTCTTAATTCATAATTA
>HF992658.1:22163-25035 GCA_000436695.1 Prevotella sp. CAG:1185 | reverse complement strand
GACTCTTTTTTTTGTCTGTCAAGGGGGATGGGACTGATGGGACGAATGGGACTGATGAGAGTTATGGGAGAATGAATATTTTACTTTTAATTTGTTTTGTATTGCTGCCACTTTACATTAACTTTGCATTCTGAAAGACGTATATGTGATATGGAATTCAGAACTAAAGTTAAAATCAATAAGCCTGATTTTGAGATTGAGCCTTTTGAAGATATGCTCTTTGTCGGCTCTTGCTTTGCCGACAATATCGGAAAAAAGTTTGTTGAAGAGAAGTTCAACGCCATTGTTAATCCTTACGGCGTGATGTATAATCCGGCAAGTATTTTGCATACTGTCGTGCGGACAGAGGCTGCCCCTCGTGTAGCTTTGTTTACTTTAGGCACCAATCATGTCTATATATTGAATGAGACCGGAGAGATTGTTGATAATTGTGCTAAGCGTCCGCAAAGACTGTTCACCGAACGTGAACTTTCAATAGAAGAGTGTGTTTCGTATTTGTCTGATGCTGTTGATAAACTGACTGAGAGAAATTCTGATGTCAGGATCATTGTAACAGTCAGTCCGATACGATATGCCAAATATGGATATCACGAAAGTCAGCTGTCAAAAGCTACGCTGCTGCTTGCTGCCGACATGCTTGTGAAGAAATATGACGGGCGAGTAATATATTTTCCGGCATACGAGATTGTTAATGACGAATTGCGTGACTATCGGTTCTATGCTCCAGATATGCTTCATCCGTCGCAGCAGGCCGTTGAATATATCTGGGAACTGTTTTCCGAGAATTATTTTTCATCAGCTGCAAAACGTTTTATTGAAGAGTGGCGGCCGATAAAAGAGGCACTCGGGCATAAGCCGTTTAGGCCGGAGTCGGAAGAATATAAGGAGTTTATGAATAAAACAATGTTAAAAGTTAAGGCTCTTTCAAAAAAATATCCGAAATTTGTACTTTAATTAAACATTTTACTGAGTTGCGTGTCAACAATACGTGCTAGTTGAACGTTTAACAGGGGGCTTATGTGATGCATTGCACCTTATTGTTAAAAGCAATTTTGGATAATATATAACGGTTATGTCCGTTTCTGTAAATATCTGACAAAATATG
This sequence comes from Prevotella sp. CAG:1185, assembly GCA_000436695.1. Lineage (GTDB taxonomy): Bacteria > Bacteroidota > Bacteroidia > Bacteroidales > Bacteroidaceae > Prevotella. The sequence continues at coordinate 23,930 of HF992658.1, read as the reverse complement.
CAGTGCGTATGTTTTTAGTCTCCACGCAGACAAAGATTAAATAAGAAACAAAAAATATCAATTGAGATGGTTTACACAATTGAAAAGGTTACAACCCTCATAGGTGCGCGCCGGTATGGCGACAGCGAAAGCAATGTAAGATGGATTCTTACCGACAGCCGCAGCCTCTGTTTTCCGGAAGAAACATTATTCTTTGCGATACGTTCCGGACGTAACGATGGTCATAAATACATAGCCGACCTTTACAGGCGCGGTGTGCGCAACTTTGTTGTAGAGGAGCTTCCGCAGAACTGGAACGAAGAATATCCTGAAGCCAATTTTCTGAAAGTTCCTTTTGCGCTTGAGGCACTGCAGCGTCTGGCTGAACGCCACAGAGATGAGTTTAACATACCGGTGGTAGGCATAACCGGAAGCAACGGCAAGACTGTTGTTAAAGAATGGCTTTATCAGCTGTTGTCGCCCTCGATGGCAGTAACACGCAGTCCGCGAAGCTACAATTCACAGATTGGAGTGCCGCTCTCTGTATGGCTTCTTAACGAGCAGAGCGAGGTTGGTGTGTTTGAGGCAGGTATAAGTCAGCCGGGCGAGATGGATGCATTGCGCGACATTATACAACCTACAGTTGGAGTGCTTACAAATCTTGGCGCAGCTCATCAGGAGAACTTTAAGTCGATGGAAGACAAGTGTCATGAAAAACTGAAACTGTTTCATGACTCAAAAGCCATCGTTTATCCCTATGATGACGAAATTGTTAGAAAATGCGTTGAGAGCTACGAGTATAAAGGTGAGCAGATAGCATGGTCTATGAAAGATTCTTCTGTCAAGATGTTTGTAAAGTCGGTTGACAAGAAGGATACTCAGACCACAATCAGCTATGTGTTCAACGGCAAAGAGGCGTCATATACGTTGCCGTTTATTGACGAGGCGTCAATAGCCAACTCTATAACATGTGCGGCTGTTGCACTGCATCTTGGACTTACCACTGATGAGATAGCACAGCGTATGCCGGCCATAGAGCCTGTTGCCATGCGCCTTGAAGTAAAACAGGGACAGCATGGATGCACACTGATAAACGACTCTTACAATTCTGATGTAAACTCGCTCGACATTGCGCTCGACTTTATGAACCGCCGTCCTGACCATGAAGGCCGCAGACGCACGCTCATTCTGAGTGATATTTATCAGAGCGGTGAAGACGGAGCCACATTATATAAAGAGGTGTCTGATCTGGCCGTTAAGCGTGGTGTAGAAAAGTTTATTGGCATAGGTCCGGAGATTAGCCGTTATGCCGACGAAATACAGATTAAAGAGAAATATTTCTTCAATGACTGCAATGCCTTTATAGAAAGTAATGTTTTTGGCTCGCTGCGCAATGAAGTGATACTGCTTAAAGGCTCACGTAAGTTCTCGTTCGACAAACTAACCGAACTGCTGGAACAAAAGGTTCATGAGACAATTCTGGAAGTGAACCTTAATGCCGTTGTAAAGAACCTTAACTATTACCGTTCTTTCATGAAACCTACAACAAAGCTTGTGTGCATGGTTAAGGCAGATGCCTATGGAGCAGGAGCTGTTGAGGTGGCAAAGACGCTTCAGGATCATCGCGTTGACTATCTTGCCGTAGCCGTAGCCGATGAAGGCGTAACGCTGAGAAAGAACGGAATTACGTGCAACATTATGATAATGAATCCGGAGATGACGTCGTTCAAGACAATGTTCGACTACAAGCTGGAGCCCGAAGTCTACAGTTTCCGTCTTCTCGACGCT
>HF992658.1:3696-22138 GCA_000436695.1 Prevotella sp. CAG:1185 | reverse complement strand
CTCGACGCTCTTGTCAGGGCTGCACAGAAAGAAGGTATAACGGGATATCCCGTACACATAAAGCTCGACACAGGTATGCACCGTCTTGGATTTGATCCGCGTTGCGACATGGACGAACTTATCAGTCGCCTGAAGCATCAGAATGCAATAATACCGCGCTCGGTGTTCTCTCACTTTGTTGGTTCAGACAGCGACGACTTCGACAACTTCTCTGCCATGCAGTTTAAGCTGTTCGATGAAGGCAGCAAGAAACTTCAGTCGGCTTTCAGCCACAAGATATTGCGCCACATGGACAACTCTGCCGGCATAGAGCACTTCCCGGAGCGACAGATGGATATGTGCCGACTTGGACTCGGTCTTTATGGAATTGACAGCCGTGACAACTCAATATTGAATACCGTCAGCACGCTGAAGTCGACCATACTTCAGATACATCGTGTGCCTAAGGAAGAAACCGTAGGTTACAGCCGCAAGGGCGTGCTGACCCGCGACAGTGTCATCGGCGCCATAGCTATAGGTTATGCCGACGGACTCAACCGCCGCCTGGGATGCGGGCACTGCTATTGCCTTGTAAACGGACAGAAAGCACCATACGTTGGTAACATCTGTATGGACGTAGCCATGATAGACCTTACGGGTATTGACTGCAAGGAAGGCGACACCGTAGAGATCTTTGGCGAACATCTGCCTGTAACGGTGCTGTCAGACGTGCTTGGGACAATACCTTATGAGGTTCTGACAAGTATCAGCAACCGAGTTAAAAGAGTATATTATCAAGATTAGGCTTTTAAAGCCTAATCTTGTTTTTGTTTATACTTTTTAACAAGTGTAGCAATCACGTTAAAAAAAAATATGCTATCTTTGCACAAACTATTTGCTTGAAACGAAATACTATTAATCAAATAAAAATGAATCCTATTCAAACTACTAAAATGACCAACTTTCGTTGGGTTATCTGTGCTTTGCTTTTCTGCGCGACGACAGTCAACTATCTCGACCGTCAGGTGCTGTCGCTTACGTGGAAAGACTTTATAGCACCCGAGTTTCACTGGAATGATGCCCATTATGGCATGATTACCGGTTTCTTCTCTGTATTTTATGCCATTGCTTGTCTGTTTGCCGGCAAGTTTGTTGACTGGATGGGCATAAAGAAAGGATACCTTTGGGCAATATTTATTTGGTCGCTCGGTGCATGTATGCACGCAGGATGCGGCTGGGTTACGATGGAGATAGAAGGTCTTGACTCTGTAGCTGCCCTCCGTGCCGTTCAGGCAGGAAGCACAATGGCCATAGCCATTGCAACGCTCAGCGTATGGCTCTTCCTTGTTTGCCGTGCCATCCTTGCTCTCGGTGAGGCAGGAAACTTTCCCGCAGCCATTAAGGTTACTGCAGAATACTTCCCGAAGAAAGACCGTGCGTTTGCAACATCAATCTTCAATTCAGGCGCTTCTGTAGGCGCTTTGGCAGCTCCGCTCACAATTCCTATCCTTGCTAAACACTTCGGTTGGGAGTTGGCATTTATCATTATCGGTGCCATCGGTTTCATCTGGATGTTCTTCTGGGCACATTTTTATGAGAAACCAGATAAGTCAAAGCATGTAAACAAGGCTGAGCTTATATACATTAATCAGGATGAAAACGAGTCGCCTAAGGTGGCGGAAGTAAAAGAAGAGAAGACTATTCCGTTCCTGCAGTGCTTCAAGTACAAGCAGACATGGTCGTTCGTTGTCGGCAAGTTCTTCACTGATGGTGTATGGTGGTTCTATCTGTTCTGGGCTCCTGCTTATTTCTCTGATCAGTTTGGCTACGAGTCATCATCGTCAATGGGTATGGCGCTCATCTTTGTGCTCTATCTCATCGTTACTGTTTTGTCAATCTACGGCGGTTATCTGCCAAAACTTTTTGTTGAGAAGAAGGGCATGGGTCCTTATGCAGGCCGTATGCGCGCAATGCTTATCTTTGCATTCTTCCCGCTGTTCGCTCTGTTCGCACAGCCTTTAGGTGCAACTTCAGCATGGTTCCCCGCAGTTATCATCGGTCTTGCCGGTGCCGGTCATCAGGCTTGGTCGGCCAACCTGTTCTCTACAATCGGTGATATGTTCCCAAAATCAACCATCGCTACTATCACAGGTATCGGTGCAATGGCAGGCGGTATCGGTTCACTGCTTATCAACCTCGGTGCAGGCGAGCTGTTCACTTATGCTGAGGGCATGGGTTCAGCCTTCTCGTTCTTTGGTATGGAAGGCAAACCGGGCGCATACATGATTGTTTTCTGCATCTGTGCCGTTGCCTATCTGCTGGCTTGGATTATAATGAAGACTTTGGTTCCGAAGTATAAACCAATCGTTGTTGAGTAATAATCTTATTTAAGAATAAATTCAAAGAGGAGAATGCGCAAGCGTTCTCCTCTTTTTTTGTATGTGTATTGTACTGATTCAATATTCCATGAAAAGAAAAAAGTAAACGGCAAACTAATGATATTTTAACATTACAGGATAGGGGGATTTCTGGGCTTGCGTGTTTAAGGATAAATTAATTAACCTCATTTTTTATTTTAGTATGAAGAAAATTTTATTCACATCGCTTCTTTTCTTGTCATTCGGTATGATGACAAAAGCGCAAGATTTCAGAGTAGGAGCAACCGCAGGTTATAATCTCAGTTCTCCAAGTGGCTATAATTCCGGCTCGGGTTTTCATGTCGGTTTTAAGGGTGAACTTGGACTTCCGCAGGTTACGAAAGGACTTTATCTGGATTTTGGACTTATGCTGTCTTCTTATGGATGGAAATCACCGGGATATTATTACAGCGACAATTACACATCCAGTTCAGTTGAAGCAATGGATAATAACACTTTGGATTATAAACTCAGTCCTTATTATTTGAATATTCCCGTTCATATAGGCTATAAGTTTTCCGTTGGCCGTAATGTAAACTTGTTTTTCAATGCCGGACCATACTTTAACATAGGTCTGTTTGGCAAATCTAAAATAACACTTACTGACAACAATGGAATTTCTTTGACAAAGAATGTGTCTGACAATGTGTTCAGTGACAAAGTTCTTAACCGCTTCGACTGGGGATTGGGAGTTCGTGCCGGAGCAGAAATAGCCCGTCATGTTCAGCTTTCCGTGGGATATGATTGGGGAATGAAGAATATTAATAAGATGGGTCCTGACAGCAAGAATAGGACATTTACAGCTTCTTTTGCATATTTATTCTGAAAAAGTATATAAGTTCACCTAACGGGTGAACTTATTTTTTTCTGTCTTATTAAAGAATAGTCTGCGGCTCGGCCATAAAAATAAAGCAAGTTTTATTTTGTATTACTCTCGCCTTTCACTATCTTTGCGGACGTTTCGCGTTAGGCGAAATGTTAACTTTTAAATTATAACAAATTTTTATGTACAAAACAATTTTCAACAAGCGTGAGAGCTTTAAGTTCACCCGTTTTGGCAACAAGGGCTATTCGCTCTTTTCTTGCCTGGGCAAAGAGGTTCTTATCGGCACGCTTAGTGTTGCCACTCTTACCTATGCCAAAGCCGACGGCATAAGCACAAGGGTTGAAAAGGTGGACAGCACTATGCAGACAACCGGTGAGACCGTAATGCTCGATGAGGTGGATGTTACGGCTTCACGAGCGCCGCTTACAGGAGGCCATGCGGCGAGAATTGTGAATGTGCTCGGGCGCGACGAGATTGCCGCTGCCCCTGTGCAAAGTGTTAACGATTTGCTTAAGTATGCCGCAGGCGTGGATGTCAGGCAGCGAGGACCTATAGGGGCACAGACCGACATCAGCATGCGCGGAGGCACCAGCGAGCACATAGCCGTCTTGCTTAACGGTATAAACATCTGCGACCCGCAGACTGGGCATAATGCCTTAGACTTGCCCGTGGACATAAGCGAGATTGAGCGGATTGAAGTGCTTGAGGGGCCAGCCGGAAGGGCCTACGGAACGTCGTCGCTTGTGGGAGTCATCAACATTGTGACAAAGCTCGGAGCAAAAAGCAGTGCCGATGTTCATGCCGAAGGAGGCTCGTTTGGCTATCTGTCTGCCGGAGGACGCGTTAATCTGAAGCAAAGCAAGTGGAACAATCAGCTGAGCGCGGGCTATACGCGCAGCGACGGCTGGCTGCGAAGCAAAAGCGGACATCTCAATGCCGACTATGAAGGTGCAAGAGCATTCTATCAGGGACGTTACGATGACGACAACCTCACGATAGGGTGGCACGCCGGAGTGAGCGACAAGGGATGGGGCAGCAATACGTTCTACAGTCTTCTGTCCGACGAGCAGTATGAGCATACCACAAAATATTTCACGGCCGTTCAAGCCGAGACGAAAGGAGGCAAGTTCCACTTCCGGCCGTCTATTTACTGGAACCGTTTTCAAGACCGTTATGAATTTTACAGGGGAGCGCCCGACAAGTCGCCATTCAACTATAACCGCACCGATGTGTTCGGACTAAACCTTAACAGCTGGTTCGACTGGATTTTGGGACGCACAGCCTTCGGAGCCGAATTCCGCAACGAAGACCTTGTGAGCGGAAACCTCGGTGAGCCGCTCGACAACCCGATACACATTCACGGTACCGACCGCAACTACACCTACGGCCTTAACCGCAGCAACCTCAGTTTTTATCTTGAACACAACGTCATCCTTAAGCGTTTCACCCTTTCCGCCGGCTTTACGGCTGTTAAGAACACGTGGAACGAGATGCCGTTTAAAATCTATCCAGGCGTTGACGTCAGCTACAGAATAGGGCAGAACTGGAAGGTGTTTGCGTCTTACAATATGTCGTTGCGCATGCCGTCGTTCACCGAACTTTATTATTCGGTAGACGGACACAAGGCCGACAAATATCTTAAACCAGAGGAGATGAGTGCCGTTGAGGGAGGCGTCAAGTATGTTTCAGAAGGAATAACCGGTACGCTGTCGGTTTATCATCATCACGGAACAAACATGATTGACTGGATAATGGACACCTCGCTCGGCGAGGACGCTGTGTGGACGTCTGTTAATCATGCCGAGATTAACTCCACCGGCTTCGAGGCTTCGTTGAAGTTGCTTTTCAATCGCTTGTTGCCCCGCCAGAATGTGTTGCGCACATTCAACGTGGCATACAGCTACATCGACCAGAATCAGCAAAAGGAGCCGGGCGTGCAGTCGCTCTATGCTCTCGAGTATCTCAGGCATAAGCTCGTGGCAGGTCTCGCCATTCATGTTGTGAGCGCCCTTAACCTCAATGTCAACTACCGCTATCAGTATCGCGTAGGGTCATACACCGATCCGCAGGGCGTGTCTGTCACTTATAAGCCCTATTCGCTTGTAGACGCACGTCTGTCGTGGGACAAGTCGCGCTACAGCGTCTATGTAGAGGCCAACAACCTGTTAGACGCCACCTATGTCGACTACGGCAACGTGCCTCAGCCCGGTTTGTGGGTTATGGCAGGAGTAAGATGGAACGTTTGGTGACACATATCAGCTGTTCATCGTGTCAGTCTGCGTGTATGGCAATAAAGTATTACAATTGACAACACGCTGAAAAGCATAAAATAAGTGGGCTGTTTGCGCATCGTAAACAGCCCATTTTCGTATCGTAACTCGGCCACTTTCGCACCGTAACTCTATCGGTTTCAGTCCGAAAGCAAATAAGATGTTTTTGCTTAATGTATTTATTTATAGTGATACCTGTATTTTAAAAGTGTAGTCGTTTTCTAATGATTTGCTTATAGTTTTTTGACTTGTTTCTAATTTTGCGCATCCATAGATAACTCTTGCGTAAAAAATATTTGAAGATTTTGTCTTAAGATTGTGAGAATAATAGATGATGAATTTAATTCTACAGAATTAAGTAGCTGATAATATAAATGTATTTGATAATTTTCTTGCGAGATTAGACATTTTTGTTTACTTTTGCATATAATGTAAAAAAATAAGTGCCTATGAAAAAATAAAAAAGACATATAGAAATTTGAAACGTTAGTTTGCATTCTTGCACTATGATAATTGTTAATTTATACGAATTTATAAAATGATAAAAGTTTTTGGCGTTGATTGGCGTTAGCTTTTATTTGTATATTACAAAATATAATACAGAGAATGTAGACTAGTTTTTGGTCCACGTTTCTTTTCTGTCTATCTCAGGTTAAAGGACCACACAAAAACAGAATATTCAATAAAAATTTAATTTAAGAAACTATGAAATAAACTTTTTACAATCAGCTAGGTGTTAATTAGATATTAGTAATCAGCACAAAAGGAAAATATAATGTTTGGACATATGTCCTATATGAAATGGATGCTTCTAATTGTGGTATAGCCGTGAAAAACTAAAGACAACATTATTAACGATATGCGTTTAGAGGTGGTCTGTGATTATCATCTTAAATATGATGGCTTCTCGATGTTTGATATTAAATATCAATATGTATTATTTATTTTGTTTTTATTGACATTGTATCCATTTGTTGTTATAAATTTCACTTATAAAAAACAGCAAAATATTTTTGTCATGTTTTAAGTCAGTATACAGATGGAGTAAAAGTGGGCAAAGAAAATTACAGTATAGTTCTTAAAATTAATTAAGGCTTTTCAGATAATAAGAACATGTCGCTTTGAATCGAATCGTCAAACTATAAGTGGAATTGGTATGTCAATTTTCGGATTAGATGTTACTTATATTATAAATATTAGACATAAAAATATGAAAAAATTATATTCTATATTGATGTTATTGCCGACAATAATGTTGGTAGCATTAGCTTTTATATCTTGTGGTAGTGATGATGATAACGAAGAGTCTGGAAGCTCATCAAGTAACGATTATATCGAAATCACACTTAACGGAAAAACTTATAGAGATAATATTAAACTTTGGTCTTATGTGCAAATAGATCCAGTAGGCAAGGATGCTGAAGGCAATCCTCTTACCGCAACTTACGATATGGAAGATCATTTTGAAAAATATGGATTTTCTTTCTTATTTGGTGTTGTACATTATTCAAGAATAAATGATTTATTGGCGTCAAAACCTGGAACATATCATTGTACAAAAGATTTACTTGAAGATGACTATTACAACAATCTTACATTTTGGTCGACACTAACAATTGATTATAACGAATATGAATGGGTAGAAGGAACACATAAAGTTAATTCAATAAAAGAGGTTAATGGACATGTTCAGATAGAAGGAACTTTTACATCTACTTTTTCATATGAAATAGAAAGTTGTAATGTTAAAGGCCGTTATAGAATAACAATACCATAATTAGTATAAAAATTTATTATTTCATAATAAGGGTGTATCAATGTGATATATTTGATGCACCCTATTCCTAATTTATATTTTTTTCTATTTTAGAAAAAGATTTTATTTTGAAGACTATGTGATGATTTATTGAGAATTAAGTTGAAACATTTTGTCCAAGATGTAAATCTTATGAATTCTACTGGTGAAAACAAAATTCTGTTGTTGTTGATATTTCATGAATGTGTCATCTGTTCTAGTGTCTAATTACTTTTGCTGAAAACAAAAGTGATGAAAAAATTACGCAATTATTAGTTTTTTATGTCACAAAAAGTATTGTCGTGCGTACAATAAGCAGATGACATCTGTGGCTTGTTGAAGTATTGCCGCCAGGCGATTTCAATAAAATGACCTGTTGAAATCTAAAAATTTTGAATGGAAGATTAAAAAACATAGCACAATGAACAGAACTGTTTATTTTCTTATCGTCACATTGTTGACATTTATGTCTAATGCAGCGTCAGGGCAGGACAAAAGCATGAATGCATTTACCGGAACACTCATTGAAACCGGCACCGACAAGCCCGTTGAAGATGGATATGTGAGCATTATGCAGGGCGACTCGCTTGTGTGGTTCGGCGCTACAGACAAAAATGGGCATTTCAGTGTCGACGGACTTGCAAAAGGAGAATACACGGTAAGTATCAGCGCGTTGTTCTTTAAAGATATGTCGGCAAGATTAGTTGTGGGCGACACAATGAGAAACGTTGTATATGAACTTACACGCGCAGAAAAGAACATACAGCTCAACAACGTAACTGTTACGGCCGACCGCAGTCAGATTGTTACGCGCACAGCCAACGGACAGAAGTTCTTTCTGTCAGACAAGGCCCGTCGTCTGAGTAATACTTTTGAGGCCTTGCAGGAAATACCATTGTTGATTTCCGACCCGGCAATGTCTAAAGTGACGATGCTCAACGGCAAGAGTCCGCTGGTGCTCATCGACGGCAACCGTATTAACTCGGGCATAAGTCCGATAAATCCTTCAGACATAGAGTCGGTTGAAGTTATCAACGTGGTGCCTGCGCGCTATCTTCAGGAAGGCATCAGCGGCATAGTGAACATAAAGCTGAAAAAGAAGAAGGCACCTTATGTATGGCTCGAGGCTGCCACCCGTCACGACGTGCCTCTCGACAAAGGCATGGGCGTGTTCTATTTTGAAGTGGGCAATCCTAAATACAGCCTTTACGGCCGTGCCGCATACAACTATACATACCACGACGACATAGAGTCGGACATATTCAGACATAACACCACATACACCCAGAACTTCAGTGAGAAGACCCGCACCAACGGCAGCAGCATGCTTGGCGAACTGTTGTTTAAATGGAGTCCTACGTCGAAAGACTATTTTGCGGCTAACGCCTATGTCAGCACTTCAGACACTAAGACCGACGGGAGCGGCGAGGGCAGCTTCAGTTCGGGCGAAGACATGGCTTATGCCTTCACGTCGCGCGACAGAAACGAGAGCGTTATAGCCACCACGAGTCTTTATTATAAACATTCGTTTGCCGAAAGCAACAATCTTGAGGTGCGCATGGCATATAATTTTAACAGCAACGACTACAGCACAGAGCGCACCGACGTGTATGGACAAGACGTGTCGGCGTCTGATCTGATATACAACAGCCGGCGTAACTCGGGCATGCTCATGATTGACTATGCCCGCGACTACGACAACGGCAACTCGCTTACGCTTGGCAGCCATACCTCACTGCTTCATGACAATATAAAGAACAACCCATATCCTGTGTTTCTGCACAACGAGTTGAACCAATATCTTTACGGAGGATTCGGCGGAAAGATAAAGAGCGTTTACTATATGCTGTCTGCCGGAGTGGAAGGAATATGGCTGAAGGCTGCCGGCAAGACCAACCACTACTTCAAGCCGCGCGGCTCGGTTAGCGCAACGTGGATGATAAACCGCAACAACTCGCTGCAGCTGAGCTACACGCTGAGCAACACGGCGCCATCGGTGTCGAACCTTAATCCATATAACATCTCGGCCGACTCGCTTGTCGTGGAGTGCGGCAACCCTTACCTAAAGCCGCAGACCATGAATTATATAGGTATAAGCTATACCTATAGTCGCGGCAACCTGTATCTGACGCCTGGAGCCTATTACAAGAGAATAACCGACATGATTGAGCAATACGGATTTACCGACAACGGCATCTATACAAATACCTATGAAAACATGGGACATTTTTCGCAGGCACAGACCGGACTCGACGTCAGTTACCGTCTGCCGTGGGGCCGTGTGTATGGCGGAGGCGGATGGTATGCCAATTATTTTATGGGACAGTCGCCTCGTCATATGGTCTACGCAAATTTTGGATTTAATCTGCGGTTTAACAAAGTTTCGTTCTATGGCGATCTGAACTATAATAACCGCGACTTCAGCGTCAATTCTTACACGCAGTATTATCGTCCGAGTTATGCCCAAGTACAGGTCAACTATAATTTCACTCCCGATTTTTATATAGCGCTCGCCCTTCAGCATTTTACGGGCGAATTGCGCACAAAGACCGTGATGGACGACGGCAGTTACCATTCGGTTACCAACACCCGCTATAAGGAGTGCTGTCTGCGGCCGTGGATACTCATAAGATACACGTTCCGAAAGAATCAGAAACGCAAGATTAAACTTGAAAAAGTGTTGAACAGCTATGAAAAGGGTATATCCATAGAGCGTGAGAAATAACTGCCACATGTTATGGTTGCTGAAGTTTTCGTTTTTTTTGACTATATCAATAGGCGGTGTCTGAGAAATTGCAGATTATTGTTAACTTCAGTTTCTCCGCCGCCATGTATAACTTATTTGTTGCGTTAACTATGGTGATGTTCCTCGTTTTTGTAATAAAAGCCTATTTTATCGGGCGTTACAAGTCGCATTACGTATGATACAACTTAGCCATATAATATTGTCGGAATAGACTAAAAGTTTGAAACTGATTGAAACACAGTGAGTTATGCACGTATTGAAGAATGTCTGAAAAGCGTATGCCATGAAAATCAGCGAGTTAAACGCACCGTGATAAATAATAAGTTTCATCAATCAGACGGATGTTCCTATGGCTCAATAAGTTGCGAAAAACAGAAATTTAAATTGTCTTTTTTGGAAAACTTTTTTAAAATTTTATTCGGAAAAATATTCCGAAAAGTATTTCTTTTTATGGAAAAATGTTCGTAGCTTTGCACCCTCAAATTACTTCTTTTCATAATGGAAAATAATAAAACTTACTCTTTTGAGGAGGCTTATCAAGCTTCTTTGGCCTATTTTGGCGGTGATGAACTTGCAGCCAGAGTATGGGTAAACAAATATGCACTGAAAGACAGTTTTGGCAATATCTTTGAGAAGTCGCCCGTTGACATGCACTGGCGTATAGCCAACGAGATTGCCCGAATTGAGAATAAATATAAAAATCCGATAAGTGCTGAAGAGGCGTTCGAGTTGCTCGACCACTTTAAATACATTGTTCCGGCAGGAAGCCCTATGACAGGCATCGGCAACCATCATCAGGTGGCATCTTTGTCTAACTGCTTTGTTATAGGTCTTGATGGCGATGCCGACTCTTACGGAGCCATCCTTCGCATAGACGAGGAGCAGGTGCAGCTGATGAAGCGCCGCGGAGGCGTAGGTCACGACCTGTCGCATCTGCGTCCGAAAGGCTCACCAGTAAACAATTCGGCTCTGACATCAACCGGACTTGTGCCCTTTATGGAGCGATACAGCAACTCTACACGCGAGGTGGCACAGGACGGACGCCGCGGAGCGCTCATGCTTTCTGTAAGCATTAAGCACCCTGACAGCGAGGCCTTTATTGACGCCAAGATGACTGAAGGCAAGATTACCGGCGCAAACGTGTCGGTTAAGATTGACGATGAGTTCATGCGCTGCGCAACAGAGGACAAGGAATACATACAGCAGTTCCCTGTAGACAGCGACAATCCTAAGGTTACAAAGAGCATAAGCGCACGCAAACTGTGGGAGAAGATTGTTCACAACGCATGGAAGAGTGCCGAGCCGGGCGTGCTGTTCTGGGACACAATCATCCGCGAGAGCATACCTGACTGCTATGCCGACCTTGGCTTCCGCACCGTGTCAACCAATCCGTGCGGCGAGATACCTCTCTGTCCTTACGACTCATGTCGCTTGTTGTCTGTCAACCTTTATTCTTATGTAGTAAATCCGTTCACAGACAAGGCTTATTTCAATTATGAGCTGTTCCGCAAGCATGTAGCCATGGCTCAGCGCATAATGGACGACATCGTCGACATGGAGCTTGAGAAGATAGACCTGATAATGGCCAAGATAAAGAGCGACCCGCAGAGCGATGAAGTGAAGTGTACTGAGTATCACCTTTGGGAGAAGATAAAGAGAAAGAGCGGAATGGGACGCCGCACCGGTGTTGGTATCACTGCCGAGGGCGACATGATAGCCGCAATGGGCCTGCGTTACGGCACACAAGAGGCAACCGACTTCTCAGTAGAGGTACACAAGACATTGGCTTTGGCAGCTTACCGTTCATCAGTTGAGCTGGCAAAGGAGCGTGGAGCATTTGAGATTTACGACGCAAAGCGCGAGGAGAACAATCCGTTTATCAACCGCATAAAGGATGCCGACCCGCAGCTGTATGAAGATATGGTTAAATACGGCCGCCGCAACATAGCCTGTCTGACCATCGCGCCTACAGGCACTACAAGTCTGATGACTCAGACAACAAGCGGTATCGAGCCTGTGTTCATGCCCGTCTACAAGCGCCGCCGCAAGGTCAACCCAAATGATGCCGACGTGCATGTTGACTTTGTTGACGAGGTTGGCGACTCATTTGAGGAGTATATCGTTTACCACCGCAAGTTTATAGAGTGGATGAAGGTTAACGGTATCGACACCGAAAAGAAATATACACAGGATGAACTCGACGAACTCGTTGCAAAGTCACCTTATTATAAAGCAACAGCCAACGATGTTGACTGGCTGATGAAGGTGCGCATGCAGGGTGCCATACAGAAGTGGGTTGACCACAGCATCAGCGTAACCATCAACCTGCCCAACAATGTCGACGAGGCACTTGTCAACCGCCTTTATGTTGAGGCGTGGAAGTCGGGCTGCAAAGGCTGCACTGTATATCGCGACGGTTCGCGTTCAGGCGTGATGATAGCCGTAGACAAGAAGAAAAAGGGCAGCGACGACAGTCAGAAAAAGCAAACTCCGCCGTGCCGCCATCCAGAGGTAACCGAGGTACGTCCGGCTGTGCTTGAGTGTGATGTGGTGCGCTTCCAGAACAATAAGGAGAAATGGGTTGCGTTCGTAGGACTTCTCAACGGATATCCATACGAGATATTCACCGGTCTGCAGGACGACGAGGAAGGCATCGTTCTGCCTAAGACAGTCACCAAGGGTAAGATAATCAAACATAAGGACGAAACCGGCAAGAGCCGCTACGACTTCCAGTTTGAGAACAAGCGCGGATACAAGACCACGGTTGAGGGCCTGAGCGAGAAGTTCAATCCAGAATACTGGAACTATGCAAAGCTTATTTCAGGCGTATTGCGCTATCGTATGCCTATAGAGCATGTCATCAAGCTCGTTGGTTCGCTCCAACTTAAGAGCGAGAGCATCAACACTTGGAAAAACGGTGTTGAGCGTGCCCTGAAGAAATATATTGTTGACGGCACAGAGGCAAAGGGACAGAAATGCCCTGTCTGCGGACATGAGTCTCTCGTTTATCAGGAGGGATGCCTTATCTGTAAGAACTGCGGTGCCTCACGCTGTGGATAAACCTTACGGATTATGAAACTGGTTTCAGGCTATATCAGTCTTAACGGTTTGCGCTTTTTTGCCCGTCACGGCGTGCTCCCTCAGGAGCGCGAGACGGGAGGAGAGTTTCTGGTCAGTGTGCGTGCAAAATATCCGCTCGACAAGGCTCTCGAAAGCGACAACGTTGCCGACACGCTCAATTATGCCGAGATTTTTGAAATCATAAATAAGGAGATGCAAAAGCCTTCCTGCCTGCTTGAACATGTGGCTGGCAGGATAGGCCGGAGCATTTTTATGAATATGCCTCAGATAGAGGCTTTAGACATTTCGGTTGCCAAGACAAATCCCCCTATGGGGGCCGACATTGGCAGCGCGTCGGTAGAATTACACTTAATAAATGATAAAACTATTTGACTTGTTGCAGTTTTTTAGTGATTTATAACTACCTTTGTATCTGTAATTAAGCACTCATGAGAAAAAAGATAATATTCTTCCTGCTGGTGTTGGTGTCTTTCTCCGCAATCGCTTTCGGTGCGGACAAGCCTTTCACGCTTGTCATCGATGCAGGCCACGGAGGACATGACTCGGGTGCAAAGGGCTCTTTCTCTTACGAAAAAGACATCAATCTTAACGTGGCTTTGGCTTTCGGACGCTATGTGGAGCGCAACTGTCCCGACGTGAAGGTGATATACACGCGCAAGACAGACGTGTTTATTCCATTACACAAGCGTGCCGACATTGCCAACAAGAACAAGGCCGATGTATTTATATCGATACACACCAATGCGTTGCCGGCAGGCCACATCGCACGCGGACTCGAAACCTATACAATGGGTATGAGGCGTTCAGACGAAAAACTCAGCGCGGCAAAGCGTGAAAACTCGGTTATCATGATTGAGAAAGACTATAAGGAGCGTTATGAGGGCTACGACCCCAATTCGCCTGAAAGCACAATCATGTTTGAGTTTATACACGACCGCAATATGTCGAAGAGCGTTGAGCTGGCCAAATATGTACAGAGCAATGTCTGTGCAACTGCCGGACGCCAGAACAAGGGCGTAAAGCAAGACGTGTTCCTCGTGTTGCGTGAAACCTCAATGCCGGCATGTCTTATTGAACTTGGATTTATCACGACGCCCGACGAAGAGCGCTTTCTTAATGACAAGGACAACATAGACAAGATGGCAAAGGGCATATATCAGGCATTTGCCAAATACAAGAACAAATACGACAAAGGCTTCACCGTGCCTTACAGCTCGCCTAAGGACAATAGTATAAACATTCCGTCTATTGTGCCCGATGATGGCAATGAGGATGACAAGCCAAAGGTGCAGAAGAAGCCGCGGCGTAGGGATGTCGCTCCGCGTGCGGAGGCAGAAGAGAAAAAGTCCGGGGAAGAGTCAGATGATAATGATAAAAAGGAACAGAAGGTCAAAGACGATGTAAAGCCGTCGACAGCCGAGGCTGACGACAGGCCCGTGTTCAAGATTCAGATATTTGCAAGCAGCCGCAGTCTTCGTCCGGGCAGCAGCCAGTTTAAGGGACTTGAGGATGTCGACTGTTATAACGAAAACGACCTGATGAAATATACATACGGAGCGTCAACCGACTATAACGAGATTTACCGCTTGCGCAAGACAATTCTCGACAAGTTCCCTGAGGCGTTTATCATAGCGTTCAAAAACGGAAAGAAAATGAACGTAAGCCAAGCAATACGTGAGTTTAAGTCAAAAAAGTGAGGAGATTAAATTATGAAGTTTTTTACAAAAGAAATTAAGATTGCCTTAGTTGCAATATGCGGACTGGTTATTTTGTTCTTCGGAATGAACTATCTGAAAGGGCTAAATCTGTTTTCTTCAGACAACAAATATTATATCTTGTTCAACAACATAAGCGGACTGGCTTCGTCAAGTCCTATATATGCCGACGGATATAAGGTTGGTGTGGTGAAAAACATAAAGTACGACTACAGCAAGTCGGGCGAGATAATGGTTGAGGCCGAAATCGATAAGGAGCTGCGTATACCTAAGGGCAGCAGCGCCGAGATTGTGAGCGACATGCTCGGCAACGTAAAGGTCAACCTGCTCATGGCAAACAATCCTCGCGAGCGCGTCATGCCGGGCGAGATAATTCAGGGCGGTATCAATGCCGGTGCATTAGGTAAGTTGACCGACATGGTGCCGGTGGTTATGAACATCCTGCCTAAGCTCGACTCTATCGTCACCAGTCTTAACGTGCTCATGGCCGATCCTGCCATAGCCCAGTCGCTTCATAATGTCAATACCATTACGGGTAATCTTACTGTAACTACAGCCCGCCTTAACTCACTTCTTGCCGGACTCAACCGCAGTGTGCCCGGAATGATAAGCCGTGCCGACAGCACGCTCGACAACGCCAACCTGCTTGCCAAGAAACTTAACAACATAGACGTTGAAGGAACACTGGCAAAGGTCGACGCAACATTGGCAAACGTTCAGGAGTTTACTTCTCAGCTCAACAGCAACGAGGGCACGCTCGGACTGCTTATGCGTGATCCTTCGCTTTATAACAATCTTAACAGCACCATGCGTTCGGCCGACTCATTGCTCATTGACCTGAAGGCTCATCCTAAGCGTTATGTCCACTTCTCGCTCTTCGGCAGAAAGGACAATTAATGGCCTCTGTGAGTTGTTCTAACCGTGTTGTAGCGGCTTAAAATGAAGTCTGCCGCATTAAGAGAGTCAGACATGATATTAGTACGTAATTTAAAAATTGTCTAAATAACCAAAAGTGTTCCGTGAAGGTTCTCATACCTCTCGGAACACTTTAATATATAACATTTTCTATCTTTTCAGAGCTTTTTCCCGTATTCTTTGTAATAGATATGTCAAATTAGCGTAAGTTGTTGTCTTACAGATACTTTTAAATATGCAAGTGCCGATGTTACATTAAGGTTACGACAAAATACATAAAATGCCCTTTTATAGGTATTTACAATATAGTCTTAAAACAAATTAAATTATAGCATTTGCTCATGTCAATAAAATTTGCGAAATTTGCAGGCACTTAAAAAGGCATCAAAACACATAATAATCATATCTTAATTATGAGTAACAATCCCCGTGCGCTCTGGGATAACTGCCTCTTGCTGATAAAGGAAAATGTCTCAGACCAGCAGTATAACACATGGTTCAAGCCAATTGTTTTCGAATCGTTCAACGAGTCGAGCAGGACGCTTTTACTTCAAGTGTCGAGCCAGTTTGTGGCCGAATACATTGAGGAGAACTATGCCAATCTGCTGAACAAGGTGCTTGTAAGGATTTATGGAAAAGGCATACGTCTTAACTACCGTGTGATGGTAGATAAGACTAACAACATATCACAGCAGATTCAGGCTGAGCCTGTGGCTAACATCGAGCGGACTGTTACACGCAGAACACGCATCAACCAGTCGCCTACAGCGCTCGATGCAGCGCAGCCGCAGCAGATTGACTCACAGCTGAATCCGCGTCACACTTTTGCCAACTATATCGAAGGCGACAGCAACAAACTGCCGAGAGCTGTCGGCCTGTCAATCGCTGAACATCCCAACACTACACAGTTTAACCCTATGTTCATTTACGGTCCGTCAGGATGTGGTAAAACTCACCTTATCAACGCCATAGGTGTGCGTACTAAGGAGATTTATCCGCAGAAAAGGGTGCTGTACATAAGTGCGCGACTGTTTCAGGTGCAGTTTACAAATGCCGTCCTGAACAACCGCACCAACGATTTCATCAACTTCTATCAGACGATAGACATGCTCATCGTTGATGATATACAGGAGTGGGTGTCAGCTGCAAAGACACAGGAGACATTCTTCCACATCTTCAACCACCTGTTCCGCAATGGCAAACGAATAATTCTTGCGTGCGACCGTCCGCCCGTTGACCTTCAAGGCATGAGCGACCGTCTGCTCACACGTTTCAGCTGCGGACTTATAGCCGAGCTCGAAAAGCCTAACATACAGCTTTGTGTAGACATACTTAACAGTAAGATTAAACGCGACGGACTGCATATACCGGCTGATGTTGTCAACTTTATAGCCCAGACAGCCAATTACAGCGTGCGCGGACTTGAGGGAGTAATTAATTCTCTGTTGGCATTCTCTGTGGTTTACAATTGTAATATAGACATGCGCCTTGCCGAGCGTGTTATAAAGCGTGCCGTCAAGATAGACGACAAGCCGCTTACCATCGACGATATTCTCGACACAGTTTGCAATCATTTCAACGTGACAACTGCTGCTGTGGCCAGCCGCAGCCGTAAGCGCGACTATGTGACTGCCCGTCAGGTGTCGATGTATCTGGCTCAGAAATACACCAAGATGCCCGCTTCGCGTATAGGAAGGCTGATTGGCGGAAGAGATCACTCTACCGTTATTCACAGTTGTACTCAGGTTGAGCATCGTATAAAGACAGACAAGCTGTTCAGTGATGAAATTGCGAGCATTGAGAACTCGTTTAAGCTCAAGAAATAACAAAAGCAGATTATTATAATGGCCTTTCGGCTAAAAATTGTTCATATTGGATAAATGGGTAGGGCTGTCTTTAATACTTTTTTGAAGACAGCCTTTATTGTTGTTCTGTCCTTGTTGTGGCTTTAAGTCATATTTAATTGTTGTTTAATGCTTAACGTATAATCACAATATAGACAACAAGACGGCTGAAAGCATCAATATGCTTATAGCATCGAAATGTATTCCTAATTCAATCCGGGTTGTTGGTCTGCCTTGCTTTACATTTGAAATTAGTGAAAATAATTTTGTAAAAAACTCATCACTCGTCACATTTCTCTATAACACGTTGACAATGAGCAGATTATGTCGTGACGTTTTATGTTTTCAACTCGTCACACATTTTTATGCATATCCGTTAATGTCTTTTCCTGATTTAGGTTGGTTTCAGACAGACATTTACATGATTAAAGTTGACTTCAAGGCAGATTAAAGTTGATTCCGGTTAAACTTATGCCTGTTATTGGTTAATGTTGTATGGCGTTTTAAATCTGCCTGTAAGACAGACGCTAAGCCATGTGACGAGTTGAAAACATAAAACGTCACGACATAAAATGCTGAAAAAGAGCAGGTTATGTGCGGATGTGACGAGTGATGAGTTTTTAATAAAATTTATTTTGTTATTTAAGAAATTCTAGATGCTTTTGTAAAAGCAGCCATTTCTCAATGCAAAAGGTGTGCTTTTGCATTGTAAAAGGCCATGTTTTATCATGCAAAAGCATATCTTTTGCAAAAGGTTTAGCCGTCAATAACATCATTCCCGTCAAGAATGTTATATATTAATCGGCCATTTTTACATCTTTGATACATAAAAAATGGCGGCTATTGGATAGCCG
>HF992658.1:0-3677 GCA_000436695.1 Prevotella sp. CAG:1185 | reverse complement strand
AAAATGGCGGCTATTGGATAGCCGCCATTACCTTTTGCAAAAGCGATAAGGAGTAACTTCTTAAAAAACATCCGTATCAACAAACTGCATTTACTTTTTCTTTCCCCTTTCATCTTTATAAAAAACATCAATCTCAAAATCAAGTGCTAACATCTTCAACAGACCCCTCACCACTTTTTCAAGGTTTTATCACAAATAATCAGTTGCCTGTTTTGTCAATTGCCAAGGTTTATTTTCTTATGTTTTGAGACCGTTAGACAACTCTTTATCAGTTCTATTTTTCTGCCATAAATATACAAAATTAATTTTATACTGCAAAATATTTGTACGAAAAAATGATATTTTTTTTATTTTTTTATTGATTGTAGCGATGAAATGGCACATTTGTTTGCATTTGTGCAACAGAAATATTACTATAGAGTTGCATGTTCGTTAAAAAAGCCTTAACTTTGCGCCCGGTTTACAAACGGTAGATTAAGGGGTGCCTGATAAATTGCAGGCTGAGATTAAACCCTGGAACCTGATACGGGTAATTCCGTCGTAGGGATAAACGGCCGAATTTCTTTTTGTTTTGGTCTGAAGGATTTAAGTAAGCATAAAAAGTGCCCCTTTATGTGTATTTAATTTAAGTTTTTAATGAAGCGTTATTTTATTGTTGCGGCAGCGTTGGCTCTATTGATGACTGACGCAAATGCTGCACGCGAATCAAGAAAGGAAAAAGCAGACTCGGTTAAGACCTATGCGCTGCAGGAAGTTCAGGTGTTGTCGACTAGAGCAGGAGAGACAACGCCTATCACACACACCGACATCAGCAAAAATCAGATTAAGTCGATGAACTACGGCAAGGACATTCCGTTCATCCTCTCTCTTACGCCATCAGTAACAACTACGTCTGATGCCGGCAACGGCATTGGCTACACCAGCATAAGGGTGCGCGGCACCGACCCTACACGAATAAACATCACTGCCAACGGTGTGCCTATCAACGACTCTGAAAGCAGCAACGTTTATTGGACCAATATGCCCGACTTTGCTTCGAGCGTTGAGAGCATGCAGATTCAGCGCGGTGTCGGCACGTCTACAAACGGTGCCGGTGCGTTTGGAGCAACTATCAACATGCAGACCGAGAACATAGGTGTAAAGCCTTTTGGAGGTGTTGACCTGTCGGCAGGAAGCTACGGATCTCACAAAGAGACCTTCCGCTTTGGCACCGGACTCATCAATGGCCACTGGGGCTTTCAGGGACGTCTGTCTAACGTGGGCAGGATATATCGACCGCGCTTCGTCTAAGCTCGACTCTTATTTCCTCCAGGGCGGATATTTCTCTGACAACACCGTTGTTAAGTTTATAACCTTCAACGGAAAGGAAGAAACTTATCACGCATGGAATTATCCTTCGCTCTATGAGATGAACCTCTACGGCCGCAGATACAACTCTTGCGGATACATGTACACCGACGAGAACGGCAACATGCACTTCTATGACAACCAGATAGACTATTATCATCAGCAGCACTATCAGCTGTTGTGGAATCAGATTCTCTCGCGCGAACTGAGTCTTAACGTTGCTTTGCACTATACCAAAGGTTTCGGCTATTACGAGGAGTATAAGACAGACAGGACACTTGCCGAATATACTCTCACAACCGACTGGAACAAAACCAGCGACCTGGTGCGCCGCAAGCAGATGGACAACGACTTCTACGGAGCCATAGCATCACTCAACTATAACAACCGCAAGGGACTTAAAGCCACTATTGGAGGTGGATGGAACAAATATGACGGCGACCATTACGGTAACGTTATGTGGGTGAAGAACTTTGACGAGGCCCTGGACCCTGACCATAAATATTATGACAACAACGCCAAGAAGACCGACGGCAATATTTACGGAAAGGTGAACTATGAGTTTGTCAAGGGACTGAGCGCTTATGTCGACCTTCAGTATCGTCATGTCAACTATAAGATGAACGGCCTTTCTGACGCGTTCGACTATGACACATATAAGCAGATATCGTTCAATGAGGACAACTCGTTCGATTTCTTCAACCCTAAGGCCGGTATATTCTGGCAGATCAACAACAATCATCAGGCTTATGCATCGTTTGCCGTATCTCACCGCGAGCCTACCCGCAACGACTATGAGGACAACATCGGCAAGGATCTTAAGGCTGAGAGACTTTACGACTGGGAACTTGGATACAAGTTTGCCATCAGCAGATTTTCTGCCGGCGTGAACTTCTATTACATGAAGTATAACGACCAGTTTGTGCTTACTGGCGAGCTTAACAACATCGGCGAGATGATTGCGCGTAACGTTGGCGAGAGCTATCGTATGGGCGTTGAGCTGCAGGCCGCATGGCAGCCTGTAGACTGGTTCCGCTGGGATGCCAACGCAACATGGAGCCGCAACAGAGCCAAAGACTGGCACGTAACACTGAGCGACACCGGCGAGAGCGTTACTCTTGGCGACACACCTCTGTCATTCTCGCCCGACCTTATCTTCAACAACATCTTCACGTTCAAGTGGAAGGGCCTTAGCGCGTCGCTGCAGAGCCAGTATATCGGTGAGCAGTATCTCACCAACACCGGCTTCAAGAGCTACGTCAGCGAGAACGGGAACGGCGGAAACAACGTCAGCATGATGATTGACAGCTACTTTGTAAGCAATCTCGACCTGTCATACACATTTAAGCTGAAAGGCCTTAAGAGCGTAACGCTCGGCTGCACAATATACAATCTGTTCAGCGAGGACTATATGAACAACGGATGGTCGGCTCCAAACTACAAGAAGAATGCTCAAGGCAAGGTTGTTGCCTATACTGAAGACGACGAATACGAAACAGGATATGCCGCACAGGCTCCGATAAACTTTATGGCTCATCTCAGCCTGACGTTCTAACAACAGCTGCTGCAAGATGGACTTTAATCAGTTTATGTCACAATATTGGCTCGACATCGTAACCACGATGTTGGGCCTAATATATATATGGCTTGAATATAAAGCCAGCATAGCCCTGTGGCTTGTGGGCATAATAATGCCTGCGATGGATGTGTGGCTCTACTGGACTCACGGACTGTATGGCGACGCCGGGATGGCAGTATATTACACCCTTGCTGCGATTTATGGCTATGCCGTATGGAAGTTTGGCCGCAAGAAGGGGCAGAAGGACAATGAGGAGATGCCTGTCACTCATTTCAAGCGTTCATTAATTCTGCCCGTAACTCTGTTTTTCTTCGCGGCATGGGCATTGACATGGTGGGTGCTGGTGACCTATACCAACAGCACCGTGCCAGTTACCGACGCCTTTACCAATGCCCTGAGCTTTGTAGGCCTGTGGGCATTGTCGAGAAAATACATAGAGCAATGGCTCTTTTGGATTGCCGTTGATGCCGTGTGCGCATATCTCTACATCGGCAAAGGCATACCATTCAAGGCATCGCTCTACGCCCTTTATGTGGTAATAGCCGTAATGGGCTACTTTAAGTGGAAACGGATGATGAGGCTACAGTCACAGCCGGCATAGGGTGGCGCCTGCGCCCCCTCATCACCCATATTACTCCCATCCGTCCCATCACTCCCATCTCCCCCAAAAAATCTAAAGTAATGCATTATCCTCTTATAACAACATCCTTCTCCCCCGAGGCTGTAATCCTTGGCAATGGCGATTTTCCTA
>HF992657.1:38224-42309 GCA_000436695.1 Prevotella sp. CAG:1185 | reverse complement strand
TATGATTACTATCAATTTTTACCGGACACCAATAATTTACAAATAAAAAAGGAGACGATTAAAAATCGTCTCCTTTTTTATTTGTGTGTATCTTATTTAACAGGAATCTTTTCGACTCTTCTCTGATGACGACCGCCTTCAAAATCGGTGCTGAAAAATACATCAAGAATTTTTTCGGCAGTTTTATTATCAATAAAACGACCAGGAAGTACAATAACATTAGCATCATTATGCTGTCTGATTAGTCCGCCTATTTCTGCAGACCATGCTAACCCGGCTCTAACACCTTGATGCTTATTTAATGTCATTGCCATACCTTCGCCACTGCCGCATATGCCAATACCAGGATATACATCACCACTCTCAATACCATCAGCCAGTTGATGAGCAAAATCCGGATAATCGCAACTCATGTCACTGTAAGTGCCATAGTCTTTATATTTATATCCGTGTTCTTCCAAATATTGGATGACATATTTTTTTAATGGAAATCCAGCGTGGTCGCTGGCTATTCCAACAGTTTTAACATTCATAATTAATTCTCTAAGAAAGATTTAACTTGTTTATAAACATTTTCTGCCGTATATCCAAGCTTTTCGTCTAAGACTTTATAAGGAGCAGAGAATCCAAAGCTAGGCATACCGAATACTTTTCCGTTTGCACCAACTAATCCTTCGAGTGTTACAGGCAGACCTGCTGTCATACCGAAGATTTTAGCATTCTTAGGAAGAATACTTTCTTGGTATTCTTTGCTTTGATTACGGAATAATCCTTCGCTTGGAACACTAACGATTCGGATCTTTATTCCATCTTTACGGAGAAGTTCTGCACCAGCAACTAAAGTTGAAACTTCTGAACCATCTGCTAAAAGGATTACGTCAAAATCTTCATCTGAACCTGCGACTATGTATGCACCTTTGCGTGCTTGTTCATAATCGGTTCCTGCTGGAAGTTTAGCGATGTTCTGGCGTGAGAAGATAAGTGCAGTAGGTGTCTCCATATTTTCCATTGCCATTGCCCAGCATACTGTTGTTTCGTCAGCATCAGCAGGACGGAAAACTCTTACGCTGTCTTTTCCATGATGATTCTTCAATTTTTCCATCAGTCTTATTTGGGCTTCTTGCTCAACAGGCTCATGTGTTGGTCCGTCTTCACCAACTCTAAACGCATCGTGAGTCCATATAAATTTAATAGGCACTTCCATTAAGGCAGCCATACGTACAGCCGGTTTCATGTAATCAGAGAATACGAAGAATGTACCACACGCAGGGATAACTCCGCCATGCAGATACATACCGATACACATACATGCCATTGTTAGTTCGCTAACACCTGCCTGGAAGAAAGCACCGCTAAAGTCATCTTTTACCAATGATTTTGTCTTTTTCAAGAATCCGTCAGTTTTGTCACTGTTAGACAAGTCTGCTGAAGAACAAATCATATTTGGTACTTGCTCTGCTAATACACCCAAACATGCTGCAGAGGCTGCGCGTGTAGCAGAACCTTCTTTCTGTACTACAGCACTCCAATCTACTTTAGGCGCGTTGCCGCTAAACCATTCTTTCATTTGCGAAGCCTTGTCAGGATTTGCCTTAGCCCATTCTGCTTCTTCTGCATGACGTTTTGCAACAATTTGTTTTAGTTCTTCTTTGCGTTTTGAATATAATTCTTGAACTTCAGGGAATATTTGGAATGGATTTTCAGGATCACCACCGAGGTTCTTTATTGTATTCACATATGCGTTGCCTCCGAGTGGAGCTCCATGAGTCTTAATGCTATGCTCATAGCTTGACCCATCCTCTTTTAACGCACCTTTACCCATTATTGTTTTACCAATAATTAGGGTAGGGCGATGCTCTTCTTTTTGGGCTTGTTTTAATGCTTCACGTATTTCTTCAACATCATTACCGTTAATCTTGATTACGTTCCATCCCCATGACCTATATTTTGCCTCTGTGTCCTCATTCATAACAACTCCACATTCTGTAGATAGCTGTATGTCGTTTGAGTCGTAGAACATAATGAGATTATTCAGTCCTAGTGTACCGGCTAAGCGTCCTGTGCCCTGAGAGATTTCTTCTTCAATGCCACCATCTGAAATGTATGCATAAATTTTATGTTGTATAACTTCTTTACCAAGTCTTGCTTCGAGAAATTTCTCAGCTACAGCAGCACCAGCGGCAAATGTATGTCCTTGTCCAAGTGGGCCTGAAGTGTTTTCTATGCCACGGTTAATGTCTCTTTCAGGATGTCCCGGAGTCGGAGAACCCCATTGACGGAACATGGATAATTCTTCCAAAGTGAATTTACCCTGTAAGCATAGTGCACTGTATAACATCGGAGACATGTGGCCTGGATCAAGGAAGAAACGGTCTCTGCCTTCCCATGATGGGTTTTCTGGATCGTAAACCAAGAATTCAGAAAATAACACGTTGATAAAGTCTGCGCCTCCCATGGCACCGCCCGGGTGACCGGATTTAGCTTTTTCAACCATTGATGCAGCCAATATACGTATGTTATCTGCTGCTTTGTTCATTAGATTCTTATCGTTCATTATATTTTTAGTATTAAATTTGTTAATTTTAGCTCGGATTGAATATTCAGATTTATCTTCTTATTAGTTGCAAAGATAGTTAAATTTGCGGTAAAATAAAAGAAATATATATATAAACTTCTAAAAAGTTAATGTGAATAATTGGGCTCATTACAGGTTTACGTGAAAGCATATTTACGCCATGCTGGTTGTATCATTTATCCTTTGATTTCTGATAAAATTATATTGTTAATATTGATATTTTTTATTTATTAGATATAGCTTTCTAAAAGATGGCTTTTTATCTTATAATATGCTAGCTTTTATAAGTTGAAATATGCCTTTTTAGAAGCTAAAATGATACATATTGTTATCTGCTCACAATAAACTTTATAAAAATAGCGCCAGTGCCTGGTTATCAGACGCTAACGCTATTAATAATTTAAAACAGCTCTTTTTCTGTAAATTGTCCAAGTTTTATATATTTCTTATAAAGTTCAGAATATGCTTTTACGTTTTCAGGCTGAGGAATATATTCTTTAGAGAAACCGCTATTCATATTTTGGATAGCATCTTCAACTTTATCATACACTCCCGCAGCTGTTGCTGCAAACATTGCTGCACCAAGAGCACATGCCTGATCTGTATTGCACACCTTTATAGGCTTATTGATGACATCACACATAGTTTGCATTACAAATGGTGATTTCAATGCAATACCGCCAATTCCGATAACGTTGTCTATGACAACACCTTCACTTTCAAACCTGTCAACTATGGCTTTGGTACCGAATGCAGTAGCTTCAACTAATGCGCGGAACACTTGTGGGGCATTGGTCCCAAGGGTAAACCCGGCAATCGTTCCTTTTAGCAATTGATTCGCATCTGGTGTGCGTCGTCCATTTATCCAGTCGGTTGCTATCATAGTGCTTTCGCTTATAGGAATTTTTTCTGCTTCTTCGGTCAGTTTAACAATTATTTTGTCACAAGTCTTTTCAACAATATTGTTTATTTCTTCTTTTGAAAGTTTGTCATCTATTGTTTGAGGCAATATTTCGCGTACTGGGAATTCAAGAATTCTTTTAAACATTGCGTAGACATCACCAAAACTAGACTGGCCTGCTTCCAGTCCAACCATTCCTGGAATCACACTGCCATCGACTTGGCCACATATACCTTTAATGCATTTGTCTCCTATTTCGTCATATGAAGCAACCATTACATCGCATGTTGACGTACCTATAACGCGTACAAGTGTATGAGGTGTTACACCGGCTCCTACGGCTCCCATATGGCAATCGTATGCACCGCCAGCAACAACAACATCTTCATTAAGACCTAATTTTTCAGCCCATTCTTTACATAGGTGTCCAACTGGTTTGTCTGCTGTTGCTGTTTCTTCGAATAGTCGCTCACGGAATCCAGCTAGTTTGGGCTCCAGTGATTTAAGAAAATCTTCAGAAGGAAGACCTCCCCATTCTTTATGCCACATAGCTTTATGGCCACATGCACAGCGACTGCGTACTATATCTTTTGATTTGTTTACT
This sequence comes from Prevotella sp. CAG:1185, assembly GCA_000436695.1. Classification (GTDB taxonomy): domain Bacteria; phylum Bacteroidota; class Bacteroidia; order Bacteroidales; family Bacteroidaceae; genus Prevotella. Next base: position 38,229 of record HF992657.1, on the reverse strand, counting down.
CCAGT
>HF992657.1:37143-38196 GCA_000436695.1 Prevotella sp. CAG:1185 | reverse complement strand
TTTACTCCAGTCAATACAGCAGGAAGCCATTCGCAATATTCAACTATTGAATAAGCTTTTTGTGCAACTTTTTCATCTTCACGCAGAATATGCATAGCCTTAGCCCAATACCATTCAGCAGAATATATGCCACCTTCGTATTTAATGTAGTTAATGTCCGATTTTGCGCATGCCTCATTTATTTCTTCTGCTTCTTTTACAGCTGTATGGTCTTTCCATAATACAAACATTGCATTAGGGTTTTCCTCGAAATCGGGCAACATGGCTAAAGGTGTACCGGTTTCATCTGTAAATGCCGGTGTCGAACCTGTAGTGTCGAAAGCTATGCCTACAATTTCTTTTGCAGTACCTTGGGGACATTGACTCAAGGCATCTTTAACAGTGGCTTCGAGCACCTCAAGGTAATCCTTGGGGTGCTGACGCCATTGGTTTATTTTGGGATTGCAGTATAACCCTTTTTTCCAGCGTGGATAGTACTTTACGCTGGTTGCCATAATCTTGCCTGTTTCGGCATTAACGACTAAGGCTCTTGCGGAGTCACTGCCGTAATCCAGTCCGATTACATATTTTGCCATAGACTTATAGTAGGGCTTTGTTTAACATATAATATACCTCATTGAAACGGAGTTCTTTGCGGAATTCGTCAACTTTAGTATTTTCGTTGATGAACAGACATTCAATTCCGGCAATTTCTGCGTAATCCTGCCAATATTCATCTGTGAGATCATAAGAGAAGCAACTGTGGTGTGTGCCGCCTGCGTAAATCCAACATCCGGCTCCAACTTCAAAGTTAGGCTGTGATATCCATAAAGCAGAAGCAACAGGCAGTTTAGGTAATGGTTTCGGTTCAATGCATTTAACATCGTTAACAATCATTCTGAAACGATTGCCGAGATCAACAACTGTTGCGGTAACTCCATTGCCGACCTTTGATGTGAATACCAAACGTGCTGTCTGGCTCTTTCTTACGCCAATGCCAAGGAAGTGAACTTCAAGACGTGGCTTAGAAGCAGCTATGAGCGGTGATACTTCCAACATGTGTGACTGGAGTAT
>HF992657.1:25305-37121 GCA_000436695.1 Prevotella sp. CAG:1185 | reverse complement strand
GACTGGAGTATTGCACTCTGCTCACCATTAAAGTTTAGTGTGTAGTCCTCAAGGAATGAGCATCCGTTTTCCATTCCCTGTGTCATTACCCATACACTACGGTATAGTGCTGCTGATTTCCAGTCGCCTTCAGCTCCGAAGCCATAGCCTTCAGCCATAAGACGCTGTGAAGCCAGGCCTGGAATCTGATCAAATCCCATACCACTTTCTTCTACATTAACATCTCCAAGATCGTCAAAGTTTGTTGTAAATCCTTTTGCTCCTTTGGCTTTCAGCACTGCGCGTAATGTAAGTTCTGCTTTTGCTGAGTTCCAAACCTTTTTGTAACCTTCGGTTGATTTGTCCTCGAGGGAAGCATCGTGATCATATTCTTTGAAATATGTAGCAACTAATTCGTCTACGTCAGCGTCTTTGATGTCTTTAAAGTAGCTTAATACTTCGCTGAATGGGCAATAGTCAACATGATATCCGAGGACCTGTTCTGCTGCAACTTTGTCACCATCAGTAACGGCTACATTGTTCATTTGGTCGCCAAAGCGCAGTATCAACATGTCTTGTGCGTCTGCCCATGCTGCACAAACACGTTCCCATACAGCAATGTGGTCTTGTGTCTTTTGCTCTTTCCAATATCCGACAACAAGTTTGCGCCTTATGCGCATGCGTGATATAATATGACCGAACTCTCTGTCTCCATGAGCACTTTGGTTGAGGTTCATGAAGTCCATATCTATTGAGTCCCATGGAATCTCTGCATTGTATTGTGTATGGAGGTGAAGCAGTGGCTTGTGAAGAATCTGCAGTCCGTGAATCCACATCTTTGCTGGAGAGAATGTATGCATCCATGTTATTACACCGATACATTTCTTTTCATTATTTGCTGCTGCAAAGATATCTGAAACTTCTTTACTGCTGTTTGCTGTGCCTTTATATACAACTTTTATTGGTAGTCTTCCTGACTCGTTCAGGCCATTTACCATTTCTTTAGAATGTCCGTCTACTTGTTTAACAGCATCTCCTCCATAAAGAAGTTGAGCTCCTGTTACAAACCAAATCTCATAATTTTCAAATGCTTTTATCATAGTTGTTATTTTTTATATTGTTAACTTATTTATTTTTTCTTTTGTCCGTAATATGCGTTCGGACCATGTTTACGGCTAAAATGTTTTTCAATAAGCAGGGGATTCATTGTTGTATCTGGATTTACAGAGAATGATATGAATGCCATTTTGGCTACTTGTTCCATTACCACAGCATTATATACAGCATTGTCAGGATCCTTTCCCCATGAGAAAGGACCATGATTTTTTACTAAAACCCCGGGAGTGTGTACATAGTTTATGTTTTTGAAACGCTCTACAATAACATTCCCTGTCTCTTTTTCATATTCAGCCATCTGCTCCTTTGTCATATCATCAGTGCATGGAATGGCGTCATGGAAATAGTCAGCATGAGTTGTTCCGATATTTGGGATATCCATGCCTGCTTGTGCCCATGCTGTCGCATAGGTAGAGTGGGTGTGTACTATTCCGCCTATTTCGGGAAATGCACGATAAAGTACCAAATGGGTAGGTGTGTCAGATGAAGGATTTAAATCACCTTCAACCACCTTGCCTGTCATGAGGTCTACAACAACCATGTCTGATGCTTTCATTGTATCATAGCTTACCCCTGATGGCTTTATTACTACAAGTCCTTTTTCGCGGTCAATACCTGAAACGTTTCCCCAGGTGAATATAACCAAATTATGTTTTACAAGGTCTAAATTAGCCTTGAATACTTTTTCCTTTAATTCTTCAAGCATAAAATATTATAATTTAAATGTCGGATCTTCCAAATATGCGTCATTATTGAAACGATACAAGGCTGCTCCACGTTTTGATGTTATTTTATCTATTAGGTCAGTCTTTTCGATAAAGTCTATGGCTTTAATGCGCTTTCTGAAGTTACGCTTGTCTATTTCTTCACCTAGAATTGCTTCATATACATGCTGAAGTTGTGTCAGCGTAAATAATTCTGGCAGAAGATTGAAACTTAATGGTTCAGATGAAATGCGCCTTCTAAGTAAGGCTATTGCCTTTTTGACCATATCGTTGTGGTCTGAATATAATTTTGGTAATTCCTCAAGATTAACCCACATGGCCTGATGGCTTTCCTGAAGACTTTTATCATAATCTTTAACATTAATGAGCGCACAATAAGCTATAGATATAACTCTCTCTCCAGGGTCGCGGTCAACGGCTCCGAAAGCGCCTACCTGTTTCATGTACAAGTCTTTTAGACCTGTTAATTCATATAATACTCTATTGGCTGCTTCGTCTAAAGTTTCATTTTCTTCAACAAAGCCTCCGTATAGTGACCATTCGTTCCTTCCTGGATCCATTTGTCTTTTTCCTATAAGTAATTTAAGCTTGTTACTTTCAAATCCGAAGACAATGCAATCTACTGAAACATAAAATTTTGAATGCTCGTTATAATAAATTGTCATTTTGTTTTAAAATTTACGTGTTTTACCAGAAGTAAATATAGAAGGCAACAGTTATAGCCAGTATTATTATACTGTTAATAACATCCCAGTGATTCCAGCTTGCGCGTGTAGCAGCTTTTTGTTCCGGTGTAGCAGTTCCAAATACAAGACCTTTTATCTTTTCTTCTGAAGGAGCTTCTGTGCATAGACTTACTACAATTACGACGAGACAACAGAAAATGAGCATTACACCACAGAAATAGAGCCAATTGAAATCATAGAAAATGGCTTTAAACCAATTGTCTGAAACATTGGTGGCATTACTATAGTAAACCTTTGCACCCAATCTGGTTAGACCTATTATGATACCAGAAAGGAGGCCCCACATACCGCCTTTTGCTGTAGTTCTTTTCCAACATATACCGAGTAAGAATGCAGCTGCAATGCCAGGAGCCAGAACGCTTTGGACATCCTGAAGGTAATTGTAAAGAACGTTACCGACGCTTCGCATAATTGGTATCCATAATATACCTAAAACAACAATGACAATTGTTGCCATTTGGCCAATTCTTACAAGTGATTTTTCTGATGTATTAGGACGCAGACGTTTGTAAAAGTCTATTGTGAAAAGCATTGCAGATGAGTTGAACAATGATGCAAGTGAACTCATGAGGGCTGCTAGTATACCACATACCACTAGTCCTTTAACTCCTGCGGGAAGAATTTTAGCAACTAATGTTGGAAATGCTGCATCGCTTATTGCTATGCCATTGGCATCTACAGGCAAGAATGTTCCGCCTGATTTAACATTTAATGCATAGGCAATCATTCCAGGAATAAGGAAAATAAATACAGGAAGCAATTTTAAATATGCTCCGAAGATAGTACCGCGACGGGCTTCCTTTTCATTCTTTCCAGAAAGTACTCGTTGTACAATGTACTGGTCTGTACACCAATACCAAAAACCAATAACGGCTGAGCCTACCAATGCACCGAGCCATGGGTATTCTGGATCATTAAGATTGCGCATCAGGTCGGTCATGTGATCTCCGTATTCATTTACTGGTTTGATAGAACAAATTTGCAGTACCTGATCCCATCCTCCAACGGCCTTTAAACCTAATACCAAAATTATCAAAGAGCCTAACAGCAATATCGGTGTCTGGAGTACAGATGTGTACAATACGCTCTTCATGCCTCCGAGTACAGTGTATAATGCTGTTATTATTACTAATCCAATTGCGGCAATCCAGAAGAAGTCAATGCCCCAAAGCTCTTTTATTCCGAATACTTGCTGGAACACAAGACCGCCTGCGTATACAGTAACGGCAACTTTGGTCAATACATAACTTATAAGTGATATGACAGACAGGATGGTACGGCTTTCTTTGTTATAGCGTCTTTCCAAGAATTCAGGCATTGTGTATACCATACTTCTTGTATAGAACGGAACGAAAACCCAGCCTAAAATCAGGATCATCCAACCTTGAATTTCCCAATGAGCCATAGCCATACCTGAAGATGCTCCTGCACCTGCAAGTCCTATCAAGTGTTCTGAGCCGATGTTTGATGCAAAGATAGACGCACCGATAGCAATCCATGTTGCATCACGTCCTCCAAGAAAATAGTCTGCAGAGTCTTTGTTTTTTTGGCTTACGACCCATACAACGATACCAATCAGTGCTAGACAGAAGACACCAATTACAATCCAGTCTAATATTTCCATTTTTGATTAATAATTTTTATAGGTTAATAGTAGTATTCTGATTCTTATTTTATGCTGAATTTGAACACGCAGTGAGAATAATATTCTTCACCTGGTTTTAAATTTGCTGTTGGCCAGTCTTTCTTATTCGGAGTATCTGGGTATTTCTGGGTTTCAAGACAGCATGATGCATGCTTGTTATAAGCTATGCCTTTTTTGCCCTTAACCTTTCCATTTAAGAAATTGCCTGTATATACCTGAATGCCAGGTTCGTTTGTATATACCTCAAGCATAATGCCGGTCTTCGGTGAGTATAGACTTGCTGCTACTTTTGTGTCATCTCCTTTGCCATTTTTATATGTGTTTAAGCACCAGTTGTGATCAATTCCCATGGCATTTTTGATTTGGTCAAAAGAAAAATTGTTGACATTTTTACCTATTGCAGTAGGTTTTCTGAAGTCCATTGGCGTATTGTCTACTTTTGCAATTTCACCTGTTGTCATGAATGTTGAATCTGATGGAGTATATTTATCTGCGTTAATGTATAAAATGCAGTTTTCAACATCCTTTGACGGATCACCATTTAGGTTGAAATATGAATGGTTTGTCATGTTTATGACGGTTTCTTTATCTGTTGTTGCTCTATAAGCAATGTCAAGGCTGTTATTACCTTTTAAGGTATAAGTTACTGAAGCTTTTACGTTTCCCGGGAAATTATTGTCGCCGTCTTTAGATAATATTGTCAGTTGTAATGTCGTGTCGTTTAGCTGTTTAGCATCATATACCTGATATTGCCATCCTGATGGTCCACCATGTAGGCAGTGTCCGTAATTGTTTATTGGCAACTGAATGTCTTTTCCGTCAATATTAAGTTTACCTTTGTTTATTCTGTTTGCATATCTTCCAATTGCAGCGCCAAAGTCGCTTGGGCTATTTACAGAATCGGCATATTGAGCGATGTTGTCATAACCTAGAACAACATCTGTCTGTTTTCCATTTTTATCCGGTACTACTAAGGAAACAATACGTCCACCAAAGTTTGTAATACAAACCTCCATACCGTTATTATTGCTTAGTGTGTACAGCTTGACCGGCTTGTTATTTATTGTAGTGTCAAATGCAGCTGTTGATAGACCTGAAACTGTTGTTGCATTATTGCCGTTTTGTACTCCACATGCAGACATTAAGCAGCATGCTATACCAACACTCAAAGCTTTGAATTTAATGTTCTTCATAATTTTATTAATTAGGTTATTATTGGGTGTAAAATTACATCATATTATTTATATGTCAAAATTTATTTGTTTGTGTTTTTACTATATAAATATTAATTTTACATATTTTATCTTTTGAATGGATAATTTATGTCTTTTTTGATATTTATTTGCATATATGGTATGCAGGATTTTAAATGTCATTTAATGATTTATATGTACTTTCTTGTTTGTAGATATGGTGTTGTTGCTATTGTGTATATTTGTTGTGTTGATTTTTGGTTTTCAATAGTTTTATTTTATACGTTTCATATTGTTCGTTTCTTATTCGGGATTTGGTGAGAAATGCTGATTTATTTGTTTCGGTCATAGGCATCAGCTTTTATACATTTTGTTGTTTGTGTTTCCATTTTTTGTGTCGTTTATAATATTATTATAAAATAAACATATAGTTTGTGTTATTTTATCTCTAATTTGATTTGATTTTTTTCGTGTAGCTTAAAATTGTAAATTTATTAATTACTTTAATTACAATACATTTGAGTGCCAGACTGTATTCTTATCAATTGATAATATAATTATGGAATATTGTTCTAATATGAAAGTGGGCTGTTTCTTATGTGAAACTCAATTGTTTTTGCATCGCAAATCAATTGTTTTTATTGTAAAACTCAATGGTTTTATTCTTTAAATATGTCGTATTATATATTAGTTTACTTTTTATGAAGGTATTATTCCTTATTAATGTCTTTTCCTGTTAAAAATATTTTTAGTTTTATAGTCTTTATGCTTTAAATACTATTAATACTAGCAACTTATATGGCGTGGCTGATATTGTTTTTATTATCAAGCTAGTCATTTGTCAATAAAAAATGGGAAACGATATTCGTTCCCCATTTTTATTTTTAGAAAAGAATTATATTATTATTCTCCTTTTTCCATTTTTGCTTTGAGCTCAGCCAGTGCATCGATGTCACCTAATGTTGTTCCTGCTGCAATGTTATTTATAACAGGAGCATCTTCTTTCTTGGCTTTCTTTGCACGTGGTGCCTTCTTAGGCTCTTCTTTAACATCTTCAAATGTGCGGCTGTGTGAGAGAATTATACGTTTTGTCTCTTTAACAAACTCTATTACTTTGAACTGGAGTTCTTCACCAGGCTGAGCCTGTGAACCGTCTTCTTTTACAAGATGTTTAGGAGTTGCAAAGCCTTCACCACCTTCGTTCAGAGTTATAACAGCACCCTTATCCATTATCTCTGTAATCTTACCTGTATGGATTGAACCCGGTGTGTAAATTGTTTCGTATGTATCCCAAGGATTCTCTTCAAGCTGCTTGTGACCAAGACTCAAACGACGATTTTCCTTGTCTATTTCAAGAACAACAACATCAATCTCTGCACCTACCTGAGTGAACTCTGAAGGATGTTTAACCTTCTTTGTCCATGACAAGTCGCTAATGTGGATAAGTCCGTCAACACCCTCTTCAAGTTCTACAAAGATACCGAAGTTTGTGAAGTTACGTACTTTTGCTGTATGTTTGCTGCCAATAGGATACTTAACTTCGATTGTCTCCCATGGATCTTCTTTGAGCTGTTTGATACCAAGAGACATCTTACGCTCTTCACGATCAAGAGTTAAGATAACGGCTTCAACTTCATCACCAACGTGCATGAATTCCTGTGCACTACGCAGATGCTGACTCCAGCTCATTTCTGAAACGTGGATAAGTCCCTCAACGCCAGGAGCTATTTCTACGAATGCACCATAATCAGCTATAACAACAACTTTACCCTTAACATGGTCGCCAACCTTGAGATTTGGATCAAGAGCATCCCATGGGTGAGGTGTAAGCTGCTTCAAGCCGAGTGCGATACGCTTCTTGTCATCATCAAAGTCGAGAATAACGACATTGATCTTTTGGTCAAGAGCGACAACTTCATGAGGATCGCTTACGCGGCCCCAAGAAAGGTCTGTGATATGAATGAGTCCGTCAACACCGCCGAGGTCAACGAATACACCATAAGATGTGATGTTCTTAACAGTTCCTTCGAGAATCTGACCTTTTTCAAGTTTGCTGATGATCTCTTTCTTCTGTGCTTCAAGTTCAGCTTCAATAAGAGCTTTGTGTGAAACAACAACATTGCGGAATTCCTGATTAATCTTAACAACCTTGAACTCCATTGTCTTGCCTACGAATACATCGTAGTCACGTATAGGATGAACGTCAATCTGACTTCCTGGAAGGAAGGCTTCAATTCCGAATACATCAACAATCATACCACCCTTAGTGCGGCACTTGATGTAACCCTGAATAACTTCCTCATTATCAAGAGCTGCATTAACACGCTCCCAACTCTTGCTTAGGCGAGCTTTCTTGTGTGAAAGCAGGAGCTGACCTTTTTTGTCTTCCTGATTCTCAACATAAACTTCAACAACATCACCAACTTTCAAATCCGGATTGTAACGGAATTCGCTTGCGGGTATTACACCGTCGCTCTTGTAACCAATGTTAACAACAACTTCCTTTTTGTCAATAGAGATTACTTTTCCGTCTACGACTTGATGCTCGCTGACTTTGTTGAGAGTCTCATCATAGGCTTTTTCGAGCTCCTCTTTGCTTACATTTGCTTGACTTCCATTTTCAAACTCGTCCCAGTTGAAGTCTGCTAATGGTTGTACGTTCTTTAAATCTGACATAAAATAAATTAAATTAAAAATTAATAAAGTTCGACTTTATATTTATTATAAATAAATCGGCTGCAAAGGTACAATCTTTTTGTTTCTAATTTGATGTTTACATTAAAAATATTTTAGATTATTGGCTACTTTAAGCTGTATTTATTGTTTTTTAACAAAAATCATATAAATATTATTCATTTATATCTTTTTTATTGTCGTCTTTTCCGTTTGGGGCTTTTAGTATGATGCTAGTTGCGCCAATTGTAAAAAGTGTACCGTCATATATGATTCTTCTTTCTTTATTTCCCAATATTTCATTGTCTACAAATGTACCTGTATAGCTTGGCCCGTCTCTTAATATATATTTAAGGTGTCCTTTTTTATCTATGGATACATTAATAATACAATGTGTTATATCTATACTTGGATCATTGGTCTCAATAGGCGTATTTGTTTTGCTGCCTTTCATGTAGCGTCCAATAATGTTGTCACCAAGTTTTAACGGTATTACTTGCTTGTAGTGGAAAACGTTTTCTATAACAATGATTGCTCCGTATTTGTCGTCGTATTCGTTTTCGTTAATTATTTCTTTCTTTTGCGTATTTCTAAGCTTTGTTGCTCCTATTCTTATGCCAAACTGTTTTCCGCATTGTGGACACTCAAAGATAAGTGATTGTCCTTCTTTGTATTTTGTTTCGTCAAATGTGATAAACTCATCACATTTAGGGCATCTGACTCTTTTCATCTTATCTTGAATTATTTAATATGGTAAACCCATGCATCGTAGAAATATTCGTTGCCTTTTAATTCATTTAAAGCATTGTAAGCCTCTTTTCTAGTCATGTATTTTCCGTATATGACTTTTATGGAATTATTGTTTTCTATAAGGGTGCTGGCTTTAATGCCGCGTGTGTTGAGCTTGTTTACAAACTCTTCTGCGTTTTTCTTTGCAACTCTACTTGCTAATACGATGCAAAAATTGTTATTTGTATTTTTTATATCCTCTTGATGCGTTTCGTCTTTTTGTGTATTTAGACGTTCTGACTTCGTTTTTATAGTCGTCTCAAGATGCTTTGTTTCTTTACTTCTTAAATTGATACTACTTTTTGTAATGTTATTATAGCTTCTTTTGATGAGATTATGAATTATTCCACTGTCAACATACCCCATCTGAATCATTTTGTTGGTGTTGTTTATTGGTGATGTCCATGCGAAAAATGTTATAATTGCAACAATTACAGCAAAAACACTTTTTAAAACTCTAAATTTAATTTGAGGAGTCTTTTCTGGAATGCAAGCATCTTGCGTATCTGTTACGCCAATATTATCCTTTGTCTTATTGCAGACAGGAGATGTGGCATATGTAATAGTTGCCGTAGAACCATTTAAAATATTGTTTACCTCAAATGATTTTTCTTGCTTTTCCGAATGAGCTATGTCTTTTTTTATTTCAAAGGAACTTAGACTATATAAGTCTGGTGTTAGTATTCCTGCTTCGCATGGCTTGAATTCTAGATTTCCTTCATTATTCAGGCATAGTGTTCCTATATCACTCAGTTCATAGTATCCGTCGTTTTCGATATGTTGCTTTAATTCTCTTACTTCATTTTCAATTCGTGCGTATGCGTCAGGATAACTTAGGTCATAAGCTTCTGCGTATGACTGCACAAGTAAAGAATCGTTGATGTTTAACTTAGAATTGAAACCTAATGTTCTTGATGGAGGCAAAAACATGTTGTCCCTTTCGTCATATCTTGCTGGAATGTGACTTGCTATGAAACCGCCTAAGCCAGGAACGATAACACAATCGTTCTTTAGCAATAATATCTCAATATGTCTTTCTAATTCTATCACGATTGCAAAATTACTCCTTTTTAATTAAAAAACAAAATTATATGGCTTAATATGAAGATTTTTTTTATCTGTTCTGCTGTTATTCAAAGAATATTTTTAATTTTGCAGGTAAATTATAAAGAAAATAATATTCGTTATGAATTACATAAAAACAGAAATAGATGGAGTCTTCATTATAGAACCTAAGGTGTTTAACGATTCTAGAGGGTATTTCTTTGAAGCCTTTAAAAGTTCTGATTTTGAAAAAAATATTGGCAAGGTTTCTTTCATTCAAGATAATGAGTCTATGTCAAGTCGTGGAGTGTTGCGTGGCCTTCATTATCAAAAGGGAGAATATTCTCAGGCTAAGCTGGTAAGGGTTATTAAGGGACGTGTTTTGGATGTTGCTGTAGATTTGCGCGTTAAGTCTAAAACATTTGGAAAATATGTTATGGTTGAACTTAGCGGTGAAAATAAGAGACAATTCTTTATTCCTCGAGGCTTCGCTCATGGATTTTTGGTGTTAAGTGACGAGGCGATATTTACTTATAAAGTAGATAATATGTATTCTCCTGAGAATGAAGCATCGATAAGGTTTGATGATCCTGATATCGGCATTAAATGGCCGATGAATTCAGAAGAAATATTGACTAGCGCAAAGGACATGTCTGCTGTTGCATTTAAAGATGCAGAATGCTTTTATTAATTTAAATGACTAAAAATTTATTGTAATGAATATCGCGATTGTTGGGACTGGCTATGTCGGTCTGGTTTCGGGTGCATGTTTTGCTGAAATTGGGGCTACTGTAACATGCGTAGATGTGGATTCTGCCAAAATTGAGGCTTTGAAAAAGGGCGTTATACCAATATATGAACCTGGACTGGATGAATTAGTCGCTAAAAATATTAATGCTGGTAGATTGAAATTCTCAACATCGTTGCCAGATGTCTTGAATGATCAGCAGATCGTTTTTACTGCGGTTGGCACTCCTCCTGATGAAGATGGTAGTGCTGACTTAAAATATGTCTTGCAGGTTGCTAAGACAATTGGCGAACATTTGACTCATTATTTGGTTGTAGTTACTAAGAGTACTGTGCCTGTTGGTACGTCGAATAAAATTTCAGAGACGATAAAGGCGGAACTTGCTAAACGTGGGGTTGATGTGCCGTTTGATGTTGCCAGCAATCCTGAATTTTTAAAAGAAGGTAATGCTATCAAGGATTTTATGAGTCCTGATAGAGTAGTGGTTGGCGTTAATAGCGAAAAGGCAAAGAATATATTGACAAAATTATACAAACCATTTTTGCTAAATAATTTCCGCGTTATATTTATGGATATTCCAAGCGCAGAGATGACAAAATATGCTGCAAATTCAATGCTTGCTACACGTATTAGTTTTATGAATGATATAGCTAATTTGTGTGAATTAGTTGGCGCGGATATTAATAAGGTTCGTTCAGGGATTGGATCTGATACTCGTATTGGACGAAAGTTCCTGTATGCTGGTTGTGGATATGGCGGGTCGTGTTTCCCGAAAGACGTTAAGGCTTTGATAAAAACAGCTGATGATAATGGATATTCATTGGATGTATTGAAAGCAGTTGAAAGGGTTAATGAGAGACAAAAGGGCATCCTCTTCGATAAATTAGCAAAAACTTTTGATGGCAATTTGTCTGGTAAGACTGTGACGTTATGGGGATTGGCTTTTAAGCCTGAAACAGATGATATGCGTGAATCTACGGCATTGGTAATTATAAAAAAATTGCTTGAGGCAGGATGTAAAATACATGCTTATGACCCTGAAGCAATGAATGAATGTAAACGTATAATTGGCAATAAGATTGCATATTATAACAATAAGTATGATGCATTAGCAAATGCTGATGCTCTGATTCTATTGACAGAATGGCAGGAGTTCAG
>HF992657.1:0-25279 GCA_000436695.1 Prevotella sp. CAG:1185 | reverse complement strand
CAGGAGTTCAGATTGCCTGATTGGGATTTAGTTGGAAAAACTATGCATCGAAAATTAATCTTAGATGGTAGGAATATCTATGATTATGATGATTTAACTGAACATGGTTTTGAATATCATTGTATAGGAAAATGATTAAGCACACTTTATATATCTTCGGAGCTATAATATGTTTCTTGTTTGTTTTGGGTTGTAGTAATTCAAAAAAGGATGTTGTGACTGTTGCTGAAAACAAAAAGGCAAAAGCTATGCTTGAAGGTATATGGCTTGATGAAGATGAGGAAAACGTGACCTTCAAGATTAAGGGAGATACGGTTTATTATCCAGATTCGACCAGTCAGCCGGTGATGTTTAAAATTATTGGTGATACGATGTTCTTTTATGGTAACAGTGTTTCTAAATATCCTATATTAAAACAAAGTCCTCATATTTTTGAATTTAAAAATCAGAACGGAGATGTTGTGAAATTAGTGAAAAGTAACGACCCTAATGATGCATTGTTATTCGTTCATCACGCGCCAATTATTTTGAATCAAAATAAGGTTATTAAGCGTGATACTATTGTGGGATATTCAGATAAAAAATATCATTGCTATGTACAGATTAATCCAACAACTTATAAGGTATATCGGACGTTTTATAATGATGAAGGATTAGAGGTTGAGAACATATATTATGATAATATTATTCATGTGAGTATTTTTTCTGGTAGTGTGAAACTCTTTTCAAAAGACTTCAGAAAGGATGATTTCTCAACATGTGTTCCGAAGAATATGCTTAAACAAAGCGTTTTGAGTGATATTGATCTGGATTGTTTGGATGAGAATGGTGTTCATTATCAGACTCAGTTAGCTATTCCTGACAGTCCTACAAGTTTTCTCGTTAAATTGACAATATCATATTCAGGTAATATTACAATGAGCGTTGCTCAATAAAAATATAGTCTATGTAAAGGAACTTATAATTTTTTATCCATTACATAGACTATTTAGTGAAATTATAATTTATATTCTTTTATTAAATTTATAGAGCGTATTTGTCGATTGTTTTTGGGTCTTAGATTTTTTGACTATTAATAAATTCTTCTGCTTTTTCTAAATCTTCAGGTGTATCTATACCGATTGTTTCGATATTTGTGATACCTACTTTTATTCGATACCCATTTTGAAGCCATCTTAATTGTTCGAGACTTTCTGCAAGTTCTAAACTTGATTGTGGAAGTTTTGTGATTTCCCTTAATACGTTAGCTCTATACGCATAGAGTCCAATGTGCTTTAGATAATTGAATTTGTTTATCCAATTAGATTTCTCTTCGCCTCGTATATATGGGATAATACTTCTGCTGAAATACATTGCGAAGCCATTGTTGTCGCATATAAGTTTTGGTGAATTCGGATTTTCTAGATCTTTAATAGTGTCTTTTTCTGAAAAAGGCCTTCCTAGTGTGGCTATCATGGTTTGTGGGTCATCAAAACATTTGCAGATTGTTTCGATTTGTGATTTATGAATAAAGGGTTCATCTCCTTGTATGTTTATAACAACATCAAAATTTTTCCCAATAATGTTTACTGCTTCTTCTATTCTGTCAGTCCCACTTTTATGATTCGGTGAGGTCATTACAGCATTTCCTCCAAAGCTTTTTACGGCATTCATGATTCTTTCGTCATCTGTTGCAACATAAACATCGTCAAGAACACTTCTTACTTGTTCGTAAACACGTTGTATGACTATTTTGCCTCCAAGTTTAGCTAATGGTTTTCCTGGAAAACGTGTTGAAGCATATCTTGCTGGTATAATTCCTACAAAGTCCATAGTATTTCTGTTTTAATATTTTTGCAAAGATACTAATATTTCTCAATAAACATATTTGTGTAATCAATTTTGAAAAAATAATTTTGTTGTGTGGTTATTTTTTATTACTTTTGGTGATAAATTCAAAACAGAATTATCGTGAAGAACTATATATTGCTATTGTTTATTGCCGCACTTCCAATGTTGTGTAGCGCACAAAAGATAACCTTAGGTTCTTGTGAGACTAAGGATGGTGGAATGTATCAAGGCAAATTGGTGTCAGGAAAGCCTAACGGAAAGGGTAAAACTGTATACAAAAATGGTGATACATATGAAGGTGAATATGTAAAAGGCAAACGTCAGGGGTATGGTGTGTATACATTCTCTGATGGAGAAAAATATGAAGGTGAATGGTTTCAGGACCAGCAGCATGGAAGGGGTACTTATCATTTCATGAATAATAACAAATATGTAGGATTATGGTTTAGAGATTACCAGCAGGGCCACGGAGTAATGTATTATTATAATGGCGATAAATATGATGGTGACTGGTATCAGGATAAACGTAATGGCTACGGTGTGTATACATATAGTGGCGGAGCCTATTATAAAGGCGAATGGAAAGATGATACAAAAACAGGTAAAGGCTTTTTTGATTGGGGTGATGGAACCACTTATGATGGTATGTGGATGAACAATATGCGTTCAGGAAAAGGCACAAATCATTATGCAGATGGTGATGTATATACCGGTGATTGGTTTGATGATATCCAAAATGGTAAAGGTATATATAAATTTCAAAATGGTGATATGTATGAAGGTGACTACGTAAGAGGAAAACGTACTGGAGATGGTATATTTACTTTTGCTAATGGTGATCGTTATACAGGACATTTCACTGAAGGTGATAAGGACGGTCATGGCGTCTTATGTTGGAAAAATGGTGATGTCTATAATGGTTATTGGAAAGCTGATAAACAGAACGGGCAAGGAAAACTCACAAAAAAGAATGGTGATGTATTTGAAGGTAATTTCAAAAATGGCGTTTTTGATGGTGAAATTATAATTCATTTTTCTGACGGAAGTAAGTTTAAAGGTATTTATCGTAATGGTAAACGAAACGGTTCTGCCATAGAAGTTGATAAAGAAGGAAAACGCTTTGAAGGCTCTTATAAAGATGATAAACGTGATGGAAAATATATTGAGAAAGATAAAAATGGAAATATAATTTCTCAAGGTATGTATATTCAAGGAAATAAAGTTCAATAATTTAAAAACATAACAATATGGTTATAGATACAATTGATAATCTGGAAAAATATGTTACTCTGAATCCTTTATTTAAGGATGTGATAGATTTTATTGCGGCAAATGATTTGAACAAACTTGATGATGGCAAACATCTGATAAAGGGTTCAGATTTATTTGTTAATATTCAAACTGCTAAAGGTAAGACACGTGAAGGTGCATTGTTGGAGACTCATAAAAAAATGATAGATATTCAAATTCCTTTAAGTACGTCTGAGACGTATGGATATACACCATTAAAGGATCTTCCGGAAGCAGAATATAATGCTGAAAAGGATATTACAAAATATGCAGGGGCTGCAGATACTTATGTAACATGTAAACCTGGAGAGTTTGCTATATTCTTTCCTCAGGATGGGCATGCTCCATGTATTTCTGATGAGAAAGAAATTAAAAAAGCCATTTTTAAAGTTCTGGCATAAACTGTAAATAACAAGACTTAGTAAAAATATTATCATAAATTATAATAGGAGGTATCATGGTTACCAGAAAAGCCAAATCATCAAAAGGTAAGGCAAATACAGATAACACAAAGTCAAATGAACCTAAACACATTGGCTTAGTTGTTAATGATGGTTATCTTGCGCCATATGAAGACGCTATTAGAGGACGTCATGATCATGCATTATGGAAACTTGGTCAGTTGACACATAATGGTAAGATTTCGTTGGAAGATTTTGCAAGTGGATACGATTATTATGGCTTGCATAAATTGTCAAAAGGGT
Source organism: Prevotella sp. CAG:1185 (assembly GCA_000436695.1). GTDB lineage: Bacteria > Bacteroidota > Bacteroidia > Bacteroidales > Bacteroidaceae > Prevotella. The sequence continues at coordinate 21,455 of HF992657.1, read as the reverse complement.
GGGTTTTCCGAGAGTGGGCTCCAAATGCTACGGCGATATATCTTGTCGGTGATTTTAATAACTGGCAGGAAACAGAAAGATATAAAGCAAAACGTATAGAAGGTACAGGTAACTGGGAACTGAAGATTTCTGAAAAAGGAATGAAACATGGCGACCTGTATAAGATGCATGTTTATTGGGAAGGCGGTAATGGTGAACGAATTCCTGCATGGGCTCAAAGAGTTGTTCAGGATGATGAAACGAAAATATTCTCGGCTCAGGTTTGGAATCCGGAGAAACCTTATGTATGGAAAAAACGTAAGTTTAAACCCAATAAGAATCCGCTTTTAATATATGAATGCCATATAGGAATGGCGCAGGATGCGGAAAAAGTAGGAACTTATACGGAATTTAAGGAAAATGTTTTACCGCGCATTATCGAAGATGGTTATAATTGCATTCAGATAATGGCAATACAAGAGCATCCGTATTACGGTTCTTTTGGTTATCATGTAAGCAGCTTTTTTGCAGCTTCAAGTAGATTCGGTACTCCGGAAGAATTGAAGTCTCTTATTGATGAAGCTCATCGTAATGGCATTGCCGTAATAATGGATATTGTTCATAGCCATGCCGTAAAGAATGAAGTTGAAGGTTTGGGCAATCTTGCCGGTGATCCCAATCAGTATTTCTATCCTGGCGACAGACATGAACATCCAGCTTGGGATAGTCTTTGTTTCGATTATGGAAAAGATGAGGTAATGCATTTTCTGTTAAGTAATTGTAAATATTGGCTTAAAGAATTTCATTTTGACGGTTTCAGATTTGACGGCGTAACTTCCATGCTTTATTATAGTCATGGGTTAGGTGAGGCTTTTTGCAATTATGGTGATTATTTTAATGGTCATGAAGATGATAATGCAATTTGCTATCTCACCATAGCCAATAAATTGATACATGAGATTAATCCTAATGCAATAACGATTGCTGAAGAGGTAAGCGGTATGCCAGGACTTGCGGCTAAGTTTGAGGACGGAGGTTATGGCTTTGATTATAGAATGGCTATGAATATTCCTGATTATTGGATTAAGACAATAAAGGAGCAGAGCGATGAGAACTGGAAACCGAGCAGCATCTTTTGGGAAGTTAAGAACAGGCGTCCTGATGAAAAGACTATAAGTTATTGTGAAAGTCATGACCAGGCTTTGGTTGGTGATAAGACAATTGTTTTCCGTCTGATTGATGCTGATATGTATTGGCATTTTAAGAAGGGAGATGAGAATGAAACAGTACATCGTGGTATTGCCTTACATAAAATGATACGTCTTGTAACTGCCGCTGCCATAAATGGCGGATATTTGAATTTTATGGGAAATGAGTTCGGACATCCCGAGTGGATAGACTTCCCGCGTGAGGGTAATGGTTGGAGCTATAAATATGCAAGAAGGCAATGGAATCTTGTAGACAACAAAGATTTGTGTTACCATTATTTGGGAGATTTTGACCGTGAGATGTTGAATGTTATAAAAAGTGAACGTAATTTCCAAAAGACTCCGGTACAAGAAATTTGGCATAACGATGGAGATCAGATTCTTGCATTTATGCGTGGAGATTTGGTCTTTGTCTTTAATTTCAGTCCTACAAAATCATATACAGATTATGGATTCTTGGTTCCAACCGGTTCATACGATGTAGTGCTTAATACTGATGCCAAAAAGTTTGGAGGTAATGGGTTTGCTGATGACAGTATGACACATATTACGAACTTTGATCCTCTTTATGTAAAAGATCATAAGGAATGGCTAAAACTTTATATACCAGCGCGTTCTGCTGTTGTTTTAAAGAAAAACTAATATGACACAGAACATTAATACAAACAATAGCACATTGGTTAATTCTATATGTGCTATTGTTTTCATTTTGTTTACTTATGTCTACTTGTATTTTTTTCAAGCAGATCTTTTAGCAATGGAGCAACATGTGCTATCTGGGGGAACTACTCACTATAATAAAACTATAGGAGCGGTTTTGATAACCTTAGTTATGTATTTGTTGAAGTTAGGTGTAAGCAAATTGACTAAATTTGATGGATGGTTGCATATATTAAATTATGTTCCTTCATTATTATTAATAATAATTCTTACTTCCGGTGATCAAAATTTTGATACTAATGCATTTCCTGCATGGGTTGTTATTGTTGTAAGTATTGTTTTTGTTGTTTATATAGTATTGGCTGTATTATATAGATTTAAGTATTTCTTGCAAATTAATACATCATTTACAGGCAGTATTTTGGGGGGCTTATGGAAAAGCCTTTTAGCAATGTCTGTTATGTTTCTTATTGTTTGTGCTTTAGGAAACACTAATGAGGTCTTTCATTATAGATTAAGAACTGAATGGCTATTAAATACAAATGATTATGAGAAGGCTTTACATGTCGGTGAGAAATCTGATGATACAGATGCTAATTTGACAATGTTGCGAGTTTATGCATTATCGAGAACAAAGCAACTGGGCGAACGCTTGTTTGAATACCCGATACCTCATGGTGGTTCCGATCTATTGTTGCCGGATGGTGTTAGCATTAAATGCTTACTATATCCGGAAAGTGAGATTTTTAAACAACTTGGTATACGTAAAAAAGGGCGTATGCGGCCTTTAGAATATTTATTGTATTTAGAGAGTCATGGCTTGGCAATGAAATCTGTCACTGATTATATATTGTGTGGCTATTTATTAGATAAAAATCTTGATGCTTTTGTGAATACAATAAAGACTAAATATAATCTTACATCTCCTTCATTGCCTAAACATTATAAAGAGGCCCTTATATTGTATACTCATTTAAGGGCTAATCCTGTGTTGGTGTTCCATAGTGAAATAATGGATGCCGATTATGCAGATTTTCAAAAACTTGAAGAGAAGTATATCGATAAGGCTGAAAGGTATTCGTATGTTAAGGATACTTATGGGGAGACTTACTGGTTTTATTATTTTTATCAGTAAGTATAAACAACGTTATATAGCCTTTTATATGTAAAAGATAATTATTGATAGTTGAAATATTAATATCTATAATGCTGTAGCATTCATATAATTGTATAATACCGACAGATTTAACTGATATTTTCAGGTTATTCTGTCGGTATTATTTTTTATATATGGCCAATGTGAATTTTATTTTCTTTTGACAATTAATTCTAAACTGTTGGTCTCAAGTCTTGCTTTCAGCCAATCTGTTATTTTTTTTCTGTCTTGTTCTGTAATGTTTTTCTTTGGCTTTAGACCAATGACGGCAAGGGTATAATACCTTGATTTTAATGAGTCTGTGGTTACTACATTGGCTTTTGACAGACTTACGTCTTCAATATCTTTGAATAAGAACTTTATTTCTTTTGCAACAGATGGTGTCATTGTATCATACTTTGCGTATGTGTCAAGCTCTTTTTGCAGCTCTGATATTTTTAGTGTTCCCTCACGCAGAAGTTCAGAATAGTTGGCGTTAGTCGAATTTATATTTGACAACTTGTTATTAAGCATCATTACAGCTGTTGATTCAGAGCCTTGTATGACTTGTAATTTATATTGGCCTATGTTATAATTCAGCATTTTCTGTTCTGCTTTTTTTATTGTGCTGTCTGAGAGTTCTTGGCCTACAGCTACAACACGTAGTGTGAGGCTGTCTTGATTTGTTTCGTAGGATATGATGCGTGTGCCTGAATTGTCTAATTGTTCTTTTACGAATTTGCTGACATTACTTTTAAATACGCTTGTCTTAACGATGTTATATGTCATAAATCCCGAAGGAATCATTGTCACGACAACAATGATGATGATATATTTTTTTACTTTCTTTTGTCTATTGGGATCAACAAATTCTTTTGTCTTGAATTTTAGCATTCTCACACCTATATATGTAGCCAAAGCTATAAATACGGTATTAATAAAAAACAGATAAAATGCTCCAAGAAAATAGAATACGTTGCCTGTGGCAATTCCGAAACCAGCAGTACATAACGGCGGCATAAGTGCTGTCGCTATAGCAACTCCTGGAAGGACGTTTCCTTTTCCCTTTGTAGCAAGAGCTACGATGCCGGCTGCACCTCCGCATAAAGCAATGAGAACATCATATAACGTAGGTGATGTGCGGGCTAATAACTCTGATTGTGCTTCATCAAGAGGTGTAAGCAAGAAATATAATGTGGCAGTTAAGACACTGATGATTGTTGCTACTAAATAATTTTTTAGTGAGCGCTTTAAAAGTTCAAAATCATTAATTCCTACTGATAGGCCCATACCAATAATTGGCCCCATCAGCGGGGAAATCAGCATTGCACCGATAATAACTGCAGTTGAGTTTACGTTAAGTCCAAGTGAGGCAATAAAAATAGCGAATACTAAGACCCAAAGGTTTGCCCCGTGAAATGATACGCCATTGCTTATTGCCTTGATGGTGTTTTCTTCGTCTTCTTTGTCTGGCATGGCATTAAAATATTTTTTCAGTATAGCCAAAACCGTCATTGAGATTTTTTTTGCAAATGATAATTCTTGCTTGGGGAGTTTGTCTTTAATCATATGTTTTTGTATTTAGATTTAAGCGTATTAATTTTAATTGATTATGACAATTTGTCATGTATTTCACTTATGCTAGGACAAAGTTAGGAAAATTAATTAAAAACACGACAATTTTTATGGGTAAATATGTATTTCGTATATTAATAATTTTATTCTTTTACTAATGGTGTTAATGTGGCTGTTGATTTATTATTTTTATAATATCATTTTATATATTTAATGTGTGTATGTGTACATAGTTGTGTGTGCAATAAAATTATATTACAAAATTTATGAGTGAAATAGAGTAATAATATGATTGTCTTATCATCAAAAAGGTTTGTTTCTGTGTAATGAAATATAGAAATGTCCGTTTTTTACTGTAAAAGCATTGGTTTTACTCTGCAAAACAATAGGTTTTTAGAGTAAAAATCAATGCTTTTGTGCTAAATTATTGGTGCTTTTATACCTTTTTTATATGTAAAAATACAGATGTTTTTATGCACACTCGTATTTTATATTTCTGTATCAGGCTTATTGCCAATTACTTATTTATTGCACATCGTTTTGTGATATTTTCTATAAACATTCTGGCTTTTATTGTAATGTTGGCAGTATAGTGACCTTAAATTTATAATTTTTGTAAATAAAAGCGAAAGTGTGCATTACATATTTATATCGTTATTTTTCGTATTATTATAATTTTATTTTTCGTTATAACATTGTCCTTGGTGTATATTGTTGTTGTTTAAATAGTTGACAAACATATTTGTAAATTCATAATTCTTTAGTCCCCAATCAGGAGCAATCAATAAATCTTTGGGAGATTGTGATGTAAATCTTTCTATGATAATGTCTTTTCTGAGATGTTGTATATATCGTGCTAGCAAATGAATATATTCTTTAACATTATACACATGAATTTTGTTTTCTTTGAATTCAGTTTCAAGTTTTGTGCCGCGTATAATCTGCAGCTGATGTATCTTTATTATATTAAGTTTTGTCTGAGATATAAGTGATGCTTGTCTGATATCTTCTTCTTCGTCTTCTCCTGGGAGTCCTAAAATTACATGTCCGCTCGTGATAATTCCTCTTGATGCGGTTTTTTCTATTGCAATTTGTGAACATTCAAAAGTATGTCCTCTGTTTATACGTTTTAGCGTTTCGTTATTGGCAGATTCTATTCCATATTCAACAATTACAAATGTTTGTCTTGACAAGTCTTCAATGTAATTAAGAATATCATCATTTACACAATCCGGACGTGTTCCTATGACTAGGCCAACAACCCCATCTGTGCTTAATGCTTCCTCATACATTTTTTTTAGATTATCAAGACTTCCATATGTATTGGTGTAAGCTTGGAAGTATGCAAGATAACGCATCTCTGGATATTTTCTGCTAAAGAAACGTTTGCCTGTTTCCAGTTGTTCAATTATACTTTTGCTTTTGTCACAATATGAAGGATTGAACGTGCTGTTGTTGCAGAAAGTGCATCCGCCAGTACTGATTCGTCCGTCTCTGTTTGGACAAGAGAATCCGGCATCTATTGATATCTTTTGTATTTTATAAGGGAATTTTGATCTTATCCAGCTGCCAAAATCGTTGTATGGCAATGTAGTTTTATTTGTTAAATTCTGCATCATTTAATTACGGTTAATTTTTCTGCACAATTTCATTAATATCTTTTAAATCTATTGGCGGTGCAAATGTAGTGAAAATTATGTATCTTTGTGCTCAAAATAATTTATAATAATACAATGAAAAAGCTATTTATCATGTGTGCGGCTTTGTTTTTTGCTGCCAATAATATTTTTTCCGGAAATCAGCTTACGTTGAAAGACATAGCAGACGGAAAATTTACTGCTGAATATCTCAGTGCAGTTACACCGATGACTGACGGTGAGAGCTATGCAATGATAAGCAAGGACGGCAAGAAAATCATAAAATATTCTTATCGTACAGGTAAGCAGGTAAGTGTTTTGCTTGATGTTAATAACACTGTAGGTGAGAAAATAGATAAAATAGAAAATTATATAATGAGTCCTGATGGTAATAAAATGTTGGTTCAAACAAATTCAAAGAAAATTTACCGCAGGTCATTTACCGCAGATTATTATATTTACAACATAGCAGACCGTAAGCTTGAAAAACTTTCTGACTATGGTCCACAGCAGTCGCCTGTTTGGTCTCCTGACGGAATGAAGGTAGCTTTTGTACGCGATAATAATATTTATTTGGTCAAGTTGCTTTATGGTAATTCTGAAAGTCAAGTCACGAAGGACGGAAAACGCAATGAGGTTATTAATGGTATTCCTGATTGGGTTAACGAAGAGGAGTTCGGTTTTAATTCTGCTTTGACGTTTAATGCGGATGGAAGTATGTTGTGCTGGATTCGTTATGATGAGAAAGATGTACCTACATATTCTTTGCAAATGTTCAAGGGACTTGTTCCTGAAAATAAAGAGTATGCAGAATATCCAGGGCTTTATTCTTATAAATATCCCAAAGCAGGACAGAAAAATTCTACTGTGTCAGTATTGAGTTATGATATTCAGGCTCATCAGACTCGTACAATGCAGCTGCAACTTGACAGCGATGGATATATTCCTCGTATTAAATCTACGTCTGATGCTCAAAAAATCATTGTTTATACAATGAATCGTCATCAGGATCAGCTCTGCCTTTATGGAGTTAATCCGCGTAGCACCGTATGTAAATTGTTGATAAAGGAATCTGTTCCTAAGTATGTGAAGGAAGAGGCTATGTCGAATATCTATATCTCATCTAATCACATATTAATGCCTAGTGACAGAAATGGATTCATGCAGCTTTATCTTTATAGTATGACAGGCCAACTGCAGCGTAAGGTTACTAATGGACAATATGATGTTACAGATGTTTATGGTTATGACGAGCAGACGGGTGATGTATATTATCAGGCAGCAGGCAAGAATCCTATGAATAGGGAAGTATATGTTACCGGTAAGAATGGAAAAACAGAGTGTCTTACTCCTCGTGAAGGATGGAATAATGCTGTGTTTAGTTCGGATTATAAATATTTTGTAAATCAGTGGAGCGACAGAAATACTCCGTTTGAATATTCTATATATAGTAATTCCGGAAAGAAAACGGTGTCTTTGATTACTAATGATGAATTGAAGAAGAAACTTGCTGAATATAATTTACCTTCAAAAGAATTTTTTAGTTTTAAAACTTCCGAAGGCGTCCAGCTTAATGGCGTAATGATCAAGCCAATAAATTTTGATTCAAGTAAAAAATATCCAGTAATTATGTGGCAATATAGTGGACCGGGAAGCCAGCAGGTTATAAATTCTTGGAACATCGGTTCGATGGGGCAGGGTGCTTTACTTGATCAATATCTTGTTCAGCAAGGATTTATTCTTGTTTGTGTTGATGGACGTGGTACCGGAGCTAGAGGTGCTGAATTTGAAAAGTGCACTTATTTGAAAATTGGTGACTTGGAGTCTAAAGATCAGGTTGAAACAGCCTTGTATCTTGGTACATTGCCCTATGTAGATAAAAATAATATTGGTATATGGGGATGGAGCTTTGGCGGATTTAATACATTGATGAGCATGAGTGAAGGCCGCAAGGTATTCAAGGCTGGTGTTGCTGTTGCTCCTCCGACAGACTGGAGATTTTATGATACAGTTTATACAGAAAGATATATGCGTACGCCAAAAGAAAATCCTTCTGGCTATGACGTTAATCCTATAAAGCGTGTAGACAATATGAGTGGTGAGTTGTTGATATGTCAAGGACTTGCTGATGATAATGTTCATCCTCAAAATGTCTTTGAATATACTGAGGCACTTGTGCAGGCGGATAAAGATTTTAAGATGAATGTATATACCAATCGTAATCATAGTATTTACGGCGGTAATACGCGTAATCATATATATAGACAGATAGCACAGTTCTTTATAAAGAACCTGAAATAATTATTGGATCTATTAAATATAAAACTACAAATATGAATTTTTTAAGAAGCTTTAGGGTTTTATCTATTTGTACACTTATGATGCCTTTGTCTGTGATGGCAAATAATGTCATTGTAAGTGTTACAAACACGAGTGATGTTCAGCGTCAGGAATTGGTTGAAGTTGGACTTCAGGATGTTTACGCAAAATTAGGAATAAAAAAAGGTGAGAAGTTTATTGTAAAGAATGCATTAGGTCAGCAGGTAGCGTATCAGATTTCTTATGACGGCAAACTGTTGATTGATGCGGCTGTACGCCCTGGTGGTACGGCTGATTTTACAATACTTCCGGGAACACCGAAGGATATGAAGACAATCGTCTGTGGAAAACAGTATCCTGAGCGTGTTGACGATATTGCGTGGGAAAATGACCGCACAGCTTATCGTGTATATGGTCCAGCTTTGCAGCGTACAGGAGAAAGGGCCTTCGGTATTGATGTCTGGGTTAAGAACACGCCTGATTTGGAGGTTGACAAGCGATATGTTACTGAACTTTCAAACCATTCTAAAATAGAAGAGTTGAAAAAGGCCGGAAAGACTGACGAGGCTCTTGAGGTAGAAGAGGAAACAACATATCATTTTGACCACGGATATGGACTTGATTGTTATAAGGTGGGTCCAACTCTCGGCTGTGGAGCTCCTGCTCTTATGTCTGGAACAGAAATGATTTTGCCTTATTGTTATAAAACTTATAAGATTTTGGATAATGGTCCTCTGCGTTTCACTGTGCAGCTTGATTACAATCCTTTTACTGTTGGCTCAGATAAAAATGTAGTTGAGCATCGTGTTATAAGTCTTGATAAAGGAAGTAATTACAATAAGATGACCGTGTGGTATGACGGATTGTCTAAACCTTGTGAGATGGTTGCCGGAGTTGTCCTTCATAGTGAGGATATAAAGAGCGTTGATTGCGGCGAGAATTATGTTCTTTATGCGGATCCGACAGATAATCCGACAAAACAGAATTTCCAGATTTATGTCGGCGTTTTGTTCCCTAACGGAGTTAAGACAACAAAAACGATGATGTATAATAATCCGACTAACGGAAATGCAGGTCATGGCGTTGGTGTTATTACATATCAACCGAATGAGAAATATACATATTATTTCGGTTCTGCGTGGAGTAAGAATGATGTGCGTACATTCAATGAATGGAAATTACGCTCAACAGAATATCTTGATGCTTTGCATTCTCCATTGAAAGTGTCAATAAAATAAACACAATATTATTATTTATTAATAACCAATCTTGTTAAATTAAATCTGATATTATGAAAAGACTCTTATTGGGAGATGAGGCTATCGCACAAGGTGCGATAGACGCCGGTCTTAGTGGAGTGTATGCCTATCCGGGTACACCTTCAACAGAAATTACAGAGTATATTCAGAATTCCAGAACGGCTAAGGATCGTAACATTCATCGTAGATGGTCGTCTAATGAAAAGACGGCTATGGAAGAAGCTCTCGGTATGTCGTTTATGGGAAAACGTGCCCTCGTCTGTATGAAGCATGTTGGTCTGAATGTTTGTGCCGATCCGTTTGTTAATTCAGCTATGACTGGCGTAAACGGTGGACTTATTGTTCTTGTTGCGGACGATCCTTCTATGCATTCTTCTCAAAATGAGCAGGACAGCAGATTCTATGCTAAGTTTGCTATGATGCCATGTCTTGAGCCAAGCAGTCAACAGGAGGCTTATGACATGATGAAATATGCGTATGACTATAGCGAGAAAATACATTTACCTATTCTTATGCGTGTAACGACACGAATGGCTCATAGTAGAGCAGTCGTTGAAATTTGCGAAACACCGCGTGAGCAGAATGATATCAATTATGATTCTAAGGCTGCAGACTGGATTCTTCTACCGGCAATGGCACGCAGAAAGAACGATATCGTTACAGCAATGCAACCTGAGTTGGAGAATGAAGCAAAGAATAGTAAATTTAATCAGTATGTTGATGGTACGGACAAATCAATGGGAATAATAGCAAGTGGAATTGCAATTAATTATTTGAATGAATGTTATCCTAAAGGTTGTCCTAATCCTGTTCTAAAAATAAGTCAATATCCTTTGCCGAAAGAGTTGATTAGAAAGATGACTGCATCTTGTGATTCTGTGATGGTTATAGAAGAGGGGCAGCCGTTTATTGAGGATATGCTCCGTGGAATAATGCCAGGTGATGCTGTAATCAAAGGACGTCTGACAGGAGAACTTCCACGTACAGGTGAATTAAATCCTGACATAGTGAAGAAAGCATTAGGCATTCCGTGTGACGAATGTTATGCTCCAAGTGAGAATGTGACTCCACGTCCACCTGCATTGTGTCAGGGATGTGGTCATAGAGATGTATATTCTGCATTGAATGAGGTTTTGAAGGATTATGAAAATGCAAGAGTGTTTGGAGATATAGGATGTTACACATTGGGAGCATTGCCACCATTCCGTTCGTTGCATTCAACAGTTGACATGGGCGCTAGTATAACTATGGCTAAGGGTGCTGCTGATGCTGGGTTATGGCCTGCAGTTGCTGTAATCGGAGATTCTACTTTTACTCATTCTGGTATGACAGGTCTACTTGATGCAATTAACGAAAATTCTGACATAACTGTAATAATTAGTGATAATCTAACAACAGCAATGACTGGTGGACAGGATTCTGCCGGCACTAACAAGCTTGAAGCTATTTGTAGAGGTTTGGGACTTGATAATGAACATATTAAGACTGTTGTTCCACTTCCGAAGAATATGCCTGAAATAACTAAAATGTTACGTGAGGAGATAAATTATCATGGCTTGAGTGTTATTATACCATGCCGTGAGTGTATGCAGACTTTACAGAGACATTTAAGAGAAAAAAAGTTAAACGCAAATAAATCAAAATGAAAACAGATATAATACTTTGCGGTGTAGGAGGACAGGGTATTCTTTCTATCGCGACAATTATAGGTGAAGCGGCAATAAAGGATGGTCTTTATATCAAGCAGGCTGAAGTTCACGGAATGTCACAACGTGGTGGTGATGTACAAAGTAATCTTCGTATTTCCTCGGATCCGATAAATAGTGATTTGATAGCGGAGGGACAGGCTGATGTTATTATTTCAATGGAGCCGATGGAGGCTTTGCGCTATCTCCCATATTTGAATAAAAAAACCGGATGGATTATTACATCAAGTGTTCCATTCGTGAATATTCCAAATTATCCTGATATGGAGAAAATTAAAGAGGAATATTCCAAATTGAAGAATGTTGTATTTATCGACATCGAACAGCTCGCTAAGGATAATAATGTGCCACGTTCTGCAAACATGATTTTGTTGGGTGCTGCACAAAAGTCTTTAGGCATTGGTTATGAAGAGATTAAGGCTGCATTGTGTAGAGTCTTTGCACGCAAAGGTGAAGATATCGTAAATGCTAATATTAAAGCTCTTAATATAGGTTTAAGCGAAAGTAAATAGAATTTTAAATAAGTTTGGATATGAAACAAACGCCAATCGATAAAGTTCTTGTTGATAATACAATAAAAAGGTTAGGCATACAAGACTTTGAGAAAGCTACTATTCGCGAGGTAAAGTCTGTTGCTGCTTCTGTTGAAAAGGAATCGGGGGTAGAATTTATTAAGCTTGAGATGGGCATTCCCGGTTTACCTGCTTCTGAAGTTGGTGTTAAGGCGCAGATAGAGTCGCTTAAAAAAGGTATAGCTCATTCTTATCCTGACATTCAGGGATATCCAGAACTGAAACTGCAAGCATCACGTTTCGTTAAGGCATTTATTGGTGTTGATATAATGCCTGAATGCTGTGTTCCTGTATGTGGAAGTATGCAAGGTACATTTGCCGCCTTTTTGACATGTTCACAATGTGACTCTAAAAAGGATACTGTATTGTTTATTGATCCTGGATTCCCTGTACAAAAAATGCAATTACAGGTGATGGGAGTAAAATATGAGACTTTTGATGTTTATGACTACAGGGGAGATAAACTTTATCATAAGTTAGAGGAGTATCTTTGTAAAGGTAACATTTGCGCAATCGTATATAGTAATCCGAACAATCCTTCGTGGATATGTTTTAACGAAGATGAATTGCGTATAATAGGCGAACTTGCTACCAAATATGATACAATCATAATGGAAGACTTGGCTTATTTTGCAATGGATTTTCGTAAGCAGCTAAGTGTTCCTTTTGAGCCTCCATACCAAGCTACGGTTGCACGCTATACGGAAAACTATATGCTTTTCATAAGTGGAAGTAAGGCTTTTAGCTACGCAGGTGAACGTATCGGTGTTGTATGTATTAGTAATAAGTTGTTCCATCGTCATTATGATGAGTTGGGTGAAAGGTATGAAGGCCTTCCGTTTGGCTTAGTCTTTTCAACACGTATGCTTTATGCTTTATCTTCTGGCACGAGTCATAGCGCTCAATATGCCATGGCTGCTATGTTTAAGGCTGCTTGTGACGGCGAGTATGATTTCAGAAAAGATATTAGTGTCTATGGTGAACGTGCTCATAAACTGAAAAAGATATTTACCGATCATGGCTTTTATATAGTTTATGATAAAGATTTAAGCGAACCTATAGCAGATGGATTCTATTTTACTGTAGGATTTCCAGAAATGACTGGTGGAGAATTGGCTCATGAGCTTATGTATTATGGTGTCAGTGCCATTTGCCTGATCACAACCGGCAGTTGCCAAAATGGACTTAGAGTTTGTACTTCATTTATTGAAGACCGTCAATTGGAGGAGTTGGATCGTAGAATGGCGATTTTTGAAGAAAATAATTTGAAAAAATAGCTGATTAATATATAAACAAAAAATCAGTCTTTTGAGAAATCAATATTAAATATATTTTGGTGATTTTCTCGGAGGACTGATTTCGTTTTTATGAGTATATAAATTTTACTTTGAATATATTTGTCAGTATAATACTTATTTAGTATAATTTTTTGATTGCTTTTTGCTGAAAAAAATTGTCTGATGTAGTTATTTTAAGCTTTATTCATTCTTCAATTATACCTGCTTTAAACCAGTCTTGTATTATCTTTTTTGAATCATTCAATGCCGTTTCAGCAGTAACAGAATATTCCTCAGTAAGAAGATTTGAAAGGATATTTTCATCGAAGTAATCCAATTCTGCTATGTTGTTCCATAAATATGCAGAAGATTCATTCATACTTATTATATTAGTGAAATCAACGTTCTCGATACCTTCCGCAACAATTACATGTTCTCCACAGACGTTGCGAAGTTTAAAGCCTTTTTTTATTTTCATATTAAGTTATATTTTTGTTGAGAATATCTTTATCCAAAATTTTTTATAAATGAACAGTAAATATCGTCTGATTGGAAATAATTTTGTCCAAACAAAAGAATATATATGCCATTTAAGACTATTCGTAGACTCAATTTTTTCTCTTCCTTTTCTATAAAAGCCAACGGCAATACCTTTAATGTCATCAAGATTGCATGATTCCGTTAAAATATTGCCATCACCTCTCAATGTAACACTTTCGCCATGTATATTAATAATTCTGTGCAGAACATATTTATTTCCGTCTATTTCTGCTAAAGCCACGTCATTTATTTTAGGGCTATTGCTTTTTTTTAGTAAAGCCTTATCTCTACGATCTTCTAGAAATGGACGCATACTAAATCCTTTTAATCTGATTATCACACTTCGTCCTTCATCTAACAGCCTTATAATTTCAGGCATGAAAAGTCTATTGGGTATCTCTATATCTTTTGTCTTGATATTTGATTGTGGCATATAAAAGCTGCATTTTTGTTTGGAAGACAATATAATGTATATACATTAACCTTTTCAATAACTTTTATAACATTATTACATATTGCATTGTAAATGTTTTTATCCCATTTCATAGTTGAGCAACATGGTAATATTGACGCAAAGGCATCTGTAGGTTTAAGTTTTTTTATATAGTTGGTTTCAGCTCTTTCTATACGTGTTATTGCTCCAAGTTTTGTTTTAATATTTCTGTAGCATGGAGTTTTTCCGCTCCATGGACTTCCATATAAATATGGAACGTTGTTGATAAATCTAATTATTGGGTTATCATCATTTAATAAATCGCAATGAGAAATGTTTTTAATCCATAATCCTGTATGTGTACTTTTGCCTGTACCACTTTTGGCAATAAACGCATATCCATATCCATCTTTATGAATTGAAGAGGCATGAATTAGTAGTGTTTTTTTTAAACTTCCAGCAAAAGCAAATGCCATCATCAAGGCGTTGTTCAGTCCAAAACGCTTTATCTTGACATCTCTGTTTAATCTGCAGAGACATTTTGAAAATATTGCGTTGGTAAGTAATTCACAACTAATGTTACCATCTATATCTTTAATTACAAACTTATAGTCACCGTTGGTATATGCATATATTATTGTATCTCCATTTCCAGTATCAAAAGTTCCTATGTGTTTATATGAAAAAGATATATCTGGTAATAATTCTATAACAGACAAATCAAATAACAGATTGCAATTTTTATTATTGTCAGTTCTGAATATATCTAATGATGGCAATAGGTCAATATTACTTATATTCTTATTCTCAAAAAAGATTTTGATTATGAAGTCTGCAATATTTAGAAAATATTCAGTAGAATTGTTACCTCTTTCTATTTTATAATTTTCTACATCCATTGGACGATTGAATTATTTTGCATTTCAGCATTTAAAAGAAATAACCTAATCAAAAATTATTCAGGTTTTATTACTGAAAATTTGAAATCATCATTATTGATATATCTGATATCAAAGTTTCCACCCTTTGTATATTTATTTTTAATCTTTTGGTATTTTTTATTAATATCCTTACGCTTTAATGCATAGCTTACAATACAAGTACGATGATTAATATTTTGTGACTCGAAATAATTTTTCAATTGATAAGAATAATCACTTCTGTTAGCCAAAAAATCATTTTTGTCATCAATCCATGCACTATCCAATTCTTGAATATTTGTAAGGTAAACAATAGAATCGTTAAATGAAGCAGCAAGTCCAAAGACATATACTTTTGGAACACATTTATTTTTTGCTGATGCTGTTACATTTAATATTATTACACTTGTGATTAAACACAAAAAGTATTTTAATATTTTCATTGACCTAAATATGATTTTAATAATTTATTTTTAGTATTATGACGTAATCGTCTTATGGCTTTTTCTTTTATCTGCCTAACTCGTTCACGAGTCAGACCATATTTATCACCAATTTCTTCCAATGTCATCTCCGGTTGGTTAATACCGAAGAATGCTTCAATAATATTACGCTCGCGCTCATTTAATGTTTGCAAGGCACGATTAATCTCTTCTCTTAGAGACTCAAGAACGAGGGTCTTGTCGGCCATTGGTGAGTCATTGTTTGGCAAAACATCCAATAAGCTATTATCTTCGCCTTCTGCAAATGGGGCATCAACAGACACGTGTCTGCTGTTAACTTTCATGGCCTCTTCAATCTTGTCGTGCGGAATATCAACTTTATCTGCTATTTCATCAATACTTGGTCTCCGCTCATTTTCCTGCTCAAATTTATTTAATGCGCGATTAATCTTGTTCACAGATCCTACTTGATTTAGCGGAAGTCTTACTATTCGGCTTTGTTCTGCAATAGCCTGAAGGATACTTTGACGAATCCACCATACTGCATAGGATATAAATTTGAAGCCTCTGGTTTCATCAAATTTTTCGGCGGCCTTAATCAGACCAACGTTTCCTTCATTGATAAGATCCGGTAGGCTTAATCCCTGATTCTGATATTGCTTGGCAACAGAAACGACAAACCTAAGGTTTGCTTTAGTTAGCTTTTCCAGAGCTTTGCGGTCTCCTTTTTTTATACGCTGAGCCAACTCAACTTCTTCTTCTACACTAATAAGCTCTTCGTGTCCAATTTCCTGAAGATATTTATCTAGAGAGTCACTCTCTCTGTTTGTTATCGATTTTGTGATTTTTAGTTGTCTCATGTAGCATATAAATTTAAGTATTTGCAAATTTAATAACTTTCTTATTAAATGCAAAGAAAATATTGTGAAATATGCAAAATATTTCGCATAAAATAAGTAGAAGTTATAATTGGTAATTTCTTTTTGTATATAATTACTGCAAAAATAACTTCTACTTAGATTAAAGTTTATGAATTAATGACTTATTTTGCAATAGGTACCGCAAAATAAGATTTCTTGCCTGTAGGATAAATACCCTGAATATAAAGTACAGGGTCTTTGCTTACAGAAGCTTCTTTTACAGCCTTTTGCAGGTCATCTATTGTTTTCATTGTTACGTCATTAACCTTCTGAATTATAAATCCTTTGTTAATGCCTGCTTCTTTGAATGCTCCATCATTGACCTTCATAACCACTAGACCATAGTTAATATCCAGCTGTTTCTTTTCAGATTCGTTTATCTCTCTGAAATTGCTGCCTAATACGTCCAGGTCTGCATTCTTAATGACTTTAGTGTTTCCTTGTTCGTTCTTAAGAGTTGCGGTTGCAGTCTTTGTACGTTTGTTATGCAGGAATGTAATTGATATCTTATCACCAGGGCGTTTGTTTGCAAGATATTCTTGAAGTTCAGCCATCTTTGTAATCTTTTTGCCGTCAACAGCAGTTATGACATCACCTTTTTCTATTCCGGCCTCATATCCGGCACCATCTTCATTGACTTCTGATACATATATACCTTCCATTGTACCTAAATCAATGTCTTTACCGTTTTCTTTTTGCAGGTCAACATATTTGTTTACGTCACTGCCCCCGATACCAAGTACTGCGCGTTGAACTGTTCCGTATGTTTTCAAATCAGCAACTATTTTATTCATAATTGTCGTTGGAATTGCAAAACCATATCCGCTATAACTTCCGGTCTGAGAATAAAGCATGGCATTGATACCAACCAATTCTCCTTTTACATTAACCAATGCTCCGCCAGAGTTTCCTGCATTAATAGCTGCATCAGTCTGTATAAATGATTCTACATCATTCGCACCGAGCGACCTTGCTTTAGCACTTATAATACCTGCAGTTACAGTTGAACTTAAATTGAATGGGTTGCCGACAGCCAAAACCCATTCACCAACTTTAAGCTTATCGCTGTCGCCTATCGGCAGAGTAGGGAGGTTCTTACCGTCGATTTTAATCAGGGCTAAGTCTGTTTTTTTGTCTGTACCAATTATTCTTGCAGAAAATTCTCTGTTGTCATCCAGTGTCACTGTCAGTTCGTCTGCACCTTCAACGACATGATTGTTTGTTACAATATATCCGTCTGATGATATGATTACGCCAGAACCGGCACCCTCTCTCTTAGGAGTCTGAACTTTTCTTTTTTGTGTCCCTCCGTTTCCATTTGGGTTTCCGAAGAATCCGAATGGACCAAAGAAGTCTTCAAAAGGATCGCTTTGAACGTCAATTGTCTGAATTTTGCTGTTTTGCAAGAATTTAATATGTACAACAGCGGGAAGAGCTTTTTTTGCTGCATATGTCAGGTCTACAGGCTGACCGGGCAAATTATTGGCATTTGCTTTTGTGAAAGCGCCTGCTGAGAATGAGATTGCTATTAAGCAAATAGCATAAGCTAAATAATTTGATAATTTTTTCATCTCTTTTATGTTTAAAATTTAGACTTATATTTTCTGAATTTCTGTGTATGCAAATTTAGGCGCAAAATTTGTTAAAATGCCGTTTTGGCTTATATATTTGTCCTCTTTTAACACTAAAAATAATGCTGTTAACGGCTCTTAGTGCGAAATATGAATAATTTTACATTCGTTTAAAATGTGCCGCCATATTTATTTGTTGCTGTCTGTTTGTTTTAGATTAAATGTAAAAAGATTTTTTTTTGTTCATTATTACATGATTTTTATGTACCTTTGTAGCCGAATACAGTGTTCCGGCTCTGTCGCTGGCGAGATTTATCTTGCGAGAGGAAAGTCCGGGCAGCATAGGATGCTCCACTTCTGAAAATGGAAGCTGTTGGTGACAGCAGGAGAAAGCAGAAGAAAATAACCGCCATATATTTGGTAAGGGTGAGAAGGTGGTGTAAGAGACCACCAGCTGGCAAGTGATTGACAGGCTGTGCAATCTGGAGGCTGCAAGTTCATGTAAACCATCGTCTGAGGGTTATCCGTCCGAATTTTATTACGGTGGAGGGTAGAATGCTTGAGTTATGGGGTGACTCATAATCTAGATAAATGACAGGCGCTTTAATATGTTTCGCATATTAAAGAACAAAACCCGGCTTATAGGAACACTGTTTTCTTTTTAATTAAATAGCATAATCTTTGTTGTTACGATAATCTATATTTATGAAGAAACTGATAAGTGACCTCCAATTCTTTTTTACTATTAAGTTATGGCGTATAAAGCGTCAGGATGTCTCGCCTTTTAAATATTTCTTATATGAGATACTGAAGAAACTTATTTTGGCTGTAGAGAGCGCAACAGCCAGGAGAATGACAGATTCTGCTTCAGCATTAACTTATTCCACTCTCTTGGCAATTGTTCCTATTCTTGCCGTTGTCTTTGCGATAGCAAGAGGATTCGGCTATAATAAGTATATAGAAAGTTGGTTCCGGGATGTATTGTCTAGCCAACCGCAGGCTGCAGAAATAATTATTGGGTTTGTTAATTCATACTTGGTTCACACAAAAAGCGGAATATTTCTAGGTATTGGCTTGTTGTTCATGCTGTGGACTGTAATAATGCTTATCAATAATATAGAACAAAATTTCAATAAGATATGGCAGGTCAATAAGCCTCGTAAATGGTTCAGAACTATAACTGACTATATGGCAATGTTTCTTCTTGTTCCAATTATTATAGTGGTAACGTCAGGAATTTCAATCTTTGTCGCTACAATTGCAGATAGAATTGAAAATTATGCATTGCTTGCTCCGATGGTGCGTTTTCTCATAGATGTAATGCCATATGTGCTAATGATATGCGTGTTTATTGCACTCTACGTGTTTATGCCAAATACAAAGGTAAAATTAAAATGTGCAATTGTACCGGGCATTTTGGCTGGTACTGCAATGCAGGGCCTTCAGTTGTTTTATATAAATTCACAAATATGGGTAAGTAGTTACAATGCTATATATGGTTCGTTTGCTGCTTTACCACTTTTTATGCTGTGGGTTCAAATCTCATGGATAATATGTTTGTTTGGCGCTGAATTGTGCTATGCCAATCAAAATCTTGAAGCGTATGCTTTTAAGGCACAGACAGATGACATAAGCCATCGTTATAAACTTATGTTGTGTGTGATTCTTGCGAGTAGGATCTGTAAAAGGTTTGAAGAGGGTGGTAAACCTTTTACTGCTCTTGATCTGAAACTTATGACGGGTATTCCGATACGTATAACGACAGACCTCTTGTATGAACTTGTTCGTGTAGGATTGCTTACTGAGATAACGTCGGATGATAAAGATGACTATAAGTTTTATCAGCCGGCTATGTCAACATCGCGTTTGAGTGTAGGATTCCTTATTGACAAACTTGAGGCAGATGGTAAATGGAAACTAGAGTTAGATTTGCATAAATTTAAATCTGACGGTTGGAAAAAAATATTGAAAGCACGTTATCTTTATCTTGAAAGTCAGCGTACAATCCTTTTAAAGGATTTGTAGTAATGATACAAAAGGGCTTTATATACTTGTGTGTTATTTTATGTTATTTTTATATTACAGAGAATTTTAAATTAATGTAGATATTGCGTAAAATAAAAATAATTGCTATTTTTGTGGTCGTATAATTTATAAACGAATAAAAATTTAGACTAAAGATGAATTTACCAGATTTTATGTCATATTCCAATAAATTCACTAACGGTGATTTTATTGAAAAAATTTCGAGGATAGCTAAACGTGCGGGAGCAAAACTCGTTTATGCTGCGTTCATTTTGTATTATACGCTTCAGAGCGATAAGGTTTCTGTTAAGGATAAAGCTATTATTATTGGTGCCTTAGGTTATCTTATCAGTCCGCTTGATGTTATTCCTGATGCCATACCAATAGCGGGTTTAGGTGATGATTTGGCAGTGCTGATATATGTTCTAAATAAAGTTTGGGGAAATGTTTCAGAGGAAATAAAGGAGAAGGCTAAAGGTAAATTAAGCAAATGGTTTGATGAGGATGAGATAAAGGAGATAGATACTTTGTTTGATAAAGAATAATTGTATCTTATTATTTAATAAAACAGACATGAGTAATTGTCTATAAGAGAAATAGGAGAGGAAACTTAAATAAGCACTTCTCCTATTTTTCTTGTCGTGTATCGCTAATATGTATTACTGAATTTTTTTATGATTGGTGTAATTATTTTAATGGATATAAATTCATGATATGTATTTGGCTGGATTATATTGAAACATTGATTTTTGATGATATACAATTTTTGTTAGTTATATATTTTTATTTGTTACCGTCATTTCGGTAAGTGACATACTAAATGTGTTGAATTATATATTTACAATATACTTAATTATTTTCGTTATTTTTTGATGGCATTTATGGTGTAATGTAAAATAGTTATTATATAAGCCGTTTATCTTTCATTCTTGTCTAAAATGTACTTTTGGGGTGTTTAATGTTTATATATTTGCAGTTGAATAGTTATATATTAAAAGTGGCTGATTTTTGTATTAAAAATCAGCCACTTTTGATGTCTAAATCAGTTGTTTTTGATGCTTAAGTCAGCCATTTATTTTCCTTAATTCATAGAGTTTATTTACGATTATGTTTGATAAACAGCTGTTTTATTAATCTATTATGGTTATCGTCAGCGATTAATTAAAATCATGTTGAAGAATTTAGGAATATATATCACACCAAATTCATTTAATTATTATAATTATTGCTGAAATATAAGGTTCATCCGACATTTCGCGTGATAGTTGTTAATTAA
>HF992656.1 GCA_000436695.1 Prevotella sp. CAG:1185 | reverse complement strand
TATCCAAATATTTTCGGAAAAAAGTTTCAATTTTAGCCGCATTTTAACATCCGTTCACATATTGAGTGGACAAATTACACCCTTCACTTTATTATATTTTATTTCACGGCGGCGTATTTTTTGTGTCTTTCGATGACACGAAAAAAGGCTGCGCCGGTGTTCAAAATCGCTCAAAATATCAAATGTCAAAGGCGTATCGCAAAAATCATAGAACAAAAGGAGACATATCATATTACAAAAGGGTATCTTTTAGAATATGAAACGATGGAAATAATGATAAAACGGGAAAAGAATATAAGAAGAACTATATGACAGCATAAACTAAAAAAATTTTTATAGAAAACTCATCACTCGTCACAAAGCCTTTTAACGCGCTGGCTTACAGCAGGTTACTGCGTGACGTTCTTGATTCTTAACTCATCACACAGCCATGCGGAAGTCCGGGCGTGATGAGTCGTAAATGCAACTCATCACGGCATAACACGCTGAATTACAGATATTTAAGCAGCGATGTGACGAGTGATGAGTTTTCTACAAAATTATTTTCGGTTTATCTGACGCTATATAAAAGGGCACCTCTTATCCCACAAAAGCATGCCTTTTACAATATAAAAGACGGCCTTTTAGAAGACAAAAGGACACATATTAGAATGTAAACGCAAATATTCATTCAAAAAAGACAGCAATCTTTAACCCAAGACCGGCGCCACATGAAATGATAACTTGCACAACACGACAGACATAAATAAAAAGAACGCACCATTAAACGATGCGCCTTACATAATGCAGCAGTCTGTTGAGTCCGTCAACAAGAGTAACCTTAGGACAGGCAATATTAATACGGACAAACGGGCGTGTTGTTTCGCCATAAATATCACCGCCGTTAAGCCACAGCTTTTCAATATCCATCAGCTCGCTGACAATCTCTGAAGATGTGCGGCCGAGAGCCGAACAATCCACCCAAACCAGATAAGTGCCCTCAAGACGCACAACCTTGAGCATGGGCATGTTAGCGGCAAAGAATTGTGTAAGATAATCATAATTATACTTGAGATAAACCAAAAGTTCATCCAGCCAGTCTTCGCCTTCGTTATATGCCGCCTGCAACGCAACAACTCCGAAAGTACCTACATCGCACACTTCGTTGATATTAATGGCGCGGTCTATTTTCTTGCGGGTAGTCTCATCAGCCGCGATGATATTTGCAATCTGCAGCCCGGCAATGTTAAACGTCTTGGTTGGAGCTGTACACGTGGCCGAATTTGCGAGGAACTCATCAGAAAGTGATGCAAACGGAGTGTACTTATAACCAGGCATGACTATATCACAATGTATCTCGTCGGCAATGACAAACACCCCATGGCGCATACATATCTCTCCCATACGCCTAAGCTCATCGGGAGTCCACACGCGTCCGGCAGGATTGTGAGGATTGCAAAGCAAGAATGCCTTTACAGAAAGATCGGCGGCACGGCGTTCAAAATCATCAAAATCAATAGAGTACTCACCATCGGAATAAACCAGCGCATTATCCTCAATTACGCATCCGTTATTACGGATTGAGGAGAAGAAACAATTATACACGGGCGTCTGCACCAGCACCTTGTCACCCGGAGAAGTTACAGCCTTTATCACAGCCGACACGGCAGGCACCACGCCTGAAGTGTAAATCATCCATTCAGGACGGAAAGTCCATCCGTGCCTGCGCTCAAACCATCTGATAACAGCATCGTAATAAGACTCAGGTACATGCTCATATCCAAACACGCCATGCTCTACCCTGCTCCTGAGAGCATCGATAATGGCAGGAGCCGTGCGGAAATCCATGTCGGCCACCCACATAGGCAACACACCTTCAACATCTGTTCCATCCCACTTAACGCAGTCAGTTCCACGACGGGGAACTATCTCATCAAAATTAAATTTAGCCATATTATATATAATAAGGTGAAAATAAATTTTACATCCACTCTAACGCCACACAAAACACACAGCACGACAGATGAAATATCATGACCAAACCGAATCAAAGCACGAATCTTCGGCAAAAGCTATACAGCAGTCTTCCGTATTTAAAATTTGTTTACAATTCAAGCAGTCAGCCCGACACAATAATTCTGCATAAAAAGCCCCATTATCATAAATGCATACGGACAATGTCTGCAAGACGCTGCAAACAAAGTTAAAATTCATCAGACAAAGCAAATTAAGAGAACGTCATATAAGACAAATTCCTCATTATTAATATTTTCCATCGTAAGCAGAGCGTTCCGCGACACTGCAAATTTACAAAAGAAAGACCAATAAATGTGTACCAATTTTACTGATTAACAAAGCAAAATCAACGAAAAGTATACAAAAATATATAAAAACCAATAAATCATAAAAAGTTTTTATTACATTTGCATAATGCAAACAATTGAAACTGAATTATAAAACATAATAACAAAAATCTTTAAACAAAACAAAAATGGCAAACGTAAAACCTGCAGAAGGTAAACTGGGTATTATGGTAGTCGGCTGTGGAGCTGTTGCTACAACATTCATGACCGGTGTACTTATGACGCGTAAAGGACTGGCTAAACCAGTCGGTTCAATGACACAGTATGACAAAATACGTGTCGGCAGAGGCGAAAATAAGAAATATCTTGCTTACGGAGAGATTGTTCCGCTGGCAAACCTCAACGACATTGTGTTCGGTACATGGGATGTATATCCCCAAAACGCTTATCAGGCAGCAATGTATGCCGAAGTGTTAAAAGAGAAAGACATCAATCCGGTGCGCGACGAGCTCGAGAAGATTGTCCCGATGAAGGCTGCATTCGACAAGAACTATGCAAAGAGACTCGACGGAGACAACGTTAAGGATGCTGCCACACGCTGGGACATGGTTGAACAGCTGCGTGAAGATATCCGCACATTCAAAGAGAAGAACGGATGCGCACGAATCGTTGTTATCTGGGCTGCATCAACTGAAATATACGTACCTGAATATGAGCCTGTACACGGTTCACTCACCGCTCTTGAAAAAGCAATGAAAGAGGACGACCGTGAACACATAGCACCGTCTATGTGCTATGCTTACGCAGCACTTACAGAGGGCGCACCATTCATCATGGGAGCACCTAACACAACTGTCGACATACCGGCAATGTGGGAACTGGCAGAAAAGACCAAGATGCCTATAGCAGGTAAAGACTTCAAGACTGGCCAGACATTGGTTAAGAGCGGATTTGCTCCTATCATCGGCACACGCTGCCTCGGATTGAGCGGATGGTTCTCAACAAACATCCTCGGCAACCGCGACGGACTGGTTCTTGACGAGCCTGAGAACTTCCGTACTAAGGAAGTGAGCAAGTTGTCTACACTCGAGACTATACTGAAAGCCGACAAGCAGCCTGACCTCTACAGCAACATCTACCACAAGGTACGCATCAACTACTATCCTCCACGCAACGACAACAAGGAGGGATGGGACAACATCGACATCTTCGGATGGATGGGCTACCCGATGCAGATAAAGATAAACTTCCTTTGCCGCGACTCTATCCTCGCAGCTCCGCTGCTGCTCGACCTCTGTCTGCTCAGCGACCTCGCTGCAAGAGCCGGACGCTACGGCATACAGCGCTTCCTCAGTTTCTACCTCAAGAGCCCTATGCACGACTATACAAAGGGCGAAGAGGCCGTAAACGACCTGTTCAAGCAGTACACAATGCTGAAGAACGCAATCCGCGAGATGGGAGGCTATGAAGCTGATGAGGAAATCGACTAACAGAAAACGCGTATTACGTATAACTCTACAATCGCTGCCAGCCCTGCTGGTGGCGATTGTACTTATTATATACGTGGTGTCTTTTCTGCCGCGCTCTACAGAGCAGATGCAGCAGGGAAGCGCGCTGATTGAATATAAGTCATACTACGAACTGACCGTACAGGGCAAGCCCGTGGCATGCTTCGACTCGCTGACAGACAGCTGCATGTCTGAGAACATCACGCCGCAGGCCGACTCGTCGATAACCCGCAGAGAATTTATCAACGGATGCTGGGTGAGCAAATATGCCTTCGTGCCGTCGTGCTGCGGAAGGATTCTGACTACCGCCCCCGACAGCATGGCATACAAGACTATCGCAGAGGCAAACAAGAACATTGAAATTGTGATAAAAAACACCGCCGAAAAACTTGAACGCTCAATAAAATCGCTAAACAAAAAGGAAGAAGAACTGAAATATTATCTGAGCGTGCATAACGTAAGCGACGACGGATACAACACGATGGCCTATCTGGCCGGACGGCTGCAAAAACAGATGGATCAGGCAAAAAAGGCTCTCGAAAACATCCAAAAGGCTGAAACGGCAAAGCAGACAAGCATAAAACTCGTGAGCAAATACACGCTTGTGTACAGAGACACGGCCGACAAAGTAGTAAGAATAGCCTGCAATGCGATAACTCCTGCAAGCAAAAAGCCATTCAGAATCATACAGACTTCTGACGAAAGCACGCCCGACAACGCATCGCCCACATACCTGCACCAGTGGCTCACGCCTGCAACCGGCACTTCAAGAGACATCATTGTGGCATCATATCCGGGCTGTCAGCTCAACATGTATGACGCCGACGGGGCAAAGGCTGCCACGTTCAGCGGCAAGGCTAACGGCAGAGGACGGCACGACGTGCCGCCGTTCTTGGCTCCCGACGGGGCTGCCGTGTATACATCAGACGGCCGCATGATGGGCATAAGCTATAAAGGAACCATAATAAGCACGAGACACTTCGGCCTCGCCCTAAAAAACTTGCTGCCATGAAGAAAATAATTTATCTCACTGCAATCGCAATAACGATGCTCATGTCGGCCTGCTCGATAAAGACACCGGAGGGCACGGGCATTGTAAGAAAAGGCGACTACTGCTACCGCGGAGAACTTTCTAACGGCAAATATAACGGCTATGGAGTGCTGATGCTGAAGGACAGCATTGTGTACAGCGGCCAATGGAAAGACGGAAAACGCGACGGACTGGGACAGACCACCGACTCGCTGGGACGCACTGTAACAAGCATTTGGAGGGCCGACACGCTCGTAAGAGGCGTAAGAACCGACTCAATGGGCGTTTACATAGGCGAGTTCAGCAACAATCTGGTGGAGGAAGGCCACGGCATATACTTCGGCAATGACGGCAGTTTCTACAACGGCAACTGGAAAGACGGACTCTACAGCGGATTCGGATGCTCGCTGAGCGCTGCCGGAAAGGTGCGCACAGGCGAATGGAAAGCAGGAAAATTCCGCGGCGAACGCCTTACCTATACATCCGAACGCATATACGGCATAGATATATCGCGCTACCAACACGGCAAAGGACGCAAGAAATATCCGATACATTGGGACAAGGTGCGCATAACCCACCTGGGCAAGATAAGCCGCAAGAAGGTGAGCGGAACGGTAAACTACCCCGTGTCGTTCGTGTATATCAAGTCGACCGAAGGCATAAGCGTGCGCAATCCGTATTATCTTTCAGACTATCAGCAGGCACGCAAGCACGGCATTCACTGCGGTGCCTACCACTTCTTCTCGCACACCACGCAAGCTTCAAAGCAGGCATACTATTTCCTGAAGCACTCACGCTTCAACAAAGGCGACTTTCCACCAGTGCTCGACGTTGAGCCTACGCCGTCGCAGGTTAAGGCGATGGGCGGCCCCGCAGCCATGTTCAGCCGCATACGCACGTGGCTAAACATTGTAAGAAAGCACACGGGAGTGAAGCCCATACTGTATGTAAGTCAGCAGTTTGTGAACAAGTATCTGCCAGAAGCACCCGACCTTATGCACAACTACATGGTGTGGATAGCACGCTACGGAGAATACAAGCCTGACGTGAAACTGGTGTTCTGGCAGCTGTGCCCAGACGGAAGGGTGAGCGGAATAACCGGCGAAGTGGACATCAACGTGTTCAACGGATACCGCGACCAGTTTAACCAGTTTCTGATTAACGAAAGGATAAAATAATATCACGGCGCAAACGCGCAGACTCCGTTTTGAAAATCACCTGGATATAAACACGGAACCGGCTCCGAGAATAGAAAAAGTTACGGCAATAATATACCTTCACGGCATAAAAATTTCCCGGAGCCGGTTATACTGAAATCAATTTTCAGATTAGACATAAGACTAAACAAACAGTAACAAAAGCATAATAAGCATGCCATCACCGACATGCCTGCCGCCATAAGGCGGCCAAAGAGAGAGGGGTTCGCCCGTGATTAAACGCACGGGCGAATTTTTTATTTATACTTAATTATTATCGTAACCTTGGCGTGTGCGTAATAATTGCTGTTCTTGTCGTATCCGTAAGGCGAATCGCACTTAAGCATATAAACACGGTTCTGGCGCGAGTTCTTTGTCGTAAGGATCATCGTGCATCCATTACCGTCGCGCTTTTCGGTGAAGTCGCCGTTGGAAGCCTCAGCCCTGAACGACTCAATAAGCGCCGTGATGCCTTTCTGATGAAGCTCAAGCACCTTAACAACCTTCTGCACCTTGCGCGTGCGAGGGTCGCGCTCAACAGCCGAAGTGAATCTGCTCTGCCCTATCGACGAATAGCGCTCCACCTGCCTGTCGATGCTGTTCTGAGCCATAGAGGCTATCAACGTGCCTATGGTAAAAAACAATATAAGAATTAATCTGCGTATCATGGTAGGAACATTTTATTCGTTTAACATCTCACTTATCCTACTGCGCTCGGCAGGATCGTCAATGCTGTTGAGCACGTCCTGCTCGGCACTCTCGGCAACGCTTGACGAACTGATGTGCTTCTCTATGCGATCAGCATTGTCGAGAGCATCTTCTATGTCGCCCTTTATCTCGCTCAAGTCATCTATACGGTGACCGTTCTCTATGACATAGCTGCCGCCGTATAATCTTGCAAGATAGCGGTCTTCACGATAGTCGGCATAAGCCAGCACCGCCGACACCACTATCAGCACCACTGCCGCAGCAGCCGCCACACGCATTATAACGGGGCGCAACCTTACACGGCGCGGCTGCTTGACCATCATAGAATCGAATCCGGCAAACATATCGCGATAGCCTGCAAGATGCTCAGGCACATCGCGGCGGGCAAAGAAGCGGTATAGCCGTTCCTCCTCCTTCAGCGTAGTGTCGCCGTCGAAGAATTTTTCGATAAGCCTTTCTATGTCTTTTATCTTACGTTCGTTCATATCCGTATTTATGTATAAAGTCGTTACATCTTATGTAAATATTGTTCTCTGACAGCCTTTCGGGCCCTGCTCAGCACCTTACGCACAGAGACTTCTGTTCCGCCGGTAAGCTTCGCTATGTCGGCCATCGACATTCCGTCTATATGGCGCAGGCGCAACACAATCTGCTGTGCAGTAGGCAGCGAGTCGACAACAGCCATCATGCGGTCTATACATTCAGCATCGGCTGCTCCATGGCTCAGGTCGGGCACATCGGTTGTGTCGATGCTCAGCGTGTAATGATGACGGCGCATGTGGTCAACGCATATATTTCTGACCAGCACGCGTGCCAGCGGAGCTATAGGGCTGCGCAAGTCGGCACACATGGCCCAGAGCTTCAGCATGGCATCTTGCACCATGTCTTCGGCATCATCGGGTGTGCCGAGCCAGCGAGAGGCCAAGGCTTTAAGTTCAGGTCTGAGGGCGAATGCCTCTTTTTCAAACTCTTCTGCTGTCATCAAAAACGCTATTTTCGTAAACTCATCTCATCCTCCGGCATTGCCGGCAGGACAAACTATATATCAGTCGAAATTGTTCAGGCGGCTTGTGTCTACCCTCGAAACACCTTTGCCATATATATCGGTCTTGTCGGCCGTGCCCGAAAGTGTTATACTTCCGCTGCCATTGACACCGGCAGTGACGCTGCTACAGTCGACATCCATATTAACTTTTGCTGCTCCGTCGCATTTTATGCTAATGCCGTCACCCTTGAATTTTCCGTTGATTACTCCTGATCCGGCTATATTGAAATCAACATTTTCGGCATTAATATCCATCTCGCAATAGTCAGCACTAGAAGATTTCCAATATATATTACGCGCATCAATGCCGCCGTTGATATAAACCGAGCCGCCATTGCTTAAATTCATGTCTTCTGAAGCTTTCAAATCAGACTTGCTGCTGTATGCCGCAAAATTCTGCATCTCAAATCTGCCTACTTCAAATATGCCGTTATTTGTCATGAATCCATTATTAATAATTGAATATGAGTCAGCCTTCAATTTATCAATAAACAAATTCATATTTCCATTGTTGCATACAGCAAGGATGTGTGTCTTCAAACTTTTTGCATAAAAAGTTAAAAAGCCAGAAGTATGAAGCTGGTCAATATTCGGAGCTGTAATATACAAATTACATGATGAAGAGTTAAAGCTGTTAATACAAGTATCCTTCGAAAATCCTACGACAAGTATCCCGCCATGTACGTCAAAGCTCAAGCCCTTACACACACTCTCACGACCTTCAAACACGACCTTATATTCTGAACCTTGCGTATAGTACACCTTAGCATAACTTGCCACGTTTATTCCATGGAAGTCTTTCAGCGGCAAGGTCTTTCTTATAATACCGGAATCAAAATCTTTAAAGTTGTCATGCAGCTTAATACCGGTATTTTCTACTGCCATATTCTTGTTTGAACAGCCGCAGGCGATGAGCGGAATTGCGGCAAATAACACCGAAAACAAATATAACTTAAATTTCATAATAATCAGTTTTTTAATGTTTCTTCTGCTATAAGTACGCAGGACTATGACATTTGTGACATGAAAAACAAACTTTTTCGTTTTTTTCTGCCGACATAAATAAACGGTATGCTATACAGAATGCATCTGTCTGAACAACAGGTAACCAAAGCACCCTATCAGTCGAAATTGTTCAGGCGGCTTGTGTCTACCCTCGAAATGCCGTTGCCGCCAATATCAGTCTTGTCGGCCGTGCCCGAAAGGACAAGGTTTCCGCTGCCGTTTACTTTGGCGGTGAGATTGCTGCAGTCGACATTCATATCTACCTGTGCCGAACCGTTGCACTTGATATTTACGGCATTGCCCTTAAACTGTCCACTAATATGTCCGGAACCAAGTATATTCAGTACGAATTTATCGGCACTGACATCTATGTCACATTCGTCTGTTCCACGACAATTCCAAACAACGTTACGCGCCACAATTTTTCCGCTGCTTGCGTCAGATGCAATGTTATCCACCACAATATCGCCCGAAACATTCAGATCGGCATCGCTGCTGTATGCGGCTCTGTTCTTGAGGTTAAAGCTACCGGTATTAAACTGTCCGCCAACCTCCATACTTCCGCTGTTTACTATTCTTAACGGCCCCGTCTTCAAATTGTCTATATTTAGGTTCATCGTGCTTTTGTTAGCAATCGTCAGACTGTCGGTCTTCATGTCTTTGGCGTAGAAGTTTAAAGAGCCGATATTACTAATTTCGGTTATACTCGGAGCAGTGATATACAGACTGCAGTCATCTATGCTGGACCTTCCGCCGTCCTCGCCGCTTGAAACGCCTATAACAAGAGTCTTACCGTAGACATCAAAGCTTAAGGCATTAAAGTCGCTCTCACTTCCCTCAAACTCTACACTATACTTAGAGCCATTGGTGTAATAGATTTTTATTTCGTTCTCAACGCTTATTTTGTTGAAATCTTTCAGCGGCAAGGTCTTCTTTATGAAGCTGTCATCAAAATCTGCAACATTGCCCTGAAGCTCTGTGCCGGTCTGTTCAGCAGGCACTTTTATATCATTACTTCCGCTGGCAAAGAGCGGAACTGAGGCAAACAACGCCGAGAACAAATATAACTTAAATTTCATAATAATCCCTATTTTTATTGTCTTATTTCTATTGTCTATACGCAAGGAATTGCTGTTTGTGACATAAAAAGACAAACTTTTATAAAAAATTAGCAGACATCCGAAACCGAATCACACTGATACAGGCTCCGGAATGCACCACAGACAATGCCTGCGCAGCATTATCAGAAGTCGTTCAGGCGGCTCGTGTCTATCTTAGCAATGCCGCTGGTTCCAACGTCTGCATGGTCGGCCATACCCGAAAGCTTTATGTTTCCGTTGCCACTTGCATTGGCTGTTACACGGTTGCAGTTGACATCAATATCCATCTTTGACGCACCAGAACAGCTTACAGAGATGTTGTCTCCTTTAAATTTGCCACTTACTTTTCCTGCCCCGGATTCTATAAATTCAATTGTATTAGCCTTAATGTTAGCCATACAATTGTCCGCGCCGCGGCCATTCCAGTTGACATTACGCGCCACTATGCTTCCGTTGTATTTAGACGCACCGCTGTTATCCACGTTAACATCGCCCGAAACATTCAGACTGACATCGCAGCTGCATGCCCCGCTGTTATCCATATCAAAACTTTCCACATTATATTTTCCGGCTATTGATATGCTTCCGCGACTTGACATCTTATATGCCCCGGTCTTCAAGCTGTTCACCTTTATACTCATAGAGCCGGTATTGTCGATAGTCATGCGGTCGGTATTCATCTTATCGGCATAAAATACGAACGAACCTAAATTTGTAAGTTCTGTTATACTCGGTGCCGTGATATACAACTTGCATTTCTCATCATTATAACTGTAAATGCGCTTCTTACTTGTATCTTTTACGAAAAGCGTGCCGTCTTTAACGTAGAACTTCAGTTTATTAAAGTCGACTCTTCTTCCTTCATACTCCACTTTATATTTAGAGCCTTGCGTATAATACACTTCAACGATTCCGTTTGCGTCTATTCCATGGAAATTCTTCAGCGACAAGGTCCTTTTTATGATACCCTCATCAGAATCAATATAGCCGTTCAGTGACTCAAAATCAGTATTCTCAACCGACACATTTCTATTGGAACATCCGCTTGAAAGGAGCGGCTGTGCGGCTAGTAGTGCCGAAAACAGATATAACTTAGCTTTCATAATAATCAGTTTTTTAATGTTTCTTCTGCTATAAGTACGCAGAACTATGCCGTTTGTGACACAATAAACAAACTTTTTTTCATGCTTACATAGATTAAATTATATGTATCTCAAAAGCATATTATATTCAGGCTGATAACAGACTGATAATCAATGCGTTGCAAAAGGCCATCTTTTAGGCTGCAAAAGGACGCCTTTTAGACGATAAAAGGCCACCTTTGACGAACTAAAAGGTGGCCTTTCATAAAACTTAATGATATTTGGCTCATATCATGACTATGCCGTAAGCCGTTAAGACGGACTGAAGAAGGCATGCCGATACTTATTTTCGTGTATTTATTAAGATGTTTCTGTGTGCCGTGACGGAGCATTCTACCGATTAAAAACCGAACGTCTTGACAACCTCGCCGCCATAAGTAGTCATGCTGACCTGCACTTCGTCGCCTGCCGACAATTCTATGGGAAGATACTTCACGGGGATACTTATATATAGCTTGGCCGAATAATATTCGGGCACTGACGCCTGGTCGTGATACAGAGTGAGGCGCACAAGGCGCGTGCCGTCACTGCGTGTGTCGGTGCCTTCACAGGCCATGCCCACAGTCTGTTGTCCGTACTTGCCGTCAACGGTGCCGGTCTTAACACTAAGATCGAGGTTGATGTATTTGCCGTTGTGGCTTTTCCATGCACTCTCGAATATCACCGGGTCGATCTTCATGCCGTCTTTTATGTCAGCCACATCAGTTACAGTAGGCGTAAGCACCTGGGTTGCACCCACAGGCTCGGCCACATACGTGCCGTTATCGTCCTTAACCTTATTATAATATATAAGTGAACGATAAGCCGTATCGGGCTTTTCTGCCCATTCGAGCTTCACGCTCCGTGTAAGCCAAAGGCGCTCGTCGCGGTCGGTCATAATGCTGACCACATTAGACGACGCGTCGGTTTCAGCCTCAACAAAGTCGGCCACCATATACGACAGACTGCCGTCGCCAGTTTCGTAGCTTTCGCTGCTGCACGACACAAACAGCGCCATGAGCGGCAACAGCATCAAAAAACATCTTATTTTCACTCTGAAGCCTTTATAAAGTTTCTAGCCGGATTGGCATACATCGTGAGGATACGCTCGCGGAGATATGCCTCATCCTTGTTCTCAATATTTATCTTTGCCAGCTGTCCGGCAATGTATTTATCAAACGCTGCCTTGTCCTCATCAGTGTATTTGTCGGCGTGTGCGCTGTTGCCATCAAGTGTGTCGAGGGCAATATAGTTAAACGGATAGAGCCTGTAGTTGCGGTGAATCTCGTGGTCGATATGCTCCGCAATGATGTCGAATATCTTTGTCTTGGGCGTATCCGGATCGAGCGTGTCGAGCCAGTCGTCTATGCATGGCGCGCACTGATAGTGAACACGGCCCTTATATCCCATTATGCCGGTCTGCATGCTGACGACATCATCCTGAGCCGACTTCTTCCAGCCCGGAATATCGCGCTTAAGCTGAAACTCCTGAGCCTTGAGAAAATCGCACGGGTCTAACTCATACGATATTGCCAGTGGCACAATGTGCAGCCTTTTCAGCTTTTCGGTTATGCTGTCCTTGCCGCCTCCCATGGCCATCATCTTCAATATTGCAGGCTGTGTGCGGTCGTCAGAGTCCTTGGCGCGCCCCTCACGCTGTGCAATCCACATATTGTCGTGCTTCTGCTCCATGACAAAATACATATAATCAGACATAACCTTGCTTGCAGCCAAAGTTTCACGAGGTGACAGTCCGCGCTTTACGATGAATGTCTTGTCTATCCTCACAAGGTCTTTAACCCACGGAAGCGAGAGCAGATTGTCGCCTATGGCTATCTCGCAGGTGGTCTTAAATCCGTTGTCGATGAGTCCCTTGCCAAGGAAAGCAGGGTCGATAACGATGTCGCGGTGATTGCTCACAAAGGTATATCTGCGGCTCGTATCCAGGCATGACACATCCATGGAACACCCGTTGGTGTATTTATCAACAAGTTTCTGCAAAAAGCCATAGCAGAAATTCAACTGAAAATCAAGATTAGTCTTGCATGCGTGCATCTTCTCTTTAATCATTTCAAGAGGCACACCGGGCAGTACAAAGTTCAAAACCTGCCTGAACTGAGGGTTTGCCAACAGCCTGTCGTAGGCCTGGGGCAACTCTTCCGGCTCAAAAGGCCGTATTTCGTCAAACTCAACCGGAACTTTCATAGTATACAAAAATTTTATGGTTAGTTTATCAAACGGTTAAAAGGGCCTTTACAAGAGACCCTCTTAACCGTATACTGAAAAGATTTCAGAATATTATCTGAACTGATTTTCAACAATGTCAGTAAGCACGTCGGTCATGTTAAGACCTGCAGCCTTAACCTGCTGAGGTATGAAGCTGGTGGCTGTCATGCCAGGAGTGGTGTTGATTTCGATCATGTTCACCTTGTCAACATCCTGACCGTCGCTGCCTTTTCCGCGGCTTATTATGAAGTCGATGCGGATGATGCCGTTGCAGTGAAGAATGTCGTAAATCTGGCTTGTAATCTCATTTACGCGCTTTGTGGTCTCCTCACTGAGACGAGCAGGAGTAATCTCCTGAACCTGTCCGTTGTATTTGGCATCATAATCAAAGAACTCATGCTGTGTAACAACCTCAGTTGCGGGCAGCACAACGCTCTTCTCACGTGTCTTATAGCAGCCTATTGATATCTCTGTTCCCTCGATGAAACGCTCTACCATAACGTCCTCGCTCTCGAGCATAGCCTTGCGGATAGCCGGTGCAAGCTGGTCTTTGTTCTTCACCTTAGACACACCGAAGCTGCTGCCGTCGGCTGCCGGCTTTACAAAACAAGGCATACCGATGCGCTGCTCAATCTCGTCGTCGCTTACAATCTCCTCATATCCCTTGCGTATAAGCAGGCTGTCGGCCACTCTCACGCCATAACCGCGCAGATATTGGTTAAGCACAAACTTGTTGAAAGTGAGCGCCTCAACAAGCACTCTGCTTGTTGAATAAGGCACATGCACGAGTTCAAAATATCCCTGCATGATTCCGTTCTCGCCCGGAGTGCCGTGTATGGTGATGTAAGCATAGTCAAACTGCACCAGTTTACCGTTCTCCATGAAGGAGAAATCGTTACGGTCAATGCGGGCCGTAGTGCCGTCAGGAAGGTTTACGTGCCAGTCGAGGTTTCTTACCACGACAATATACACATTGTAACGTTCCTTGTCAAAAAAAGAGTAAAGGCCTTGTGCAGAGCGCAATGATACCTCATACTCTGAAGAATCTCCACCGCACACGATGGCAATCGTTCTCTTTAAATTTTTCATACAATATTTTTATTTAAATTCGTTTCCATTTATATAAGTTCTCCACCGCCCTATCAGCTGTTCCATGTCGGCAGGAAGCTGCGAGGTGAAGTCGAGCTGCTCACCTGTCTTGGGATGCACAAAGCCAAGTGTACGGGCATGAAGCGCCTGACGAGGACATATCTTCAGGCAGTTCTCGATAAACTGCTTGTAGCTGCCGCTGCGGTTTCCGCGCAGTATTACGGTGCCGCCGTAGCGCTCGTCGCCGAAGAGCGGATGGCCGATATGCTTCATGTGGGCACGTATCTGATGGGTGCGGCCTGTCTCAAGTATGCATTCAACCAAAGTGACATAGCCGAAACGCTCAAGCACGCGGTAATGTGTCACGGCAGGTTTGCCTATTTCTGAGTCGGGCGGAAACACAGCCATGCGCAGTCGGTCCTTAGGGTCGCGCCCTATGTTGCCCTCTATACGGCCCTCATCCTCAGTAAAATTGCCCCACACCATTGCGTTATAGCTTCGGTGAGTGGTCTTGTTGAAGAACTGAACGCCGAGCTTTGTCTTTGCGTCCGGTGTCTTGGCTATGACCAAAAGGCCGCTTGTGTCCTTATCTATACGATGGACGAGTCCCACTTCTGGGCTGTTCGGATCGTATGAAGGCATATCACGCAGATGCCATGCAATGGCATTTACCAGCGTGCCGTGATAGTTTCCGCAGCCAGGATGCACCACAAGTCCGGCAGGCTTGTTGACAACCATAAGCTCAGAATCCTCATAAACTACATCAAGCGGAATATCTTCAGGCTCAATGGTGTTGTCATACTGCGGACGGTCGAGCATCAGAGTGATGACATCGAGCGGACGAACCTTATAGTTACTTTTCACCGGAACGTCGTTGACATGAACGAATCCGGCATCAGCCGCACGCTGTATGCGGTTACGGCTTGTGTGCTGCAGTTTTTCGAACATATACTTGTCTATGCGCAAGGGCACCTGTCCCTTGTCCACGACAATGCGCAGATGTTCGTAGAGCTGTTGCTGCTCGTCGTCCTCAAGTTCCTCTATATAATTGTCTGTCATATAAATTTTTCGTTTTATCAGCCTCAGGCGGCACCTCTGTCCGCCCAAACACGGCAGCAGAAATTATTCCGGACCTGTAACCACCTCAAATTCATCCACGTCGCCCTCCTGAGTAGAGCCGTGCTGTACGGAAGGATCTGTGTATCCGTTATGCGCCGAAGAATCGGACCCTTCGTCATAATAGTAGTCAGGATCGGCATATATTATCGAGTCGTTCATGTCGCGCATTCCGTCACCGACCTGCAGGATGAGCATATCGTTTACCGACACCTTTTCGCCATTGTGCAGACTTCTGCCTCCGGCCTTCAGTCCATAAACCCAGTCTTTCTCACCCGGAATATATTCTGTCGGACCGACCTTGAATCCCATAGCAATCAGCTTGGCCCTCGCCTCACGGTAAGAGCAGTTGTCGATGATATCAGGAACGGTGAGCATTGGTGAGCTCGACGAGTTGATAACGACATAAATTATGCGCCCCGACTTTACTTCCTTGCCTGCCTCGGGCGACTGTTCAAGAATACAGTCGGGCGGCAGCGTCTTCACGTATCCCGTGTCGCTGACAACAATCTGCAGCCCCTTGTTGTTGAGCACGTGCTCGGCATCAGCAAAAAGCATACGTCTCACATCCGGAATTTTTATCTTCTCGCCATGATGAGTGTAAATATCAATGCCGAATTTCACGCCCCAGCAGAGCAGGACAACAACCAAGAGCATTGCAAAGAGGTTAGCCCAAAGCTTTAAACTAAAGATTTTTCCGAAGAAATCTTTTGTCTTCATCTACGTCGTAGGTTTTTCTGCAAAGGTATAAAAAAAAGAGAAAGAAGCAAAGATATTACTTTACTTCTTTCTCTTTTCCCGTTTAATTTCTTCAAAGTGCCTGATTATTTACCATGGTTCTCGTCAGAAACTGTAAGCTTTTTACGCCCTTTTGCACGACGTGCTGCAAGCACGCGACGGCCGTTCTTTGTAGCCATTCTCTCACGGAAACCGTGCTTGTTCACTCTCTTTCTGTTGTGCGGCTGAAATGTTCTTTTCATCTTATTTAATTATTTTATTGTTATTTTATTCCACGCTTTGGGCTGCAAAAGTACACATTTCTTTTTAAATAACCAAGAATTAAGCGTTTTTTAGGTCGAACTTTTATGTTTTTTTCTAAAAAAATCGTAACTTTGCGCCCTGAAAGCCAAATATTTACAACATTACATGGCTTAAGAGCGGACAACAAGTCAGCCGCTTGGGGAAATGCGACACCCCACACTTAAACAGGAAACAACAATAAATTGATATTTTACGAACAATGATTAACTCACAGGAAATTAAAAAAGGAACATGCATCCGCATGGACAATCAGGTATGGATTTGCATCGACTTCCAGCATGTTAAACCAGGTAAAGGAAACACCGTTATGCGCACAAAGCTGAAGAACGTAACCGACGGCCGCGTTCTGGAGCGCACTTTCCAGATTGGTTTCAAGCTCGAAGACGTAAGAATCGAGCACCGTCCTTATCAGTATCTTTATGAGGACCCGACAGGTCTTATCTTCATGAACCAGGAAACTTTCGAGCAGATTCCTATCGCCAAGGATTCTATCATCGGCGTTGACTTCATGAAAGAGGGCGACATCGTTGAGGTTGTAACAGATACTACTGACGGAACTATCCTCTATGCTGAGATGCCTGTTAAGACCAACTTGCGCGTTAAGCACAGCGAGCCGGGCATCAAGGGCGATACAGCAACTAACGCTACTAAACCCGCTACACTCGAGACAGGAGTTGAGGTTAGAGTTCCGCTGTTCATCAACGAAGGCGACCTCATCCAGGTTGACACACGCGACGGAAGCTATCTGAGCCGCGTAAAGGAGTAAGCATGCTCAACCTGACGTTGAGGACATAAGAAAACAAGGAGCCAAAGCTTCTGTACGGCGGCCGCAGATATGCTATGACGCGGCTTCCTTACTGAAGGTTTGGCTCCTTGCCGTTTATAATTCTCCGATATAAAAAGGAGCACATATTAAGTAACAGTTAACCTTGCAAGACAAATGAAATATTCTTTTATCATACCGGTGTTCAACCGTCCGGATGAAGTTGACGAACTGCTGAAGAGCCTTACGGCACAGACGGTGAAAGACTTTGAGGTGATTATCGTTGAAGACGGCAGCACACGCACATGCAAGAGCGTATGCGACGGATACAGCGGAGCGCTCGACATACAGTATTTTATGAAGAAGAACAGCGGCCCTGGACAAAGCCGCAACTATGGCGCGGAGCGCTCTAAAGGAGAATATCTCATTGTACTCGACTCTGACGTGGTGCTGCCCGAAGGATATTTAGCTGCCGTAGACGCCGAACTGGCTAAGACCGGGGCCGACGCCTTTGGCGGTCCTGACCGCGCACACGACTCCTTCACCGACACGCAGAAAGCCATAAGCTACTCTATGACAAGCTTTTTCACCACAGGAGGCATAAGAGGAGGGAAGAAAAAGCTTGACAAGTTTTACCCCCGTTCGTACAACATGGGCATACGCCGCAGCGTCTATCTAAAGTTGGGAGGATTCTCAAAGATGCGATTCGGCGAGGACATCGACTTCAGCATACGCATATTCAAGGCTGGCTGCAACTGCCGCCTGTTCCCTGACGCATGGGTATGGCACAAGCGCCGCACCGACTTCCGCAAGTTCTACCGACAGGTGTTCAACAGCGGAATAGCGCGCATTAATCTATATAAGAAGTATCCCGAATCGCTCAAAATAGTTCACATGCTGCCGACGGTGTTCACCGTAGGCGTAACGGCACTGGTGCTTATATCAGCCGTAGGCCGTGTATTGATGGAATACGACAATATCGACAAGTGGTACTGGCTGTGCGCCGGACCGTGGCTTCCGATACTTCTCTACTGCCTGCTGATACTCATCGACTCATCAATAAGCAACCGCAGTTTTAAGGTAGGACTGCTCAGCATACCTGCATCGTTCATCCAGCTGTTCGGCTACGGATGCGGATTTATCACTGCATGGTGGAAACGCTGCGTGCTTAAACACGACGAATTCCATGCATTCGAGAAAAACTTTTATAATTGAGAATGGAGAATTGAGAATGGAAAATTATGATTACCTTTGAAGGTATAATATTGATATAGTCTGATTATTCATTCTCAATTCTTCATTAAAAACAATATGCTGACAGCAACCAGCTGCATATCTAATTTATGCAATCGACATACGCATCTTTTCTTTACCTTAATAACCTTAAAACACACTGACACCATAAGAATCAAAAAGGCAAATCATAATTTTCCATTCTCAACTCTCAATTCTCAATTAAAAACAATATGTCAAAACTAAGCATAAACCAATGGGCCGAGGACGACCGGCCACGCGAAAAGATGATGCGGCTCGGGGCACAGGCGCTGTCGAACGCCGAACTGCTGGCTATACTCATAGGCTCGGGCTCGCCCGAAGAAAGTGCGGTAGACCTCATGAAGAGAGTGCTCAACGACTGCAACAACAACCTTAACTCTCTCGGCAAAATGAGCATCGACCAGCTCACATCCGGAAAATACAAAGGTCTGGGACCGGCCAAGGCCGTAACCATACTGGCAGCCTGCGAACTGGGCAAGCGCCGACAGGCCGAGAAGGCAGAAGAGCGCAAGAGGCTCGACTCGGCAGCGGCAATCTACGAGTTTATGCACCCAAAGATGCAGGATCTGAGCGAAGAGGAGGCATGGATTCTGCTGATGAATCAAAACTGCAAGCTGATAAAACACATGCAGCTGTCGCACGGCGGCATAACCGAGACAGCCGTGGACATACGCGTAGTGATAAAGAACGCGCTGCTGTGCAACGCCACCATCGTGGTGCTCTGCCACAACCATCCGAGCAACAACCCAATGCCGAGCGGCGACGACGACAGGCTGACGCAGCGCATGAAGAAAGCGTGCGAGATAATGCGACTGCACTTTCTCGACCACCTGATAATCACAGACGGACGATATTACAGCTATTCGGAGGAAGGACGGCTGTAAATACTGCCGTTTAAAACAGCCCTTACATAAGAAAAACTATTTAAAAACAACAAAATTACACATCATAAGCGACTTTTACACTACCCCGAAGAATAATCCTGACAAAGAAATTAAAGCCGATTTGCAAAGGATTATGACGGCGGCAGACATCTATGCCGCAAAGCCTAAAGTAGGGTGACGCAACCTAAAAGGAAAAGCTATTGTAATCGTGCAACAAGTAACACACGGACATAAAAAAGCAGCATAAATTTTGTTATACGCTTTTTTTCACCTATCTTTGTATTATCCTATGCCATAAAAGGCAGACTTAAGGGGCTGCACGGCTTGTACGGCGTGCTGAAAATAACATAAAATAATAAAAGAAAAAATCATGACTCAAGAAGAAAAGACAAACATAGAGGAAAGAATCGTGGATGTGCTCAAGACAGTCTACGACCCGGAAATACCCGTAAACATATACGACCTCGGACTGATTTACAAGATTGACGTTAAAGACGACGCCACCGTGGACATCGACATGACCTTCACGGCACCTACATGTCCGGCGGCAGACTTCATCCTCGAGGACGTAAGGCAGAAGGTTGACAGCCTTGAAGGAGTAAAGTCGGCCACGGTGAACCTCGTGTTCGAACCTGTGTGGGACCAGAGCATGCTCAGCGAGGAGGCTAAGCTGGAGCTGGGACTTGAATAAAAACATAGCTTAAACATCAAAAACATCTGCGCCATGAGAAAGAATGTCTACATACTGTCGGACGCACATCTGGGCTCGCTGGCCATCGAACACGGCCGCACTCAGGAGCGCAGGCTTGTGCGGTTTCTTGACGAGATAAAGGACAAGGCCGCGGCAATATATCTGCTGGGCGACATGTTCGACTTTTGGTACGAATACAAATATGTTGTGCCTAAAGGCTATACACGCTTTCTCGGCAAGCTGTCTGAACTTACCGACATGGGCGTGGAGGTGCACTTCTTCACCGGCAACCACGACATCTGGATGTACGGCTATCTTGAAGAGGAGTGCGGAGTGATAATACACACAAAACCTACGACGGTTGACATATACGGAAAAATATTCTACATGGCACACGGCGACGGACTGGGCGACCACGACCCGAAGTTTAACTTCATACGCCGCGTGTTCCATAATCATGTATGCCAGCGCATGTTCAGCGCGCTGCATCCGCGCTGGGGCGTATGGTTCGGACTGACATGGGCCAAACACAGCCGCATGAAACGTGCCGACGGCAAGGAGCCGCCATACCAGGGCGAAAACAACGAGGCACTCGTGACATACACCAAGAAGTATATGAAGACTCATCCTGACATCGACTATTTCATCTACGGTCACCGCCACATTGAGCTTGACCTGATGCTGTCGCGCAAGACAAGGATGATGATTATAGGCGACTGGATATGGCAGTTCACCTACGTTGTGTTCGACGGC
This sequence comes from Prevotella sp. CAG:1185, assembly GCA_000436695.1. Taxonomy (GTDB): domain Bacteria; phylum Bacteroidota; class Bacteroidia; order Bacteroidales; family Bacteroidaceae; genus Prevotella. The sequence goes on along the minus strand of HF992656.1, from coordinate 21,160 downwards.
GAACACCTGTTCCTCGAAGAATACGCTGAAGGCGAAAGCAAGCCATAAGCCGGCAGTTGTTCTGACGGCACACAACAGGCTGCATGCGGCACTACGGCATGCAGCAACAATAACGACAACACGCACGGGGCGCAAGCCTCAACAAATAAAAAAGGTGAAAAAGACGGCGTCATGACATATCAGACGCACATGCTTTCTCACCTTTTATTATATATTATCCGTATGAAGCTTACAGCAGATTCATTGTGTCTGTTGCAATCATCAGCTCCTCGTCGGTAGGTATTACGCATACCGTAACCTTAGAATCGGGAGTAGAGATGATGGCTTCCTCACCACGGACAGTCTTGTTCTTCTCAACATCGAGCTTAACGCCCATGTACTCCATACCTGCACAAACCTGCTCACGCATAGAATACTGATTCTCGCCTACACCTGCAGTGAACACGATGATGTCGCATCCGCCCATGGCAGCAGCGTAAGCACCAACGTATTTCTTTATTCTGTAGTTATACATGTCGAGAGCTATTTTGGCACGCTCGTTGCCCTGCTCTACGGCTGTGTCAATCTCGCGCATGTCTGAAGAGATGCCTGAAATGCCGAGTACACCGCTCTTCTTGTTGAGCAGGTTAGACATTCCGTCAGCGTCGAGACCAAGTTTCTTCTCCAGGAATGTTATGGCACCGCCGTCGATATCGCCGCTTCGTGTGCCCATCATGAGTCCTTCCAGCGGAGTGAGTCCCATAGATGTGTCAACACATTTGCCTCCGTCAACGGCAGCAACGCTGCCTCCGTTACCTATATGGCAGGTGATAATCTTCTTGTCGGCAGGATTTACGCCAAGGAACTCGCACACTCTCTGTGAAACATAACGGTGACTTGTTCCGTGGAATCCGTAACGGCGCACGCCATATTTCTCATAAAGCTCATAAGGTATGGCATAGAGATATGAGTGTGCGGGCATTGTCTGATGGAAGGCAGTGTCGAACACGCCAACCTGAGGCAGACCGGGCATAAGCTCGCTTACGGCCTTAACACCCTTGAGGTTAGCCGGGTTGTGCAGCGGAGCCAGGTCGATGCAAGCCTCGAAAGCCTTGAGCACCTCGTCTGTCAGCAAAACACTCTTGTTGAATTTCTCGCCTCCGTGTACCATACGGTGACCAACGGCGTCTATCTCTTTAAGGTCTTTGATAACTCCAATCTCGGGATCAGTGAGCAGTGAGAAGATAAACTTCACTCCCTCAGTGTGCTCCGGGATGTCGTGCATTATTTGTTTTTTCTCTCCGTTAGGCAGTTTAACTTTAACAAAAGCGCCGTCGAGACCAACGCGCTCTGCTCCGCCTGATGTCATGACAGACTTGTCGTCCATGTTGTAAAGTGCATACTTGATAGACGAGCTGCCGCAGTTTAATACTAAAATTTTCATGTCGTTATTTATTTTTGAGGGAGTTAAGGAGTTATGTAGTTAAGGAGTTAAGACAATGGTCTTGCTGCGATGATGCCGCATACTATTGCAGAAAAGCGTTGTTTATTATGCCTTTGCAATATCCGTTGAGCAGCTTGCTTGTTTCTTCAAGACTTGCATAAAGACTCCTATACGTTTCTTCCGATATGTAGCTAAGGTCTTTCGACAAATGCAGATAGCACCTGCACTCCTCCAGACTGCCTTGCGCAAAATTGAGGAAGTGCAGCTTGTCAGCCTTGCCCACGCGCTTATATCCTTCGGCTATATTGGCCGGTATCGATACGGCAGCGCGCTGAAACTGCGAGCACAATCCGTATTTTTCATCTTTCGGATAATTGCCCAAGGCTTTATATACCAGCAAGACAAAATTATAAGCCTTCTGCCATGCCAATATATCCTCAAACCTAAACGTCATAGGCTAATGTCTTAACTCCTTAACTTCCTAACTCCTTAACTCCTGATAAAGGTTATTTATGCTTTCGCATCCATTGCCTGGCATGCGGTGATGGCTACCATCTTGTAGATATCGTCTACTGAGCAGCCGCGGCTGAGGTCGTTAACAGGACGGGCGATACCCTGGAGGATAGGACCGAGGGCTACGGCGTCGTCAAGACGCTGAACCAGTTTGTATGAAATGTTTCCAACCTCGAGGCATGGGAATACCAATACGTTGGCCTTGCCTGCTATCTCGCTTCCGGGAGCCTTTCTCTCGCCTACTGAAGGAACGAGGGCTGCGTCTGCCTGAAGCTCACCGTCAATCTTGAGAGCCGGGTCAAGCTCCTTAGCCAGTTTTGTAGCCTCAACCACCTTGTCGACAACTTCGTGGCTTGCGCTGCCTTTGGTAGAGAAGCTGAGCATTGCAACGCGCGGATCAGCAAAGCCAGCAACTGATTTGGCTGTCTGGGCTGTGCATACTGCTATCTGAGCCAGCTGCTGTGCATCGGGAACAGGAGTAACGGCTACGTCGCCTACAACGAGTACGCCGTTCTCGCCATACTTAGGCTGCTTTGTGATGAGCAGCATGGCACCGCTTACGCATGTGATTCCGGGAGTGCACTTGATGATCTGAAGAGCCGGACGAAGAGTGTCGGCTGTTGTGCTCAATGCTCCAGAAATCTGGCCGTCGGCTCCGTTGGTCTTGATAATCATACATCCCAGATAAAGAGGATTCTTAACCAGCTCGCGGGCCTGCTCGATGGTCATGCCCTTCTTCTTGCGAAGCTCTGCAAGCAGTGCTGCATACTCCTCGCTCTTAGGATTGTTTTCAGGGTCAACGATAGTAGCTTTGTCGATATTTTTCAGACCCCATTTCTCGGCCAGAGAATTAATCTCATCGGGGTTACCGATAAGAATAATGTCTGCCACACCATCGGCCAGCACCATGTCGGCTGCCCTTAAAGTGCGCTCCTCGGTGGCCTCGGGGAGTACAATGCGCTGCTTGTTGCTCTTAGCGCGCTCAATAATCTGCTGAACTAAATCCATAGTTTTGTAGTTTATTAATATATTATGTGTGTTTTGTAATTTCTACTTTGCAAAAGTAGAAAAAATAATCCGAATAACATTGGGCTATTCCTTTTTTTTGATTAATTAAACGATAATAATCAAAAAGCCTGCAACGTTGGCAAAAATCAGCATCGCAAGAAGTAACGTAAAGATACAGAAAATATCTGACGACACAGTGAAGCATGAAAAAAGCCGGCACTCGCCATCGGGCACCGGCTAACGTTTTTCATCTGTATTTTTGATCGGCTGCACCGGCATCGCCATACCATCAAGGCACTGCCCACATACACCTGTATTCTAAAAGGCCACGTTTTAGCTTCTAAAAGGCCGTCTTTTACACTGCAAAAGGGCACCTTTTGGAGCCTAAAACGTGGCCTTTTGCAACGCATTGAATATCAATATGTTACGCAGACGCATTTTTATGGTCTTAAAACAGCTGTAATCATGTCAGAATTCAACATACGGACGCAGCCTCGACAAGGCCTCAGGCGTAAAGTCCTTGCAGAGTTTCAGGTCGTTGAGCGAACTAATTTTTCCATGCACTCTTCTGTATTCTATTATAGCGCGCGCCTGATAAAAGCCTATGTAAGGATGCTTGCGCAAGCTGCTCAGCGACAGTTTGTTGAGGTTGAGCCGCTTAACCACGGGATGTTTCACCACGAAATAGGCTATAGCCGACTCGGGAAAATTGCCTATCTCGCGCAACTGCTCCACGCTTACGTATCCGCCCAGCCGCTGCCCGTAGCTAACTATAGCCCGTGCAAAGCCGCTGCCTATACCCGGTACACGCTTCAGCGCTGACGTGTCGGCGGTGTTCAGCACGATGTGTTCGCCCGGCTTTATCTTCACGGGATACCTCAGCGTGTCGCGAACGGTGGCTGTTGCAGCACTCTTGCCGTACACCTCGGCAGCAGGACGAAAGTCGCCCTCAATGCGTATATACGGCTCAAGCTCCTTATATTTCTGTGCCGTAAGTCCGTAAAGGCGCGCAAAGTCGGCCTTGGTGCGGTAGACTCCGCCCTTAGCCCTGTAACGGTATATGTTTCTGACCTGCCACGGCGCAAGACCGAGAGCCAGGAGCTGAGTGCTGTCGGCCGTGTTCGGGTCAAACGTAGTAAGCCTTACCTCAGATGCCACTGCATATCCTTTGCCGCCGCTGCGTGGACGACAATAAGACTTGCCGTGCAGCTGATGTCTTTCAGCCGCTACTTGTTTGTCACCATCGGGCGTCGACAGATATCTTATGCCGACATAACCCACGCCGGCCAGTGCCACAATGAGCACCAGCAATGCCGCCACGACAAGATGGCGGTCGGTACGTTGTAAATAGAAAAAACGTCTCATAGTACTTAGATTAAAAAGGTTTTGCGCTCCACGCGCAACTCTGCGTCTGAATAATTACAGGATGCCAAACTGATGCAGGAATATGGCTGCTATGGCGGCAGGACACACATAGCGCACGGCAAAGAGATACACCTTGAAGAAGGTGCCTTTAAGTGTGCCGTGGTTTGTAAACTCGTACACTGTTATGCGCTTAGGTATGTGCCAACCGACAAACAGGCATGTAAGGAAACTGCCGAGCGGCAGGAATATCTGTGCAGTGATAAAGTCGAGACTGTCCATGAGCGACTTGCCGAAGAAGCTCAGACCGCTCACCGCACCGACAGACAGCGAGCACAGCACGGCTATGACGCAGCAGATGGCTGTAACTATCAATGACCCGCCGCGGCGCGACAGATTGAGTTCTTCGTGAAAGAATGCCGTGGCTATCTCGTGCATCGAAATTGTGGACGTCAATGCGGCAAGAGCCATGAGGGCATAGAACATGACGGATATGACATATCCGAGCGTAGGCATACCCGAAAAGGCCTGCTGAAATACGTTGGGAAGGGTGATGAAGATGAGCGACGGACCCGAGTCGGGACTCACGCCGACAGAGAATGCCGCGGGAAATATCATCAGTCCGGCAAGCACGGCTATCATTGTGTCGATAAGGGCTACCTGCACTGCCGACTTGCCGAGATTGGTCTGCCGGTTGAAGTATGACGCATAGGTGCAAAGGCACGCCGAACCGAGGCTGAGCGAGAAGAACGCCTGACCGAGAGCGTCGAGAAACACGTTGGGCGTTATCTTTGTGAAGTCGGGCTTGAACAGAAACTCCACACCCTCAGCCGCACCGGGCAGAGTGCATGACGCTACGACGATGATTATCAGAAGGACAAAAAGCGTCGGCATCATAACCTTTGAGGCACGCTCTATGCCGTCGCGTATGCCGTGAGAAGCGATGTAATGGGTTATAAACAAAAATGCCACAGCCCACGCCGCCGGCTTAAACGGACTGGACGAGAATGTGGCAAAATAGTTCATGATATAGTCTTTGTCTCCCTGCAGATGTTCAAGTATAGACGCAAAGAAATACTGTAGGCACCAGCCCGCCACAACGGCATAGAATCCCAGAATGATCATACCCGTAAACACGCCCATATAGCCTATAAGTCCCCACGGACGGCTGTGCGACAGTTTGATATAGGCACGGGCGGCATTGGTGGCCGAGTTGCGCCCCACGATAAATTCGCTTATCATGCCCGGTATGCCAAGAAAAAGCACGCAGGCAAGATAAAGCAAGATGAAGGCGGCGCCTCCGTCATGGCCTGCCATATATGGAAAGCGCCACACGTTGCCCAGCCCTACCGCCGAGCCTGCCGTGGCAAGGATTATGCCAAGACGGCTTCCGAAATTTGCTCTGTCATTGTTATGCATTATTTTTAGCCGATGTTTAGATTAGTCCGAACTGATGCAGGAATATCAGAAGGATACAGACCGGACATATATATATTATACAAAACAGGTATGTGTGAAAGAACTTGCCGCGCAGGGTGCCCCAGTTGGTAAACTCGTCGTAAACCATCTTATGCGGCAAATACCAGCCAACGAAGAGGCATGTAAAGAAACCGCCCACAGGAAGCATTATCTGTCCTGTAAAGAAGTCGAACAGGTCGAACAGCGAGCGGCCGCCAATCTGGAGCATGTCCAACTTGCCGAGCGACAAAGAACAAACTGCTCCGATTACAGCTCCCAACGATGTTACGATAATGGCTGCGCGCTTGCGCGTGGTGTGAAACTCCTCATGGATAAATGCCGTGCTTACCTCATGAAGTGATATCAGCGACGTCAGTGCGGCAAGGGCAAGAAGGGCGTAGAACGCCAATGCCACGATATAGCCCACTATCGACAGACCCGAGAAAGCCTGCTGGAACACGTTGGGCAGCGTGATGAACACAAGCGAGGGGCCCGAGTCGGGATTGATGCCGACCGAAAAGGCAGCCGGAAATATCATGAGGCCGGCAAGTATGGCCACCATGGTGTCGATAAGGCCTATCTGTACGGCTGAACGTATAAGATTGGTCTGACGGCTGAAATATGATGCATAGGTGCAAAGGCAGCCCATGCCTATGCTGAGCGAATAGAACGCCTGGCCGAGAGCACCGAGAAACACGTCGCCGTCAACAGCCGAAAAGTCGGGCTTAAACAGGAACGAGATGCCCTTGCCCGCTCCGGGCAGCATGCACGACGAACCGACAATGACGAGCAGCAGGACAAAGAGCGTTGGCATAAGCATCTTTGAAGCTTTCTCAATGCCGCCGCGCACGCCGTGCATAATAATGAAATGGGTAAGCAACAGGATGACAACCGTCCAAAGCAACGGTTTAAAAGGGTCTTTCTCAAACGTCTGGAAATAGCCGGTGAAAAACTCGGGCGAGCCGTGGAGATGCCCCATCAGCGAGGCAAATACATACTGAAGACACCAGCCCGACACCACAGCATAATAGCCCATGATGAGAAAACCTGTCAACACGCCAAGATAACCCACAAAGGCCCAGGGCGTGCCGCCCGACAATGAGCGGTAGGCACGGGCTGTGTTTGATGCCGCGCGGCGTCCGATGATAAACTCGCTGACCATGCACGGGATGCCGAGCAGAAACACGCAACATATATAAATAAGGATAAAGGCCGCACCGCCGTGGTCGCCTGCCATGTATGGAAAACGCCATACGTTGCCAAGACCCACTGCCGAGCCTGCCGTGGCAAGTATTACTCCAAGTTTACTTCCGAAATTAGCTCTGTCTGTTTGCATAATGTATGATTTTTTATAAAAAAGCATCCGCCTTCCCTCCGTCAACCGGCAACTACGGCACATAAATCATGTGACGACAGCGATGCCATCATAAAAGGGGGATGACATTACTTTATAATTTAGCAACTAATCAGTTGCAAATTTATAAAATTTATCATACTTTTGCAGCAAAAATAAAAGTAAAGATGAAAAATATTGGCAAATATATCAGAAAATACCCTTTTTCGTGTATTTTCGTGGTCATTATATGGTATTTGTGTTTTGGCTATCCGCCACATACTCCGCTCGACCATGTGGCTTTTATAGACAAATGGGTGCACATCGCTATGTATGCCGGAACATGCACAACAATATGGATAGAATATCTCAGACGTCACCCTGTGCCAGAGAAAATGAAACTGTTTGTATGGGCATGGCTAGCCCCGATACTTATGAGCGGACTGATAGAGATACTGCAAGAAAACTGCACCGGAGGCAGAAGAAGCGGCGACTGGCTCGACTTTGCGGCCAATTCTACAGGCGCAACGCTTGCTGCCGTTATCGGTATTCTTCTGGCAAGGTATCGCGCCAGACACTGAAAGGCGAACTGCGGAGCGATGAGTTATAAAAACGGCGGTCGCCCGTAACCTCGTCGGCAATGAAGCCGGGCTTCACGAAAGGTTCGTCCTCGCTCTGAAGTTCAACTTCTGCCATCACCAGACCATCGTTCTCACCATAGAACTCATCTACCTCAAACACATGATTGCCGCTGTTGACGAGATAGCGTGTCTTGTCTATTATTCCAGGCTCGCAAAGCTCCATAAGATGCTCAGCCTCATCAACGGTTATCTCTTTTTCAAACTCGTAACGGCTCATTCCGTTGTCGTCAGACGGGCCCTTAATGGTAAGATATCCGCGGTTGTCGCGAATACGCACCCTTACGGTACGTCCGCGCTCACTGCAGATGTAACCTTGTCGTATGCGGCTCGACGAACTCGCCTGAGCTGCATACGGCCGGCCGGCCTTGTGAACCAAGAACTTGCGTTCTATCTCCAAACCACTCATATTACATTTGGTTTATCATCAAGACAACAAGATATATGACGGCAAATATCACCAATGCCGCAAATATCCATGTTACAACTTTCTTGCCTTGTTTCTCTTCCTCTGCCTCGCGTCTTGCGCGACGTAATTTTCTGTTCTGACTCATAGCTATTATATTTAAATATTAAGGTTTTTAAAATTTTATTCTTGTAAATTCCGCATGCAACGGCAACCGTCTCACAGCGCAGCATGACTACACTGATCGCCGCACTGGTGCATAATGGAGCATAAACGAACCGCCGGAAACAGGTTCCGGCAGGCAGTATGCGACAGAGAATCACTCTTCGTCGGTTACAGGGAACTCCATAAGGTATGCCTTGATGAATCCGTCAATCTTGCCGTCCATCACACCTTCAACGTCAGATGTCTGATAGTTGGTGCGGTGGTCCTTCACACGGCGGTCGTCAAACACATAACTTCTTATCTGGCTTCCCCACTCTATCTTTTTCTTTCCGGCCTCAATCTTGGCCTGAGCCTCGAGGCGCTTTTTCATCGCACGGTCGTAGAGTTGCGATTTGAGCAGTCGCATTGCGTTGTTGCGGTTTTCGAGCTGTTTGCGGCTCTCGGTGTTCTCGATGAGGATTTCTTCCTCCTCGCCCGTGTCAGGGTCAACATACTGATAGCGCAGACGAACACCTGTCTCCACCTTGTTTACGTTCTGACCGCCGGCACCTCCTGAACGGAACAAGTCCCAGCTGACCTTTGACGGGTCGACATAAACCTCGATGGTATCGTCGACAAGAGGCGAAACGAACACGCTGGCGAAGCTCGTCATGCGCTTGCCCTGGGCGTTGAACGGAGATACACGCACCAGACGGTGAACGCCGTTCTCGCTCTTCAGATATCCGTAGGCATACTCGCCGCCCTCAATCTCCATGGTTACGCTCTTTATTCCGGCCTCATCGCCTTCCTGAAGGTTGCTTATCGTCACCTTATGACCATGAGCCTCGGCCCAGCGCATATACATACGCATGAGCATCTGAGCCCAGTCCTGACTCTCAGTGCCGCCCGCACCACTATTGATTTTGAGAACACAGTCCATCGGGTCTTCCTTCTGGCGGAGCATATTCTTAAGTTCCAAGTCCTCTATAGCCTTAATCGCCTTGGCATAGTCTTCGTCAACTTCCTCCTCAGTAACCATCTGTTCATGATAGAAGTCGAAAGCCAGTTTCAGCTCATCGGCGCAAGTGCGCACTTCCTTATATCCGTCGAGCCAGCGCTGAATGCCTTTTACCTTCTTCATCTGCTCCTGCGCACGCTTCGGGTCGTCCCAAAAATCCGGCGCCTGTGTGCGGAGCTGTTCTTCCTCAAATTCTATTTTCTTCTTGTCTATGTCAAGATAATGGTGCAGTGCGTCGGCACGCTCCATCACGTCTTTCAACTGATCACTTGTTATCATCTGGTTACTTTCGTTATTTAAAATTATTTTTCAGAAGCAGCCTGCTGCTCAGCCTCAGCGTCTTCATACATTTTGTTGATAATGTCGGCATAGTTTTTATTAAGCACCTTGCGCCTTATCTTCAGCGTGTTAGTAAGTTCTCCGGCCTCCATCGTGAAGTGTTTCGGCAATATGGTGAAACGCTTGATTTTCTCATAACTTGCAAACTGCTGCTGAAGGGTCTCTATGCGCTCGGCCATCATCCTGTTGATGCGAGTATCGGCACAAAGTTCCTCACGGCTGCCATACCTTATATTATTGTTGCGTGCATATTCCTCAAGCAATGCATAATCAGGAATTACCAACGCAGAAACAAACTTGCGCTGATCGGCAATCACGGCTATCTGGTCAATAAACTTGTCGACAAGGAGTTTCGACTCTATCATCTGCGGAGCAATATATTTGCCGTTGGATGTCTTGAACAAGTCTTTTATTCTGTCTTTCAGGAACAGTTCGCCATTCTCAATATATCCGGAATCGCCCGTATGGAAGAAGCCATCTTCGTCGAACACCTCCCGGTTGAGGGCATCGCGCTTGTAATATCCTTTGGTTATGGTTGGACCCTTGAGCAGAATCTCGTCGTTCTCACCAATCTTAATTTCAAGTCCGCGTATGGGCTTTCCAACAGAACCTATGGTGAAAGGCTCGCCCTTGTGGTCGCACGACACGGTGGCAAGGCTCTCTGTTAAGCCGTATCCCACAATCATGTCTATTCCTATTGAATGGACAAAACTCTCAACCTCTTCAGACACCGTGGCACCTGCCGTAGGGAATATGTTGGGATGCTCAAGGCCAAGCTCGTTTCTGACAATGCCGAACAGTGTTCTGTTCATCAACTCATACTTCATTTTAAGGCCCAACGGCGGACGCTTGCCGCGGCTAAGATACTCGATGTTGTGCTTACGGCCGACAGTGAGAGCCTTCATAAACAGCTTACGCCTGACAGGATTTGCACGGTCTATTTTATCCTTAACGCCGGCATATACCTTCTCCCAAAACCTCGGTACCGAACTCATACAGGTAGGATGAGTCTCACGCATAGACTTCTGTATCTCCTTGGGATTGGTGTTGATGACAATCTCGGCGCCTTCAGTGAGACACAGAAACATCCATCCGCGCTCAAAGATATGAGTTATAGGCAGAAAGTTCATTATGCGGTCTTTCTCGGTTACGTGTATCACCTCATCATTAGCCCTCAATGCTGCATGAAACTGCCCGTAAGTAAGCATAACGCCCTTGCTGTCGCCTGTTGTTCCGCTTGTATAGAGAATATTGCACAAGTCGTCATCGTTAGCTTCGGCATACAGCTTTTCTACTTCCGACTGGCGCGGACTGTTTGCGCCAAGCTGCAGAAACTCGTCAAAATATATTGTATTTTTGTCATTCGGACTTATAACAACACGCTTGTCATAAACGATAATACGTTCGAGCGACGGACAATGAGCAAACACCTTGTGGGCTTTGTCATACTGCTCCTGCTCACCGACAAAGAGGAAACGCACCTGGGCATCATCAATCATATACTGAATCTGTTGCTCGCTGCTGGTGGCATAGAAAGGCACGCTGACGGCCCTTATGCCGAATGCCCCGAAGTCGGTGTACAGATATTGAAGAGAGTTCTGAGAAAACACTCCAATGTTTTCCTGAACCTTGACACCAAGATTCAGCAGAGCGTTGGACACATGCCTCACCTTGCATGAAAACTCCTTCCACGACACTGACTTCCATTGAGTTCCGCCAAAGTCACGATAAATAAGCACTCGCTTGTTTCCATACTTCTTTGCCTGTTCGTGGATTAAAACAGAAAGATGACATCTTGTCTGCATAAGCGTATTGTTTTTTGTTAGTTGCAAAGATATATTAAAATAACCATAAATACAAAAATAAAAACGGCTTTTTTGCCTTAAAAAACAATCTAAAATGAAACATTTATATTGACAAAATAAACAACCGGACAGCAACACTGCTGATAAGCGCAACACAAAGACAGCAACACACAGGAATGATATAATTGACACTTGTTTTGATTACATTTTGTTTTTACGCCAATTTGTATTAACTTTGCGCTGAATTTATTACATTATGAACAAGCCACAGGCTGATGATAAGCCACGAGGCGCAACCTCTTTTAAACTATTATGACATACACTGAATATCTGAACGATGCCGTAGAGTTGCTGAAAAAACTGATAGCCACGCCATCGGTAAGCCGTGATGAAAGCAAAGCTGCCGACATAATGGCCGGAACTGTCAGCGAATACGGATATGAATATTGCCGCGAAGGCAACAATATATGGATTAAAAGCAGCGGATTTGACAGTTCAAAACCTACGCTGCTGCTAAATGCCCACATCGACACGGTGAAGCCCGTAAGCTCATGGACACGCGACCCATTTGTGCCTGAAATTTGCGACGGCAGACTTTATGGCCTGGGAAGCAACGACTGTGGCGGCGGTCTCGTAGCACTTCTGCAGACATTCAGGTATATAACTTCGCATAAACAGAACTACAACACGATATGGCTGGCGTCGGCTGAAGAAGAAGTTTCTGGCGAAAACGGCATAAGACGCGTGCTGCCAATGCTGCCTGAAATAACAGCGGCAATGGTGGGCGAACCCACCGGCATGCAGCCAGCCATAGCCGAAAAGGGACTGATGGTGATAGATGCCACAGCCAAAGGCAAATCGGGACACGCAGCAAGAGGCGAAGGCATCAACGCAATATACGAGGCTTTGGACGACATTGAATGGCTGCGCAAATACAAGTTTGAAAAGGTGAGTCAGCTGCTTGGCCCTACGGTAATGAACGTTACAATAATAAATGCAGGCACACAGCACAACGTCATACCTGATGAATGCAAGTTTACTATAGACATCAGAACGAACGAATATTATAAAAATGAGGAAGTGTTTAATTTTCTTTCGTCCAAAATGAAGAGCGGACTGAAGGCGCGCTCGTTCCGCCTGTCGTCATCACACATCAGTCCTAACAGCCCGCTGATAAAACGATGCATGACAATGGACATGAAACCGTTCGGCTCGCCCACCCTTTCAGACCAGGCACTAATGCCGTTTCCGTCATTCAAACTCGGACCGGGCGAATCATCGCGCTCACATTCTGCCGATGAATATATATGCATCAACGAAATTGACAAAGCCATCAGAACATACATAGATCTGCTCGACGGCGCCGACATTTAGATTCTACAGACGGCATAAAACGCACTTTTATGTAAAAAAATGTATATCAAGTGGGTGCAAAAGTAAATTATATGGCCTAAAAAACCTACAAATTACAGGCCAACAAGTTTCTTTTTGTGAACTAAAAATACATTTATCCAAGACAAATGAAACATCTTTCCGGAGAATAGTCTATGAATGAGATAAAATCATCTGCCATATGCAAAAAAATGTCCAATAAGAATCTAACATGTTAAATTAAACTACAAACGATAATTTTATTTGGAAATAAAAACCAAATTCGCTACATTTGCAATTATAAATAATCCCAATAAAATATGAAAAAACTTTTTTTTACCTTATCAATGGCACTAATGTCAACATTGGTGTTTGCCGTCCCTGCAAAACGAGGACTTTGGAAGACGGTGAAAATGGCTGACGGAACAGAAGTCAGAGTGGAATTACGTGGTGATGAATTCTGCAACTACTGGCAGGCAGAAGACGGACGCAAGTTCGTCAAGAATAGCAACACGGGATTCTTCGAGCTTGCCGACATGGATAAGATGAAGGCTAATGCAGATAAGTTGAGACTTTCTGCTCGACGTAACAAAAAAAATATTGATACAAGAGCTGTCATTGGAGGAGATCATCAGCCATATGTCGGTAAGAAAAAAGGTCTTATCATACTTGTACAGTTTGCCGACATGAAGTTCTGGGATGATCATACGCCTGAACTTTACAATCGCATAGCAAACGAAGAAGGCTTCAACGAGATGGGCTTTAACGGAAGTGTAAAAGACTATTTTAAGGCACAGAGCTACGGACAATTTGAACTCGACTTCGACATCGCCGGTCCTGTAACAATGCTCAACAATTATGCTTATTATGGTGCTCATACCAACGGAAGTCAAGATAACGGTCCAGCATTAGGCGAAATGGTTATGGACGCATGTAAGTCTGTTGACGCAAATATTAACTTTAAGGACTACGACTGGGACGGCGACGGAGAGGTTGATCAGGTGTTCATTCTGTATGCCGGACATGGTGAGGCATCATGGGACGACCCCAACACTATATGGCCGCATGAATGGAACCTCCGTTCTGCCATAGGACGCACACTCACCCTTGACGGCGTTAAGATAGACACATACGCCTGCAGCTGCGAGCTTGGCATAAACACTTCTAACCGCAGTGAATGCATTGACGGTATAGGTACAATATGCCACGAGTTCTCTCACTGCCTTGGTTTTGCCGATATGTATGACACATCTTACAGCGGCAATTATGGTATGGGCGAATGGGACATCATGGATCAGGGAAGCTACAACGGCAACGGATATCTTCCAGCCAACTACACAAGTTACGAGCGTATGTACGCAGGATGGATTGAGCCTATAGAACTCAAGGAGAACTGCAGTGTAAACAACATGACTCCACTTTCTGAAAAAGGTGAAGCATACATCATATATAACGACAACAACAGTGATGAGTATTATCTGCTTGAGAACAGACAACGCACCGGCTGGGATGCGGGACTGCCTAACTCAGGACTTCTTATCCTGCATGTTGACTTCGATGCCTCTGCATGGAGACAGAATATTGTAAACAGTACATCACGCCAGCGCTGCACAATATTCCTTGCCGACAACGATCCTTCTTCAAGAAACACTGCCGGCGACATCTATCCTTATGGATACAACAACAGCCTGACTAACACTTCTACACCTGCCGCAACACTTAACAATATGAACACAGATGGTTCAAAATACATGAACAAGTCTGTTAAAAATATCACGAGAAACGGCGACGGCACAATGTCGTTCACATTTGAAAATGAGAACAACAACACCAACGACTATCAGTTGCCTGAATCATACATATTCTACGAGTCATTCGACAAGTGTGACGGTCAGGGAGGAAACGACGGCAACTTCAGCGCAACAACATCTGGCAGCGTACAATACGACAACGACGGATGGAAGTCTACAAGTTCACGTCAGGCTCTCAAGTGCGCACAGTACGGTTCAAGCATGATTGCCGGAAGCGTAACAACTCCAGAGATTACCATCAACGGAACATGCCAGATACAGTTTAAGGCTGCTCCTTATGCAAACGAGGCTAACAACATATACATTGAGGTACAGGAAGGCGACGGCACCCTGTCTAAGAATACATTCGTGCTCAAAGCTAACACATGGTCTGCATACAGCGCTGACATTACAGGCAGCGGACCTTGCAAGCTCAGATTCTATGTAAGCTCTGGCCGTTTCTACCTCGACAAGGTTTGTGTAAGCGATGGCTCTACAACAGGTATCAACAGTGCTGTTAACGACAATAAGGTTAACGATAACCGCATCTTCAGCATCGACGGACGCTATATGGGCAAAGACTTCAACAGTCTGAAGAAAGGTATCTATATCATCAACGGAAAGAAAATTGTCAAATAACAATTTGTAATCAACATAAAGGGGCGGGCATCATAGTCCGCCCTTTTTCATTAACTACCATACTGTAAGGCTGCAACAGTCACGGCCGAAAACTTAAGACAATGACAAATCGCTAATATCTCTAAAAACTATGATTAAGCTTACTTATATCTTCCACAGTTGCTTCATGCTTGAGACCGAACAATGTGTTCTGATATTCGACTACTGGAAAGATTCGCCTGAGGGCGATGTGAAAAAAATGCTCGAACACACCGGCAAAAGAGTTTACTTCATGGCAAGCCACTTTCACGAAGACCATTTTAACCCCGAAATAATAGCAATGAACGTGCCGAATGGAGATAAGAGGATAATACTCTCACGCGACATAATAAGACGCCACAGAGCTAAAGGAACCGATGCCGACGTTATTATGCGCAAAGGCGACGTTTACAACGACGAATATATAAAAATAAAGGCCTTCGGATCTACCGACGCAGGAGTGTCGTTCATGCTTGAGACTGACGGAAAGAAGATATTTCATGCAGGCGACTTGAACAACTGGCATTGGGAAGACGAGTCAACGCCACAGGAAGTTAAAAAGATGGAGGGCGACTTCAAGGCTGTGCTGCGCGACATAAAGGCTGAATATCCGGCTGTCGACCTGGCTATGTTTCCCGTTGACCCGCGCCTCGGAACAGACTTTGCACGCGGCGCACGCCAATGGCTTCAGACCATAAAGACAACATATCTGGCACCTATGCACTTTCCGCCGGCAAGAGAAAAAGCCATGACATTCGGAAAAGAAGCCGAAATGTGCGGCACGAAGTTTCTATACATCAGACATGAGGGCGAGCTTATTGCAACTATATAAGCAGCCTTCACACCGTTATCCTTACGTCAGAAAACTTACGGACAGACAACGAAAAAGGCGCGCACCTGCCATATCGTACAGGTTACGCGCCTTTAAATATATTACATTATGAGAACTTTGCCTATATTTTTATGCGTCAATGTTTGCGTAAGTCGCATTCTGCTCAATAAACTGGCGGCGCGGCTCAACGTCATCGCCCATCAGCATTGAGAATATCTCGTCGGCCTCGGCAGCGTTCTCTATCGTAACCTGCTTCAGCAGGCGTGTCTCAGGATTCATGGTAGTGTCCCAAAGCTGCTCAGGATTCATCTCACCCAAACCTTTGTAACGCTGCGTGTGTATACTCTTGCCGTCCTCAACACCGTTGCCGTATTTGTCGAGGAATGCCTGGCGCTGCTGGTCGGTGTAGCAATACTCCTTAACCTTGTTCTTGTAAGTGCAGAGATAAAGCGGCGGAGTGGCTATATACAGGTGTCCGTCCTGAATAACCTTCGGCATGAAACGATAGAAGAGAGTCATGATAAGGGTGTCGATGTGTGAACCATCGACATCGGCATCGGTCATTATTATTATCTTGTCGTAACGCAGCTTGTCGATGTTTGCCTCCTTGTCGTCCTCGCCGTCAACGCCGAAGCGCACGCCGATACTCTGGATGATGTTCATAACCGACTCGCTCTCGAACACCTTGTGCCACATAACCTTCTCCACGTTAAGAATCTTTCCGCGCAGAGGCAATATAGCCTGTGTGTAACGGTCGCGGCCCTGCTTTGCCGAGCCGCCTGCCGAATCTCCCTCGACGAGGAATATCTCACATTCTTTCGGGTCTTTGTTTGAACAGTCGGCAAGTTTGCCGGGCAGTCCGCCTCCGGTCATAGGATTCTTGCGCTGAACGCTCTCACGCGCCTTGCGCGCAGCTATACGTGCCGTTGCTGCCAGTATCACCTTGTCGCAAATCTGCTTAGCCTCCTTAGGATGCTCCTCAAGATAATATGAGAGAGCCTCTGAAACGGCCTGCTGAACGGCTCCAGTAACCTCGCTGTTGCCCAACTTGGTCTTTGTCTGGCCCTCAAACTGAGGCTCGGCCACCTTTATTGAGATTACGGCAGTAAGGCCCTCACGGAAGTCTTCGCCAGCAATCTCTATCTTTGCTTTCTCAATCTGTTTTGATATAACGGGATCATTGTCGGCATACTTTTTCAATGTACGTGTAAGCGCCATGCGGAAACCTACAAGATGCGTACCGCCTTCAATGGTGTTGATATTGTTTACATACGAGTGTATGTTCTCACTGTAGTCGGTGTTGTACATCACAGCCACCTCGATAGGTATGCCCTGCTTCTCTGTCTTCAGATATATAACATCGTCAAACAGGTGCGTGCGGTGACGGTCGATATAGCGCACAAACTCTTTCAGTCCGTCTTTTGCATGGAACACTTCCTGTCTTGTCTTTCCCTCCTCATCGGGACGCAGGTCTGTCAGCGTAATCTTTATGCCGGCGTTAAGATATGCCAGCTCGCGCATACGCTTCGCTATGATGTCGTATTTATATACCGTTGTGGTGAATATCGTCGGATCCGGCCAGAACTGCTGACGGGTTCCGCGCAATTCGGTTTCGCCGACAACCTTTACAGGATAGAGCGGCTTGCCTTTTTCATATTCCTGCTGATAAATTTTTCCGTCGCGGAACACCTGTGAGAGCATATGGGTTGACAATGCGTTGACACAAGATACACCCACGCCGTGAAGACCTCCTGAAACCTTATATGAACCTTTGTCGAATTTACCGCCGGCATGAAGCACTGTCATTACCACTTCAAGAGCCGACTTATGCAGTTTCTTGTGCTCATCCACCGGAATACCACGGCCGTTGTCTTGCACGGTTATAGAATTGTCCTCGTTTATAGTAACTTCTATGTGGGTACAGAATCCGGCCATAGCCTCATCGATAGAGTTGTCTACGGTCTCGTTCACCAGATGGTGAAGACCCTTCTCGCTGATGTCGCCTATATACATCGCCGGGCGCTTGCGCACTGCCTCCAGTCCTTCAAGCACCTGTATGTTACTGGCTGAATAATTATTCTCGTTGATTTGATTTTCTGCCATTTCGCTTCAATGTAAATTATCGTGCAAATATACTAAAAAATCACGACACTGCGAAGGCTTTTAACCATAAAAAAGTGAAATAGCGGTGTTTATCTACACTGTTAAGTGTTCATCTCATACGGCACACTCCACAGCCCCGGCCACACGCCACAGGCACACACATAACAGCCACATGAAACGTAATATAATTTCATCTGCAATTCACCGTTACGGCCATTGGACAAAGGCTGTATACAACAGAAAAAAGGGCCGTAATCAATTAAGATTACAGCCCTTATTGTCTCTTATTTATAATTTAACTTATCCTAACTTGCTGATGTGGCACGCCAACTTTGACTTCAGATTAGAAGCTTTGTTCTTGTGGATGATATTGGTCTTAGCCAATTTATCAAGCATCTTCTGTACACTAGGATACAGCTTCAGAGCCTCTTCCTTGTCTGTTATAGCGCGCAGCTTACGCACTGCATTACGCATAGTCTTTGCATAATATCTATTGTGCAATGTTCTTTTCTTGTCCTGACGGATTCTCTTAACTGATGATTTGTGATTTGCCATCTTTGTTATTATTCCTTTTTATTTTGTTAGTAGTCCCTAGGAGAGTCGAACTCCTCTTTAGAGAATGAAAATCTCTCGTCCTAGCCGATAGACGAAGGGACCATGTGATAAATTTGCGGTGCAAAGGTAGAGGTTTTATTTTAAACTTCCAAACTTTTTCAAGACTTTTTTCGCAAAAACCATAAAATTCTTGTATTTTTGCAGATATGCTAACAAAAACAAGGGCTATAGTGCTCCATTCGTTCAAATACGGCGAGCAGCAGATGATTGTTGATTTTCTCACCGAATCGTGCGGCAGAACGTCGTGCATCATACGTATTCCGACGTCGGCAAGGGGCAAACTGAAGAAACAATACTTCCAGCCGCTCTTCATTCTCGACACTGACATAGACATACGGCAGAACGCCAACCTGCAGCGACTCAAGGACGCGCGCATAGCCGTGCCATTCACATCCATACCGTTCAACCCGTATAAGACAGCCATTTCGCTGTTCATGGCCGAGTTTCTGCGCTGCACAACGCGCCGCGAACAGACCGACCCTACTACATTCTCATATATTGAGAACAGCATAAGGTGGCTCGACGGATGCGGCGAGGGCTTTGCCAACTTCCACATTGTGTTCATGATGCGACTTTCAAGGTTTCTCGGATTTTATCCTAACACCGACAATTATGAGCCGGGCGACTGGTTCGACATGAGGGGCAGCTGTTTCTGCCGTCAGCGCCCGATGCACGCTGACGTACTGGAGCCTGACGACGCCCAAAAGATTGGTCTGCTGTTGCGCATGAACTATGCCACGATGCACCTTTACCGCATGTCGCACACCGACCGCAACAGGATGGTCGACGCCATAATAAGCTATTACCGCATACACATGCCCGGACTGCCCGAACTTAAATCGCTCCAGGTGCTAAAAGAGCTGTTCAGTTGAATTAAGAAGTAAAAATTAAGAATTAAGAAAATTACCAATGTCGCAAACGCAGAACATTATTTCTTTATTCAAAAATAACTTTTTGCTGATCGACAAATTCTGCATGAACTAATCTTACAAGATTCTGTTTTCGTCTTTCCGCTTTTCACAAAACAGCAGACTGACATCAAATCATTATACAAATGTTCCGGCAGACTATAAATCAGCCGGAACATTTACGTTATTGCTATATATGCAATACAAAGTATTCACCATAGCGTTTTTGTAACAAGATAACATTTAAATTCTTCACTCTTCGCTTTTCACCTTTCACTTATATTCATATTCCCACTCCCAGTGTAAAGAATGCGCCGTTGTATGAGCCAATGCCTGCTGTACGCGAACTCATGTGACGGAAACTTACGCCGAAATCAAACTTCATTGGGCCCCGCCCCACCCTGAACATAACGCCAAGATCGTAGGCAACATTTTTCCAGTCGGCTTTGCCTACACTCGTCGACACCGTACCGCGAAGGTCTATGGCCGTAACGTCATCTTTATAGAACGTATATCCCAAACCTCCACCAAGATTCTGCGAAGTGACGTAAGTTTTCAGTCCCTCGGCGTCGCTGTGGCCGTAGATGCTCTCGCCATGCAGAAAGGCATACAATCGCGGAACAAACTTATAACCTATGTCGGCATTGAGCGTAAGCGGATGTACATTGTCGCATCCCGTTCCTGCACTGACTCCAAGATTTATATACAATTTATCTACAAAACTCTTTTCGTTCGACGCATTCTGCGCTCCGGCTGTAGCCATGGCCATAAGAAGAGCCAATAAGAACAATATCTTTTTCATAATAAAAATAATTTTAGATTGTACTTTTATCATGAAACGTACAGCACGCCATATCGTGACATCGTTTTTAATAAATTAACATTTATGTTCCAACCAAGACAGTCATAATGCTTGAGCGCACGAAAATCCGCCCCACATTTCTATTATGAATCATTTTATAATAATCCACATGATCATCCGGACACGCCTCAGGCGTATACCACTATGGATATTAAGTCTTAAATCACTCTGTTTTCGCTCCTTTTGGCGTAGGCAAAAAATATGATATGACAGTAAGGACAAGTATGAAAATCCAAAAGGCATTCAAATTTGACTCCACCGCATAACTTACAGCCACGCCTATAATACTGATGACAATATCTACAACCGAAAAAACTGATCTTGACGTATAGCGCGAAAGGAAACCGCGCGCATCCTTAGCCAAATTTCTTGCCAAGGACACAATCAGCAACACAATACACAAGACTATCAATCCCCAAACAGCATAATCCACCATTGGCATGCCGGCGAACAGCGGCTCTATGGCAAACAAAAGAAGAAAAACACTGAAAATTATTTCAGTCTTGCCGGTCTTTAAATCTACTTTTCTCATAGGTTTTCGGTTTTTAAGGTGAGTTCTATCAATTCAATTTATC
>HF992655.1:46338-48669 GCA_000436695.1 Prevotella sp. CAG:1185 | reverse complement strand
AAACATTAAGAAACGTTGATGAAACATTAAGAAACGTTGATGAAACATTAAGAAA
Source organism: Prevotella sp. CAG:1185 (assembly GCA_000436695.1). Taxonomy (GTDB): domain Bacteria; phylum Bacteroidota; class Bacteroidia; order Bacteroidales; family Bacteroidaceae; genus Prevotella. The sequence goes on along the minus strand of HF992655.1, from coordinate 48,614 downwards.
TACATTTATAAATATTAATTTATATTTTTGCGACGTAGAAAACTTTATAAAAAATACTATAAAAAAACTTACATCGCCACGTAACAAAAATACCATAAAAAACAAAGCAAAAATACTTGAAACAAATATTAATGAGACACAAATGTCATGGCACAAGACATACAGCCGGCCATAAAGACAAGGAAAAGAAAGCCAATATATAATAATGTAGAATAAGCATAATTCTGAAAACTTAAAAAAAATAATACTTTAAATTAATGTTTAACTTTGATAACTCAAAAGACTATGGATTACTTTAAATCTAAATCAAATCTACGAGGAATCGTGCTGGCATTCGGATTAGCCTGCACTGTTTCCAATGCTTTTGCGGTATCACTGGCAGCACCACCAGAGACTGCCGGGCGAAACGCAGCTATGGCTGTACAACAGAAACTGACCGTAACAGGTAACGTAAGCGATGCCGAAGGCCCGCTTGTAGGTGCAACAATCAAGATCAAAGGTACATCAACAGGCGCAGTATCCGACATTGACGGTAACTTTAAGATCTCGGCAAATCCTAATGATGTTCTTGAAATATCATATATAGGATACATCACAAAAGAAGTAAAGGTCAACAACAAGACAAAACTGAGCATCGTGCTCGAAGAAGAGAAGCACTCACTCAACGAGGTTGTTGTCATCGGTTATGGTACACAGAGACGTGAGGCTGTAACAGGTTCAGTTGCCAACGTAACCGGCGACGAGCTCAACCAGATTGCAGCCACCAACGCAGCTCAGGCTCTGCAGGGACGTGTTGCCGGTGTGCTCATGACACAGACATCATCAAAACCGGGTGCCGAGATGCAGATACGTATCCGTGGACAGCGTTCACTTAACGCCAGCAACGACCCGTTGATTGTATTGGACGGTATACCGTTCATGGGTCAGCTCTCTGATATCAACCCTGGCGACATCAAGTCGATGGACATCTTGAAGGATGCATCTGCCACAGCCATCTACGGTAGCCGTGGTGCCAACGGTGTAATCCTTATCACAACAGTCAAAGGTATGCAAGGCTCACCTGCCAAGGTAAGCTACAACGCATACGTGGGATTCAAGACCGTATTCCACAAATATCCTATGATGAACGGAAAGAAATTTGCAGAAATGCGTAAATATGCCGGACTGTACACCAACTCACTCGACGAGAGCGATGATACAGACACCGACTGGCAGGATCTGTTCTACCGCACAGGTATCACCCAGAGCCATGACATAAGCATCCAGGGCGGTACTCAGGGCGGAAGCTACAGCTTCGGAGCAGGCTACTATCACGACGAGGCTGTTATCCCTACTCAGGGCTACGACCGTATATCTATTAGAGGTAACTTCGACCAGAGTGTTGGTAAATACTTCCGCTTCGGTCTTTCTACCAACACCAACTATCATGAGACTAAGGGTAACAACATCAGCATATATAACGTTCTGTCAATGAGCCCTCTTGCTTCTCCATACGATGCTGACGGCAACCTGAAACGTACAATACACATGCCTCTCGACGAGACATTCGTACTCACAAAGAGCGTTGCCGAAGACCTGAAGGATGTATGGCTCAACGAAGACAAGGGCCTCGGTTCATACAACACAATGTTCGCAGAAGTTAAATGTCCATGGATTGAAGGTCTGAGCTATCGTGTAAACGTAGGTCTCAACTACCGTTCAGCCAAGAACGGCGTATTCACAGGTACAGGTGTCAACAGCACCAACCCCGACGCTATTAACAGTGCATCTGTTCAGCAGGACGTAACAAGAAACTGGGTTGTTGAGAATCTTGTTACTTACGACCGCACATTTGCCGAGAAACATCACCTCAACCTGACAGGCCTCTACTCTGCAGAGCAGACAACATTTGAGCGCACATATATGTCAGGCCGCGGAATCCCGGCAGAATACTTCCAGTATTACAACATCGGCTCAGCAACCGACGAGGTTTCAGTCAACCCAAATAACCAGAACTACTGGCAGAGCGGACTGATGTCATGGATGGGCCGTGTAATGTACACATACGACAACAAGTACATGCTGTCAGCAGCAGTACGTGCTGATGCTTCTTCACGCCTGGCCAAAGGTCATCAGTGGCATACATACCCAGCTGTATCTGTAGGTTGGAACATCTCACGCGAGAAGTTCATGCAGAAACTCGACTGGATCGACAACTTGAAGATCCGTGTAGGTTACGGTGAGACATCTAACCAGAGTATCGATCCCTACTCAACACTCGGCGCACTGAGCACACG
>HF992655.1:35603-46304 GCA_000436695.1 Prevotella sp. CAG:1185 | reverse complement strand
GTCCTTACAACTTCGGTCCGGCAAGCACAGGATTCCTCCGCGGATACTATGTTTCTACACTGCCTAACGAGGAACTTGGATGGGAGTATTCATCAACATGGAACTTCGGTCTTGACTTCTCACTCTTCGGCGGCCGACTCAGCGGTACAATGGAGTATTACATCCAGAACACCAACGACCTTCTGCTGAGCGTATCTCTGCCTGCAACATCAGGTGTAGGAAGCTACATGGCTAACATCGGTAAGACACGCAACAAGGGATTCGAAATGAGCTTGAACGGTGTCATCATCGACAACAAGAACGGATGGACATGGGATGCAGGATTAAACTTCTATGTTAACCACAACGAACTTGTTTCACTTGCTTCTGGCGCAACAGAGGATATAGGCAACCGCTGGTTCGTAGGTCATCCTATCGACGTTATCTACGACTATAAGAAGATTGGTCTGTGGCAGGAAGGCGATCCTTATCTTAACATCCTTGAGCCGGGCGGCAACGTAGGTATGATTAAGGTTGAATACACAGGCGACTACAACGCCGACGGTACTCCTACACGTCAGATCAATCAGGATGATATGCAAGTTATGGATATGGAACCGGATCTTATCGGAGGTTTCAACACCACAGTAGGCTATAAAGGCTTCGACTTCTCAGTTATCGGCGCATTCCAGATCGGCGGTACTCTTATCAGTACTCTCCACTCTTCTAACGGTTATCTGAACATGCTGTCAGGACGTCGCGGACAGATTGATGTTGACTACTGGACAGAAGATAACACAGACGCAAAATACCCGAAACCGGGCGGCATAATGTCAAGCGATAATCCTAAATACGGAACCACCCTCGGATACTTCGATGCAGGCTATCTTAAGATACGTGCCATCACTCTCGGTTACGACTTTGCAAAACTCAAGGCTGTAAAGAACTTCGGTATAAGCAAACTGCGTGCTTACTTCACAGTGCAGAATCCGTTCGTACTGTTCTCTCCGTTCACAAACGAGTGCGGACTCGACCCGGAAACAAACACTTTGAGTAATGATAGCAGCACAATGGCTGTAACAATGGAAGGCTACACAGGTTCACACACACTGCCTGTTGTCGGCTACAACACTCCTTCTACACGTAATTTCTTATTTGGTATAAATCTTACTTTCTAAAAACAAATAACCATGAATACGCTTATAATGAAAATAAAGAACTTTGGTATAGCTTCTTTAGGATTATTGATGCTTGCTTCATGCTCTGACATTCTTGACGAGCAACCGCGTACAAAGTTCGACCCGAGTTTCTTCGGAACAAGCGAGGGTATCGAAGGCGGTCTTACCGCTCTCTACTCGCATCTGCGTGATACTTACGGACACGCTTATTATTACAATATCTGCGAAACTGGTACCGATGAATATACTTACGGCCACGATGCCGACGCAAACTTTAAGGATGCCGACCTGTCTGGCGTAGGCTCGCTTACATCACAGTCAAGCCGTTCTGATGCTTTGTGGAACAATGTATTCACATACATCAACTCAGCCAGCGGTATCATCGAGAACGGTGAAGCTGCCGGAATGTCTGAGAGCCTTATCAGCGAAGCAAGATTCTTCCGTGCTTTCGACTATTTCCGCCTCGTTCAGACTTTCGGAGGTGTGCCACTCGACCTCGGTGCAGGTGAACTGAAGTTCAACACATCACCTACACGTGTATCAAAGCGTAACACCGTGCCTGAGGTTTACACAAAGGCAATATTCCCCGACCTCATCACAGCAATCAATAACCTGCCCGAAACAGGACGTCTGACAGGCGGACTGACAAAGACAGCAGCACGCATTGCTCTGGCTCAGGCTTATCTTACTTACGGATGGTGGCTTGAGAATCCGAATGACATCCCTACATATCCTGTATGCGACCGTGTTGACCCGGACGGACACGATGCTCACTGGTATTTCCAGCAGGCTTACGACATTGCACTGCAAGGCATTCAGAACCCCGGTCCGTTCTCTCTCCAGCCTACATTCTATGATGTAAACGTTGGTACAAACGACCGTAACAGCGAAATCGTACTCTATGCAGACCACACAGAGAACAGCGAGGAGTTCAACGGAGGTTCACTCAGCTATGGTAGCGGTGCCGCTCCTGACAACTTTGCAGGATGGATGGTTACATGGAACTATCCTAACATGACAGCTACAAGAGCTGACAATGGTGCAAAGTTCACTCCGGTACTTCGTGCAGCGACACAGGATCTCGGCCGTCCTTGGACACGTATGGCTCCTATTCAGGAAGTATTCTATAATACATTTGCCGACAAGACACATGACTCTCGTTACGATGGTACATTCACAACAGTATTCCGTGCTAACTGGAATCTCGACCAAGCTAACTATGGTTCACTGACTCAGGCTCTCAACGCAAATAATTTACCTATCGGTGTAGGTGATGCTGTTCTATCATTCATCGACAATGACGATCCTAACATCGTATATGGAAATGAAAACTCTGTAGGCGGTGGTGTATTACCTGGACGCTCTGACTACGTAGTAGGACCTAAAGCTATCAGCCGTCTGAAATATCCTACACTTTGGAAGATTGGTCCTTATCGTACAGACAACAACGGAACAGTTGGTCAGCCTAACGCAGGTAGTACCCGTCCGTTCCCTGTTCTGAAATTCTCTGAGCTTTACTTCGCAGCAGCAGAGGCTGCAGTCAAAGGCGCAACAACACAGCCGGGCTACTCTGCACGCGACCTCATAAACGTTATCCGCGCACGTGCCGGAAAGTGGAGTTTCAGCAATGCAAAGAACGAGGTTTATGTAGCAGACTTCAGCAAGGAGATGACAGACGCAACTCCTCAGACTATTACAATCGACTATATCCTCGATGAGCTGAGCCGCGAATACTTCGGTGAGGGACACCGCTGGTTCGACCTTGTACGCACACAGAAATGGGAAGAACGTGCAAAGACATATCATATCGCAGGTATGAACGCAACAGACACTGAACCTGTAGAATATACAAGAACCATCCCGAAGGAGTATTATCTGCGTCCAATACCACAGAGTCAGCTCGACGCTATGGAAATGACAGACGAAGAGAGAGCTGAATTCCAGAATCCTGGATATTAATGAGCTTTTGATTCTGAATCATTAAAAACAGACATAATGTTTCTATAAACTTTATTTTTAGTAAAGTTAATAAGGGTGAGCCGGACATCAACTATTCAACACTTCAGTTTTCAACATTAGTCCGGCCGCCCTTATAAGGCAAGAAAAAGGAGTCATATATCCACATACAAAAATGTGTTATATGACTCTTTTTTATTTCACCTGTTTCTTCAACACGATTTCATCATTACAATAAATACGACAAACATGCTTGGAAAGAAATCATTAGAAACATTATTTGCAACCTTGTTTTTAGCAATATCTACAATAACAAATGCAACTGACACTACACCTGTAAGCACTAAATATCTAAGCAATGTGCCACAATACATAAGCTGTGAAAAATGTCAAGGAGCTTTTTGCATTGCAGAAAACGGCATAACTGCCAATATCTGTGTCTCGTCATCCGACTATGAAGGCGTAAGAAGGGCTGCTGCCGACCTCGGCGACGACATACGCAAGGTTACAGGAACAACAGCCAAGGTTACTGTAACCGACAAAGCTGCAAAAGGCGCTGTAATAATTGGCACCATAGGAAAAAGCAAACTCATCGACAAGCTGATAAAGAGCAAAAAGCTCGATGTTACAGGCATTGAAGGCAAATGGGAATCGTTCGTAATACAGACCATCGGCAACAATCTCGTTGTTGCGGGCAGCGACAAACGTGGAACAATATACGGCATATACGACATATCAGAAAAGATTGGCGTATCACCATGGTACTGGTGGGCTGATGTACCGGCACGAAAGAGCAGCAGACTCTATGTAAGCCAAGGCAGATATGTGCAGCCGTCGCCAAAGGTTAAATATCGCGGCATATTTATCAACGACGAATGGCCGTCGTTCGGAGGATGGGCAAAGGCACGTTTCGGAGGCATCAACTCCGACATGTATGTCCACATGTTTGAACTGCTGCTGCGCCTAAAAGCAAACTTTCTGTGGCCGGCCATGTGGGACAGCGCTTTCAACGAGGACGACCCGCGTTGCCCCGAACTGGCAGATATGTACGGTATTGTGATGGGCACATCGCACCACGAACCCATGATGCGTGCCCACAAAGAATATACAAGACGACGCGAAAAGATTGGCCCGTGGGACTATAACGTTAATAAGGCTAACCTTGACAAGTTTTTCAGTTATGGAATTGAGCGCAACAAGAATTACGACAACATGATAACAATAGGCATGAGAGGCGACGGCGATGTGGCAATGGGCAAAGGCGACGACGAAGCCAACATGAAAACGCTGTCGGAAGTGATTGCAAGTCAACGCAACATCATCAGCAAGGTTTACGGAAAAGACGCTAAAGACGTTCCGCAGCTGTGGGCCATATTCACCGAAGTGCAACGCTATTATGACAAAGGATTTAATGTTCCCGACGATGTGCTGCTGCTGTTCTGCGACAACAACTGGGGATACATCAGGCGCACCGGACCCGAACGCGAACGCAACCGCAAAGGCGGAATGGGACTTTATTACCACGTAGACATGAACGGCGGACCATGGAACGACCGCTGGGTGAACACAACCACAGTACCTAAAATGCGCGAACAGCTCGGACTGGCATACAAAACCGGCATTGACGACTTATGGGTGATCAACGTAGGCGACCTGAAACCCAAGGAAATTCCTATTGACTTCATCATGCGCTATGCCTGGAATCCTGACGCCATTACTGCCGACGACACATATAAATACACCACGGCATGGGCGGCACAAAACTTCGGTGACTCATTTGCATCTGATATTGCCTACATCGTAAGCCGTTATCCGAAATACAACTTGTGGAGAAAAGCAGAAGTGCAACGTCCCGGAATATTCAGCGTTGCCAACTATCACGAGACTGAAAGAGTGGACAGTCTGTGGCAGGAGCTGAAGACTAAGGCCATTGCCCTGCGCAGGCAGATACCCAAAGAATATGACGATGCCTTCTTTCAGCTTGTCTACTACCCTGCCGTTGCCTCGGCAGGAGTGGCGCAGATGTTCACGGCCGCCACACGAAACAATGTCTATGCGGCACAACAGCGCCCTCTGGCTAACAGCTGTGCCGAAACGGCAAGAAAACTGTTTGAAGAAGACAGTTGCCTGACGCGCTATTACAACGACACACTTGCCAACGGCAAATGGAAGAACATGATGTCGGACAAGCACATAGGCTACACCCACTGGTATATGCCCGAGCGCGACTCGCTGCCACAGTTGCTCACCATAATGCCGCTTGACAAACCGTGCATGGGTGTAAACATTGAAGGCAGCATCAAGGCTGAAACCAAGGACACGCTGCCAACATTCGACGTGTTGCTCGACCAAGAGTATTACATCGACGTATTCAACCGCGGCAACAGCAGTTTCAAGTTTACAGCCAAAGCCGACAAGCCGTGGGTTAAACTGAGCAAAAGCAGCGGTAACGTAACTACTGAAGAGCGCATAATGGCAAGCGTTGACTGGACTAAACTCGACAACGGCAGACATTCGGCAACGATAACCATAAGCGACGGAAAATCGTCGTCACAGATAACCGTAAACGCAGTAAAGGCAGAAAGGCCCGAAACCACAGAACCTTTCTACGGCAACTTTGCAGGCAACGAGTTTTCCGTTCCGGCATATGGTTACTCTAACAATGTAAAAGGGACAAAAGTATCATGGACAATGTTGCCCGACTTAGGCAGAAGCGAAGGATGTATGGGTGCTGACGACGTAACGGCAAAAATATCTGAAACAGACAAAGCGGCACAACTTGAATACAATGTACTGCTGCCTGACACTGACAGCGTAACCGTCTGCATAGGCATCCTGCCAACTCAGGACATTAACCCAGAGCGCGGACTACGACTGGCAATAGGAATCAACAACAACAGCCCTATAACAATCGACGCCCGCCAAGGCTTCGTTGACACATTTGACGAATACACTCCGCAGAATCTTGCCATGTCTAAAAATCTGAAACCGCTGCCCAAACCGGCAACAGATATAAAACTTACAGGATACGGCGAATTTATGCGCAACGAAGTTTTCGACAATATACGTTGGCTGACAACCCGCCTACACATAAACAAAGGCGGACTGCATAAGTTGAAGATTTATATGGTTGACCCGGAAATAGTCCTCGAACGCATCGTAGTAAATCCCGACAACAGTCATCCGAGCTATTTCGGAGCGCCAGAAAATAAGATGGCACTACAATAAAACCAGCCACAGATTATTAATTTACCGACAGAAGTCCGGTTCATAGTTTTCTACTTGCCGAACATCTGCCATACATATTCAAAAGCTCGGAAAGCACAAACTTTCCGGGCTTATTATTTTAGGCCATTTTTTACACAAATAAAATAGTTTCCGCTAACTGACGAAAGACACAAAATACTCTGTAAGACAGAATAAAGGACAAATATTAATTTTAACACTCATTTTATCATAAATCAGAGTTGACAAGCGTTCATTTAAAGGTAACAGCGCAAGCATTTATCCGTCACAAAAGCAGACAACCGTATAAAAAGGCAAATTATAGGCTGTCAAATAGTACAAAACAGATTAAATTGCGTCATTTACATAATTATGAAACGTTTATTTTTTACCTTATTAATATTAGCGGCCGGGATTATAGTGCCCGAGTCGGTATTGGCACAACAGCGCTACCAGATTGGTGTGTGCGACTGGATGGTACTGAAACGTCAAAAGTTAGGTGAGTTCAAACTCGCCAAGGAACTTGGATGCGACGGCATAGAGATGGACATGGGCGGACTGGGCAAACGCAACTCATTTGACAACAAGATGCGCGACCCCAAGATGGTCAGGCTGTTTAAACATACTGCCGACAGTTTCGGAATAAAGGTCGGAGCTGTGGCAATGTCTGGATTCTACGGACAGAGCTTTGCTAAGAAAGAAAGCTGGAGATGGCTGATACAAGACTGCCTTAACACTATGGACGCCATGGGAGCCAAAGTGGCTTTTCTGCCTTTGGGCGGATGCGGCAACAACTGGACCGACTCATTGCAACTGCGCCGGCAGATTGTATGGCGACTGCACGAAATAGGCGAAATGGCTAAGGCACGCGGCATGGTGATAGGCATAGACACACCGCTCGATGCCGAAGGCAACATCAAACTGCTTGACGAGATAAATTCAGACGGCATAAAGATTTTCTATAAATTCCAGACGGCAATAGAAAACAAGCGCGACATAGCCAAAGAAATAAAGACATTGGGCAAAGACCGTATATGCGCCATTCACGCCAGCAACACCGACGGCGTGTGGCTAAGAAACGACAAGGCCGTAAAAATGAAAAAGATAAAAAAGGTTCTTGATAAAGCAGGATGGTCGGGATGGCTCTTTGTTGAGCGCAGCCGCAATGTAAATCAGGTGCGCAACGTTAAGAAGAACTATGGTGAGAATGTTAAATACTTAAAAGAGATAATGCAATGAAAAAGATTTTAGCTATTTTTGTAACGCTTATAACATTTGGAACAACTTACGCCCAGACATTCCAGTTAAAGTCGGAAGGACGCGACCAAAACTATGTAAACAGCATTTTAGGCAGAGCCAAAAAGGTAACTGATGCGCTGAACATAACAGGTACGGATAAGGGCGAACAGGTAAGAAACATTGTTGCAAACAGATATTTCACCCTCAACGATATTTACGCTGAAAGAGACAGCATAAAGAAATCAGCCTCAACCCTTACAGGAAACGAGAAAAAGCTCACACAGGAATTTGCAGAGAGCCAGAAAGACCAGCAACTTTATCGCTCGCACGCAGGTTTCATTGCCGACCTGTCTCTGTTTCTTGACGATAATCAGATTGAAACCGTAAAAGACGTAATGACATATAACGTGGTGAAAGTTACCTACGATGCACAGTGCGACATGATTCCTACACTTAAAGAGGAAGAGAAGGCACAAATTCTTGCATGGCTGAAAGAGGCACGCGAATATGCCATCGACGCTGAAAGCTCTAAGAAAAAGCATGAGGTTTTCGGAAAATACAAAGGAAGAATAAACAACTACCTCAGCAAGCGCGGATACAACCTGCAGAAGGAACGCGAGGAATGGGCAAAGCGCGTGAAAGCACGCGGAGGCACACTTTAAGATGTGTTGACTAAAATAAGATTTACCCATTACAAATTTATACGATGAAAAAATCTATTCTGATAAATATCCTTATATCTGCCGCAGCCACAACGCCCGTGATGGCACAGCATGGAGGAATAACCGACACGCGCAACAGCAAATATGCCGTTGTCAACTCTACGCCGATTAACGCTGTTAGATGGACCGGCGGTTTCTGGGGCGAACGTTTCGGCGTGTTCAGCGGCACTTCACTGCAGAGCATGTGGGAGACATGGAAGTCGGACAAAGGCAACAGCTATAACAACTTTATGATTGCTGCCGGCGAAAAGAAAGGCAAACGACACGGACCTCCTTTCCACGACGGCGACATGTATAAATGGCTTGAGGCCGTGGCTGCCGTATATGCAGTGAACAAAGACCCGGAACTGGAAAAGATAATGGACCGCGTAATCGACTTGATTGCCAAGGCCCAGCGTCCTGACGGCTATCTGCACACCCCCGTGGTGATAGCCGAAATGAACAAAAAAGCGCTGCAGGACGAAGAGAAAGAGAACGAGACCATAGGAACAAAGGTGGGCACGAGCAAGGACGGCCGTTTCGGCAATCCGCTTAACTTTGAAGCCTACAACATGGGACATCTCATAACGGCAGGAATAATTCATCACCGCGCTACGGGCAAGACAACTCTGCTCAACTGCGCAATAAAGGCAGCCGACTGTCTGTATGACTTCTACATGAATCCGTCGGCCGACGCGCTGCACAAGGGCGTGATATGTCCTTCACACTATATGGCTATAACAGAGATTTACCGCGAGACAGGCAACCCGAAATATCTCGAACTGTCGAAACAGCTGATAAACATACGCGACAGCGTAAAGAACGGCACCGACGACAATCAGGACCGCATACCATTCAGACAGCAATACAAGGCTATGGGCCACTCGGTAAGAGCCAACTATCTTTATGCCGGCGTTGCCGACCTCTACACTGAGGACGGCGAGGCTCAGCTGAAGAAGAATCTCGACTCGATTTGGAACGACATAGTTTACCGCAAGATGTATATCAACGGAGCCTGCGGCGCCCTGTATGACGGAACCTCGCCTGACGGAACTGTATATAAGCCTGACCTTATACAGAAGGTGCATCAGAGCTATGGTCGCCCTTATCAGCTGCCCCACTCTACGGCTCACAACGAAACGTGCGCCAACATAGGAAACATGATGCTCAACTGGCGACTGTTCCAGACTACGGCTGACGCCAAATACACCGACTTGGTGGAAAACTGCCTGTATAACAGCATATTGTGCGGCATAAGTCTTGACGGAAAGAAATATTTCTACACCAATCCGTTAAGAATGTCGGACGAACTGCCATACACGCTGCGCTGGCCTAAAGAGCGAAAAGAATATATCAGCTGTTTCTGCTGTCCGCCGAACACGCTTCGCACACTCTGCGAAGCACAGGACTATGCTTACAGCGTAGGCAAAAACGAGATTTATGTCAATCTCTATGGCGACAATACTCTCACTACAAAGCTCGACGGCATTGGTGAGATAACTCTTGCACAGGAAACCGACTATCCGTGGAACGGCAACATTGCCATAAACGTTAAGAAACTGAAAGGCAAAAAGAACTTTACGCTGAAGCTGAGAATACCGTCATGGTGCAACGGCGCAAAGATAATGGTTAACGGAGAAGCTGTTAACGCTGACGTGAAGAGTGAAACTTATGCCTCGATAACCCGCACATGGAAAAAGGGCGACATGGTAACACTCGAAATGCCGATGGAAACAAAACTCATCGAGGCTAACCCACTGGTTGAGGAATGCCGCGGACAGGTGGCTATACAGCGCGGACCTATTATATACTGCCTTGAGAGCAATGACCTGAATGGGGTTGACATCGACAACGTGGCAATACCTGTTGACGCAAAGTTTGAACCGGTGGAAATGAACATCGACGGCAGCCGTATAATGGCGCTTGAGACAGAAGCCGTAAACCGCAGTGAAAAATCATGGAGCAACACTCTCTACAGAGAAGTGAGCAAAGACAAGAATAAAGTGAAAATACGCCTAATACCCTATTACGCATGGGGCAACAGAGGCAAGAGCGAAATGACAGTATGGATACCCGCAGAATATTAATCGCACTCATAACAACGGCTTATGCCGGAATAAATCTCTATGCGACCGACTTGCTTGTCAAGCCGGGCGCATACGCTATTGAGAAAGCCCTGCAACAGGTACGGGAAGAAAGACGGCTGAACAATGCCAAGGACATAACTATTCACCTTGGCGAAGGCACCTACAACCTTTACCAGCCTATAGTGGTAAGGCCTGAAGACAACGGCACACGCATTGTTGCCGACGGCAAGGTTACAATAAGCGGAGGCGTGAAGATAACCAACTGGCACAAGGAAGGCGAGATGTATGTTGCCGACGTGCCCGACTTCAACGGTCGTCCCCTTGAGTTCAGACAGA
>HF992655.1:4116-35581 GCA_000436695.1 Prevotella sp. CAG:1185 | reverse complement strand
GTTCAGACAGATGTGGGTAAACGGTAAAAAAGCCATAAGGGCGCGCGACGTTGAAGATTTCGACGATATGTTCAGAATAAGAAGTCTCGACAAGGCTAAAGAAACTATCTATGTGCCAGCAAAGGCTGTAAAGAAAATAGTGAACGCAAAATATGCCGAAATGGTGCTTCACGAAATGTGGTGTGTTGCCAATCTGCGCATTAAATCAATTAAGATAGCCGGCGACAGCGCTGCCGTAACCTTTCAGCAGCCTGAAAGCCACATACACTTTATGCATCCCTGGCCGTCGCCAATGGTTACGCCAGACGGACACAACTCTGCGTTTTATCTGACCAACGCCAAGGAACTGCTCGACAGCGAGGGCGAATGGTATCTCGACGCGAGAGCATCAAAGATATATTACATACCACGTAAAGGCGAGAACATGAGTAAGGCAGAAGTTGTTGTACCTGCCGTGGAAACACTGCTTAAGGTGGAAGGCACGCCCGATAATCCGGTGAAAGACGTAACATTTGAGGGTATAACGTTCAGCTATGCCACATGGATGCGCCCCTCTATAAGCGGACACGCACCACTGCAGGCAGGAATGTATATGACAGAGGCCTACAAGCTTCGCCCAAAGATGGACCGTCAGAACGGCGACCACAAGCTCGACAATCAGGGATGGGTGGGCCGTCCGGCTGCTGCCGTAAGCCTTGACTGCGCAGAAAACGTATCGTTCACAAGATGTGTCTTTGAACATAATGCATCGACAGGACTCGACTACAATACATATATAAAAGGTGGAACCGTTGACCGCTGTACGTTCAGAGACATGGGAGGCAACGGAATACTGGCAGGAACATTCAGTCCGGAGGCACACGAGGCACATTTGCCTTACGACCCGTCAGACCGCAGAATAATATGCACAGGCCTCAACATAACCAACAACCTCGTAACCGACGTTGCCAACGAAGACTGGGGATGCGTTGGAATAGGTGCTGGTTTTGTGAAAGACATAAAGATATGCTACAACGAGATAAACGAAGTGTCATACACAGGCATCAGCATGGGGTGGGGCTGGAATCAGCAGGTTTGTTCAATGTCGAACAATCTTGTGAAAGGCAACCTCATTTACCATTATGCCAAACACATGTACGACACAGCCGGAATTTACACTCTCGGCTCGCAGCCCCACTCGTTTATAGAAGAGAATGTGGTTAGAGACATCTATTCGCCAAGCTATGCTCACGATCCTAACCACTGGTTCTATCTCTACACCGACGAAGGTTCCTCTTACATAACTGTAAGAAACAACTGGACGCCGAGTGAAAAATATCTGAAAAACGCAAACGGTCCCGGAAATACATGGGAAAACAACGGCCCTGCCGTAGCCGACAGTATAAAGGCTAACGCAGGCATCAAAGCCGAATAAGACATTTTGGGCCGAATAATGAAAACAAGCGAATAAACAAATCTATTTACAAATCTAATAATATGGGAAAAAATAAAGGAAGTCTGAAAAGCACAATAGCCGTGTCGCTGACCAACTATCTCGACGCCGGAGCTATTGTTGCAGGAGCCAGCGGACTTACGCTGTGGCAGAATTATCTCGACCTAAGCGAGGCTCATTTAGGATGGCTTAACGCCATAAGCGCCAACTGCCTTGGTGCGGCAATAGGAGCAATTTTTGGTGGTTTTCTTGCTGACAAATACGGACGCAAGGCCATCTACACATACAATATGCTTGTGTACATGCTCGGTGTGGCGATTGTCATGCTGTCGGTAAACTTCCCCACCCTGCTTCTGGGTTTTCTAGTAACGGGAATATCAGTAGGTGTCGGAGTGCCGGCATCATGGACTTACATATCAGAAAGTTCTGAAACAGCCAACCGCGGACGCAACATCTGCATATCTCAGATGGCATGGGGCATCGGACCGCTTATCATTCTGATTATCGGCGCGCTGCTGGCTCCGGCAACAGGAGGTGCAGACGACAACGGAGGAGTGCTGTTTCCTTTTGTTGAATACGTGGCAAACCTCATAACAGGCGGCGAGGCTCAAGGCGCGGCACTAAATGTGTTCAGTTCACGAATAGTGTTTGCATCTCTTTTCATCGTTGCCTTCATTGCATGGCAACTTCAGCGAAGACTTGACGAAAGTGCTGAATGGAAAGCCGCAAAGGCTGCTGAAGCACAGGACGAGACAAAGAAACATGGCGTGTTCTCGTCATTTGGCGATCTATTCTCCAATAAGGTATGCGTGCGCTCAATGCTGTTTTTGGCAGGAATGTATCTCACATGGAACCTTGTATGCTCCGTAATGGGTTTCTTCCAGCCGCATATATACGAGACAGCAGGCGGTCTGAGCAACGCCATGGCAAATATGTTTGCCGCCGGACAGTGGGTAGTGATAATAATCATGACATTTGTCTGCTCGCTTATTATCGACCATGTTAACCAGCGCGTTCTCTTCGCCATTGGCGTAAGCATGGGCGTTTTGGCATGGCTGATAATAGTTACGATTGGCATCAACAGCATGACAGGTCTCGTTATATTCACGCTTATGTGGGCAATCCAGGCAGGAATTTCGGTACAGACATTCTATGCTCTTTGGGCTTCAGAACTGTTTCCGGCCAAATACAGGGCTGCCGCACAGGGCATAATGTTCTTCATCGTAAGAGGCGTATCGGCTGTATGGGGACTTTATTTCGTTCACATCTACGGAGAAAACGGCGAAGGATTTACCATTGCCGGCTACATAATGATGGCATTCTTCATAATATCCCTCATCATAGGTACTGTATGGGCACCAAAGACACAGGGAAAGACTCTAGAACAAATAACAAAAGAAAGATATGGCGACAACATATAAAGCAACATGGATATGGTATCCGGGCGACTATGAGATATGGCTCGGCAACAAGATGAACAACCGCCGCACCGACCGCGGCGCGTATTTTCCGCCATTCTGGAAACAGGACAGCCACTACGTTACAGTGGAGTTCAGCAAGGCAGTCGAACTTGCTGAAGATGAAGAGTTGAAGGTTGAAGCCGAAGGCTCTTATAACATAAAAATTGACGGAAAAATGCTTTTCGGTATGCCAAAGAAGATAACACTGGCAGCAGGAAAGCACCGAATAAACATAAAGGTGCATAACCAATGCACTCCGCCGGCACTCTATGTTGACGGAAAGACTGTGAAGACCGACGGCACATGGAACGTAACATTCGAGGACAAAGAATGGATAGACGAAAGCGGCAAGGCAAGCGACACGTCATCAACCGTGTATATGCCGGCAGGATTCTATAACTTTGACAGCATAGATCAGCGTCCGTCACAATTTAAACTGCAGCGCAAGCCTGAACAGGCAGTATCGTCTGAAGGCAACGTCTACGACTTTGGTAAAGAGACTTTCGGCTATGCCGTGCTTAATGGCATAAAAGGTAACGGCACGATAAATATCTATTATGGCGAAAGCAGAGAAGAGGCGACAGACAAAGACCACTGCGAAACGCTCGACAAACTTGAAGTATGCAACGGCATAGTAACTGATTTGGCAACAAATCAAGCAACAGAAATATCCGGCGACTACGTGCTCGGCAACAGCAAGGCATTCAGATTTATATGCATTGAGACAGAAGGATGCTCTGTAAGCAGCGTGAGCATGGACTACGAGTTTATGCCCGAAGAAGAGAAAGGAACATTCAGATGCAATGATGAAGAACTTAACAGAATATGGGAAATCGGCGCATACACAATGCAGCTAACCACACGCGAGTTTTTCATCGACGGCATAAAGCGCGACAGATGGGTGTGGAGCGGCGACGCGACACAAAGCTATTTGATGAACTATTATCTGTTCAACGACAACGACATGGTGAAACGCACCACATGGCTGCTTGCCGGAAAGGCTCCAATAACGAGCCACATCAACACCATAATGGACTATACCTTCTATTGGTTTAACTCCATCTACGACTATTACCTCTACAGTGGCGACCGTCATTTCCTCACACAGATTTATCCTACGATGAAGACCTACATGACTTATGTGCTGGGACGTACCGACAGCGAAGGCATGGTTGAGGGTATGGACGGCGACTGGGTGTTCGTTGACTGGGCCGACAAGCCGATGGACAAGCACGGACAACTGGCTTTTGAACAGATTCTTTTCAGAAAATCTCTTGAAGCAATAGCCACCGTGGCAAATCTTACAGGAAATGAAGAGGACGGAAAGGCATATCAGGAAAAGGCTGACGCATTGGGCAAAAAGATAATGCCTAAATTCTGGAACGACGAGAAAAAGGCTCTTGTTCATAACTGTCTGAACGGTAAACAGAGCGAAGACGTGTTCCGCTACCCCAACATGTTTGCCATAATCTTCGGTTATCTTGACGCAGAAAGGCAACAAACGGTGAAGAATTCGGTTATACTCAACGATGACGTTCTAAGAATAACAACGCCATATATGCGTTTCTACGAACTTGAAGCCCTGTGCATGCTCGACGAGCAGGACAAGGTTATGAAAGAGATAAAAGACTATTGGGGAGGCATGCTTAAAGAAGGCGCCACATCATTCTGGGAGAAATATAACCCCGATGAACACGGAACAGAGAAACTGGCCATGTATGGCCGTCCATACGGCAAGAGTCTCTGCCATGCTTGGGGAGCAAGTCCGATTTATCTGCTCGGCAAATATTATCTCGGTGTAAAGCCTACAAAGCCCGGATTTGAAGAGTACACCGTAAAACCGTCTCTCGGCGGACTTGAATGGATGGAGGGCACAGTGCCCACACCGTTCGGCGCTGTTTATGTGAAAATGGACAAGCAGTCGGTAACCATAAAGAGCGACGGCGGACATGGAACGCTTATACTTAAAAACGGAAAAAGAAACATAGAAATACCATCAGGAAAAGAAATTAAGATTGAATTATGAGACACATTCGAAGCATAATTGCATCAGGACTGATAATAACATTATCGAGTTGTGGCACATTCTTGACAAAAGTTGAACATAACCCGGCAGTGCCGCAAACTGAATATGCGGCATCTCTGATCAACAGTTATGTGCCTTCAATGCAAAAGGGATACAAGATTAAAATCGGAGTGGCCGACAATCAGGCTAACCTGCCGCAGGAAGGATTCACAATAAAAAGGAAGGGAAAGACGATAAGCATCACCGGAAACGATGCGTCGGGTGCTATCTACGGCACTAACCGACTTCTTGAATATTACAAACTGAACGGCAATCTGGAAATACCGACAATTATAGTAGACGCACCCGAAATGAAAATACGAGGAGCTTGCGTGGGACTTCAAAAGACGGTTTATCTTCCCGGACACAAGGTTTATGAGTATCCTTATACACCTGAGAACTTTCCATGGTTCTACGACAAGGAGCTGTGGATAAAATATCTCGACATGCTAGCTGCCGACAACATGAACGCAGTGTTCCTGTGGAACGGTCATCCGTTTGCATCACTCGTAAAACTTGACGACTATCCCTTTGCCGCCGAAGTTGACGACGCTACGATGGCAAAGAATCAGGAGATGTTCACGTTCCTTACTACAGAAGCTGCAAAGCGCGGAATCCGTGTGATACAGATGTTCTATAATATCATTCTGTCAAAGCCTTTTGCCGACCATTACGGTTTAAAGACACAAGACCGCAACCGTCCAATCACTCCGCTTATCAGCGACTACACACGCAAGAGCATTTCGGCATTTATTCAGAAATATCCAAACGTAGGTTTCCTTGTATGTCTCGGCGAGGCAATGGCAACTATCGACGATGACGTTGAATGGATGACAAAGACTATCATTCCGGGCATAAAAGACGGTTTGAAGGCTTCAGGCCGAACCGACGAACCGCCTATCATCCTGCGTTCGCACGACACCGACGGCCCGCGCGTGCTGCGTGAGTCGCTTCCGCTGTATAAAAACATCTATACAATGACAAAATACACGGGCGAATCGCTCACCACAT
Organism: Prevotella sp. CAG:1185; assembly: GCA_000436695.1. Lineage (GTDB taxonomy): Bacteria > Bacteroidota > Bacteroidia > Bacteroidales > Bacteroidaceae > Prevotella. Next base: position 29,613 of record HF992655.1, on the reverse strand, counting down.
ACGAGCCTGGAGGTTCGTGGGCTGAAACCCAAAGACAACTCAGCAGCGTCGCTCCGATACACATAAGCAATGTGCACATTCTTGCAAATCTTGAGCCGTGGCGCTGGAGCTCACCTGCATTCATCGAAAAAGCCGTAAACGCCATGCACAAAATACACGGCGCTAACGGACTGCACCTATATCCTCAGGCAAGTTATTGGGACTGGCCCTACACTGCCGATAAGCTGCCTAACGGCGAGCGTCTGCTGCAGATAGACCGCGACTGGATGTGGTATTCGGCATGGGGACGCTATGCATGGAACTGCAAACGACAGAACGACGGCACGTATTGGACTAAAGTGCTGGCAGACTATTACGGCACCGACACGCTCACTGCAAAACAGATACTGAAAGCTTACGACGAGAGTGGCGAGATAGCCCCCAAGCTTATACGCCGCTTCGGCATTACAGAAGGCAACCGCCAATGTCTGCTGCTCGGTATGAAAGCCAGCCAACTAGTAAATCCCTACAAATATACGGTATATGAAGAGTTCTATCAGAGCTGCGGCCCTGCCGGCGAAAAACTGATTGAATATGTTGAAAAAGAATGGAAACACGAGAAACATGAAGGCGAACTTCCTCTCGATATTGTCAACCAATGCGTTGCTCACGGCGACAAGGCTGTAGCCGCAATAAGCAACATCAGCGGAAAGATAACAAAAAATAAAGACGAATTTATGCGTCTTTTAAACGATATGGAGTGTTACAAAGAGTTTGCTTATTCGTTTAAATATAAAGTTCTCGGTGCGCAACAGGTGCTCAACTACAAATGGAGCAAGGATGTTGACTACCTCAAAAAGGCCGTTCCGCTGCTTGAAAAGAGCAACGAATACTTTAAGCAACTGGCTGAAAGGACAAAGGACACATATCTCTATGCCAACAGCATGCAGACATCACAGCGCCGAATACCCGTAGGCGGAGATGACGGCAAGTTTAAGACATGGGAAGAGATGGTTCCTGTATATGAAGACGAAGTGAATAATCTGAAGAACAACATCGTAAAACTCACATCGCCTGAAGATGCAGACAGCAAGAAAGAGAAATATCCTAAGGCTGTGAATGCTGACGTCAAGCTGATAAGCAACTACAAGACCGTTACGCTGACAAAGGGCGCAAAGCTGTTTGAAAACCGCAACGAAGCCATCGACTCGCTTGCTCCTGAGCTTGAAGGACTGAAGGCACTTGTGCTCAACCGCGACACAACGCGCATCGTTGGAGGCAAGGTTGAGTTTGAAACGACAAAACCTGTAAAAATGCTTGTCGGCTTCTTCATCGACGACCAGAACAAGTTTGCGAGTCCTCCGAAACTCGAAACCGACGCTACCGGAAACGAATATGGTCAGGCTGAGGCTCTGATAACCAATGCTATAAGCATGTCAGACATGCCGATAGTGAACATTCACGCCTACAGTCTGCAACCCGGACACCACGTGATAAACCTGCCAAAGGGAATAATAATGGTTGCCGGATTTACCACCACCGACCTCAAACCGAGAGACGCCAAACTCAACGGCGGAAGCAACGAGGTTGACTGGCTATTCATGTAACAACTCTGTAGAGAAAGAATAATGACAAAGAACATCCTGTTAGTATTGATGCTGCTGATATGCACCGGCGCAGGCGCACAGAGCCGCAGCAGACGACGCGCAAAAGCAAAGCTCGCCGTAAAGACTGTTGTGAGCCAAAAAGAGATGCAAAAAGTGTATGAGGCAGCACGAACTCCTTATAAATTTGGTCTTGTTGTTGCTCCTGAAAGCAACGACCGCAAGATTGACTGCCCCACCGTGTTCAGGGAAGGCAACAGCTGGTATATGACCTACGTGTGCTACAACGGTTCTGACGGAACCAACGGAAGAGGATATGAAACATGGTTGGCAAAGAGCAACGACCTGCTTCACTGGACAACTCTGGGACGTATTTTGGCCTTCAGTCATGAAGGCTGGGACATGAACCAGCGTGGAGGTTTTCCTGCTCTCATCGACTATGAATGGGGCGGCAGCTACGGCATTGAGAAGTTCAAAGACCGCTACTGGATGACTTACATCGGCGGACAGGGCACAGGATACGAGGCCGTAAAGGCTCCGCTGAGCATAGGTCTTGCCTCAACAAAGGAAGACATCACCAAAGCACATCTGTGGGAGACATATAAGAAACCCATTCTGTCGTATAACGACAAGAACGCGCAGTGGTGGGAACAGCTCACACAATACAAGAGTACGGTGTACAGAGTAGACAAAAAGAAGTTTGGCTACCAGTTCATGATGTTCTATAATGCCGGCGGTAAAGACGCCACTCACCCAAAAGGCGAACGCATTGGCATTGCTTTCTCTAACGATATGAAGAAGTGGCGCAGATATGAAAACAACCCTATATTTGCGCACGACAGCGACGGAACCATCACCGGCGACGCCCAGATAGTGAAGATGGGCGACCTTTACGTTATGTTCTACTTCTCGGCTTTCAATCCGACACGCGAATATAACGCTTACAACACCTTCGCGGCCAGCTACGACATGATTCACTGGACCGACTGGAAGGGTGAAGACCTCATCGTGCCGTCAAAGCCTTACGATGAGATGTTTGCTCATAAGAGCTGCGTGATTTACCATAACGGCGTGGTATATCATTTCTATTGTGCCGTAAACAATTCTGAACAGCGAGGCATAGCCCTGGCAACAAGTAAGCCTATGGGACAGAGCGAAGTCAACTTCCCAAAGCCCAACGCAACCGGCAAACGCTTTATTGCATCGCTGAACGACAACTGGGAAGTGAGCTACGGGCGCAACAAGTTCAGAACCGACATACCCTACAATCTTGACGACTATTACGGCGCGCTGCAGAAGGAGCACGGCAACCTGCACGGAAGAGCCGACTTCAACAAATTCTTCCTTGCGCCAAACATGGAGGGTAAAGAATATTTTCTGCGCTTTGAGGGCGTAGGCACATACGCCGAAGTTACGCTCAACGGCAAGAAGATTGGCAGATACGACATAGGCCGCACAACCAAGACCATAGACATAACAAAATATGTACGCAAGGGCGACGAAAACCAACTTGAAGTAAGAGTGAATCATCCTAAGGGCATAACCGACATGCCGTGGGTGTGCGGAGGATGCAGCTCTGAATGGGGATTCAGCGAAGGTTCACAGCCGTTCGGCATATATCGTCCGGTTGTGCTGGAGATAACCGACAAGGTAAGGATTGAACCCTTCGGCGTGCATGTATGGAACAATGCCGCAGCCGACAGCATATTCGTAGACACCGAAGTGCGCAACTACGGCACCGACACTGCCTCTGTAAGCCTGACGAGCAAGATATGCGAACACAACGGCAAACAGGTGATTCGCCTTACAGAGAATATAACTCTGAATCCGGGCGAAACCAAAACCATAAGACAGTCGTCGCCGATAGCCGACCCGAAGCTTTGGAGCATTGAAAAGCCTTATCTCTACAAGCTGAACAGCATCATAAAGCGCAACAACAAAGCCACTGACGACCTTGAAACTCCGTTCGGAATAAGGACAATAAGCTGGCCGCTGACACGCAAAGACGGCGACAACAGATTTTATCTGAACGGCAAACCCGTGTTTATCAACGGTGTCTGCGAATATGAACACATGTTCGGACAGAGCCACGCTTTCTCAGACAGACAGATTGACGCCCGCATAAAGGAGGTTAAGAGTGCCGGTTTCAACGCTTTCAGAGATGCTCATCAGCCCCACAACCTAAGGTATCAGCAGCTGATAGACAAGGAAGGACTATTGTGGTGGCCGCAGTTCTCGGCTCATATATGGTATGACACGCCACAGTTCAGGGAGAGTTTCAAGCGCCATCTTATCCAATGGGTAAAAGAGCGCCGCAACTCACCGTCGATAATACTATGGGGCCTGCAGAACGAAAGCACTCTGCCTGCCGACTTTGCCAAGGAATGTTCAGACATTATACGCAAACTCGACCCGACATGCGGCACAATGCGCCTGATAACGACATGCAACGGAGGCGAAGGAACCGACTGGAACGTGGTGCAGAACTGGAGCGGAACCTACGGCGGAAATATTGAAAACTACGGCAACGAACTTAAACAGCCCGACCAGCTGCTCAACGGTGAATATGGCGCATGGCGCACCATAGGCAACCATACAGGCGAAAGATACACCGAAGAGAAATTCTGCGACATACTGGAACGTAAGGCTCAGCTAGCTGAAAGCGTAAAAGACAGCGTATGCGGACAGTTCCTTTGGGTGCTTCAGAGCCACGACAATCCCGGCAGACGTCAGCCCGACGAGGGCCTGCGACGCATCGACAAGGTTGGTCCGTTTAACCATAAAGGACTCTTCACCACATGGGAGCAGCCTACGGACGCCTTCTACATGTATAAATCGCGCTACACAGATGCCGACAAGGAACAGACGGTTTACATCGTGCCCAACATTTCTAAAGACAGCGTGCGCGTGTACAGCAACTGCGAGTCGGTAAGACTTAGCTGCGGCAACTGGGCCGAAACTAAAGTAAAGGCTGACACGACATCGCTATTTAAATGGACTAACATCAGCCTCAACGGCGACATCATAAAGGCTACGGCATTTCACAACGGCAAGCCAATGGCTGAAGACTCTATCGCCCAGCCGTCGTTTAAGAGCTGGGACGAAAGTATGCTGAAGCCGGTTAAAGGATATAACTATCTTTACAACATCAACTGCGGCGGCGACTCTTACACCGACAAGTTCGGCACGGTGTGGATGCAGGACAACACAAAGTGGTCAAAGTCGTGGGGCAGCAAATTTCCAAAAGAAGCAAGTCCGTATCAGGCCAGCCAGACCTGCAACAACGGACTGCCCGTGTCGCCTCTGTTCCGCACGTCGCGCTTCGGCCGCCACGAGCTGTCATACAGTTTCCCCGCAAAGCCGGGCAACTACCGCATAGAACTCTATTTCATTGAACCGTGGTATGGAGCAGGCGCAAGCGAGACAACCGACTGCGAAGGTCTGCGCCTGTTTGACATAGGAATAAACGACAGCACATACATCCACAACCTTGATATCTGGGCACAGGCACGATATGCCAAGCCATATAAGCGCGTGGTGTATATGCACAACTCCGACTACCGCATAAACATCAACTTCCCGAAGGTGAATGCCGGACAGGCCATGATATCGGCAATAGCAATAGCCACGACCGACTCAACTGCCGCCGCTGACTATCCTGAAGAGAATGAGCCTGAGATGTGGAAGAACTTTGACAAAGACATAATGACCAACACGCCCGACAGTCTGCTGCCGCCACGCAGCAACAACTCGATAAGCGTGGAGGGAATGATGAACAACGGCGTGATGACATGGCATTACAATGTTGGTGTGGCCAAGGTGTATGCCCTGCGTTTCCGCTACTACAACCCTGAAGCAGAACGCACGCTGCACGTGAAGATAACCGACCTTAACGGCGTGGTTTATAAGGAAGACGACATAACCTTCGTGCAGACGCCGGAGAAGAAAACCAAGAGGCGCAACACCAGCATCACAACAGGCTCGCAGACCAACGCCGGCAGCTATATAGTGACACTGAGCGGCGAAGGCATTGAAAAAATGGTGTTCGACAAACTGACTATTGAATAGATACCGGCTTTGTCGGCTGTCCGCATTAGCCGTCACGGCATAAAGCACTACTGCTGTTGCAGGGCTGTTTTGCCGTTGCGGCAGCGGTGTTTTTACACGGTTGCGCAACGCACTGATTTTCAATGCGTTGCAAAAGGCCGTCTTTTAGGCTGCAAAAGGTGGCCTTTTAGATGGTAAAAGCATACCTTTCAGGATGCAAAAGGACGCCTTTTACAAAACGGCCGGTATGTATCACAATATCAATAGGAAAATATACATTGCATGGACGCATAAGAACAATGCTTTGATAATCTGAAAAATAACAAAAAAGAAGATACATCGAAAATGAAAAATATACTGATAACCGCCACATTAGCCTTATGCTCATTAACGGCTGCGGCACAGGGACACGACTGGGAAAACCAGTATGTGCTTTCTATCAACCGCGAACCGGCAAGGGCTGCGTTTACGCCATACCTGACTCAACCGGGCGATATGACCATGACGCTCGACGGACAATGGAAATTCAACTGGACCAGAACACCAGACATGCAGCCGGAGAATTTTTATCAGACCGATTTCAACGACAGCGGTTGGACGCTGTTTCCTGTACCGGGCGACTGGGAGATGAACGGCTACGGCACACCGATATATTGCAGTTCGGGCTACGTTTTCAAGATTAATCCGCCTTATGTTATGGGCGAACCTAAGAAGAAATACACTTCGTTCATAGAGCGTAACCCTACAGGCTGCTATCGCCGCACGTTCACAGTTCCGGCATCATGGAGCGGCAAGGAGGTGTATATCCATTTCGGTTCGGTGTCGAGTGCGTTCTACATTTATGTTAACGGCAAGCAGGTTGGCTATTCACAGGGAAGCATGGAGCCGGCAGAGTTCAGGCTCACGCCTTATCTCAACGGCGGAACTAACCTCATAGCGCTGAAGGTTCTGAAATATTCAGACGGCAGCTATCTCGAAGATCAGGATATGTGGCGCATCGGCGGCATACACCGCAGCGTGTATCTTTATGCCACACCACAGATACGCATACGCGACTTTGGTGTGCGCACAATTCTCGACGACACTTATACCGATGCCACACTCGTGGTTCATCCCGAACTTGAAGTAACAGGCAACCAGCGCGGCGAGGACTATCACATCGAGGCACAGCTGTATGACGCCGACGGAAAAGCCGTGCTCGACAGCGTCATGAAGGAGGATGCCGCCACGATGCTCAACCTCGACAACAAGGCAAAGATAATGAATGCGCGCAATCCGCAGCGAGGATATGCTGCCTACGGATGGCTAAAGGCTGACATAAAGAATCCGCATAAATGGTCGGCTGAGACACCTTATTTATATACGCTTAAAATGGCATTGGTTGACAAATCGGGCAACACCATTGAGCGCGCCGAGACAAAAGTAGGTTTCCGTAAGCTCGAGATAAAGGACGGACGCTTTCTTGTCAACGGCAAACAGGTGCGTCTGCGTGGCGTAAACCGCCACGAGATGGACCCAATAACGGGCAAGGTGATGACACATGAGCGTATGTTGCAGGACATCATGCTGATGAAGCAATGCAACATAAATGCCGTGCGCACATGCCATTATCCCAACGATCCGCAATGGTATGAGCTGTGCGACAAATACGGAATATACGTCATGGACGAGGCAGACATTGAAGAACACGGACTGCGCGGCAAGCTGGCGAGCGAGCCTTCGTGGGCTGCGGCATTCATAGACCGCACACAGCGCCTCGTTATCCGCGACCGCAACTATCCTTGCGTGGTGTTCTGGTCGCTCGGCAACGAGTCGGGCTGGGGTCCCAACTTTGCTGCCACGGGTGCATGGATAAAAGAATATGACCCCACACGTTTCATACATTACGAAGGCGCACAAGGACTAGACAGCAACGACCCGGCAACGGTTGACGTGATAAGCCGATTCTATCCGCGCGTGCAGGAGGAATATCTCAATCCCGGTGTGAAAGACAACAACATGGAGCGCCCTGAGAACGCACGCTGGGAACGGCTGTTGAGCATTGCCGAAAAGAAAGGCGACAACCGCCCTGTTGTAACGAGCGAATATGCCCACGCTATGGGCAACGCCCTCGGAAACTTTAAGGAATATTGGGACGAGATATACAGCAATCCGCGCATGCTCGGCGGATTTATATGGGAATGGGCCGATGAAGGCATATTCAAGAAGCGTGATGACGGAAAGACTATGGTGGCATACGGCGGCGACTTCGGCGACGCGCCTAACCTCGGTGCGTTCTGCGTTAAGGGCATTGTGTCGTCCGACAGGCAGACAACGCCTAAATATTACGAGGTAAAGCAGGTTTATTCGCCATTGAAACTGACGCTTGACGGCAACCATATAAATGTGATAAAGCGCGATGAACATATAGATTTAGATAATTATTGCTTTGTGTGGAACATCACAGAGAACGGAAAAATTAAGAAGAAAGGCGAACTGAAAAACTTTACATTGCCTCAGATTAAATATGATGACGATGCAGATGTGCGCCTCAACATAAGAGTAACGCTGAAAAACGACGCAAGTTGGGCAAAGGCGGGACATGAGATTATGCATGCACAGTTTGCACTCAACGACAGACTGTCAACAGCCTTTAAGGCAGATGAACCCAAGAAAAACAAGGATGCCGACATTGAGGCTGCGAAGCTGTGGATTGAAAATGTAAAGCCAAGATTCTTCCGTTCGCCGACAGACAACGACAAAGGCTTTGGCAACTGGATTGCAAAAGACTGGAAAAGGAACCGTCTCGACTCTGCAGATATTGTTGAAAACGAGCCGGTGAAGGCAACGAGAAATGCCGACGGAACGGTGAGCGTAACAGCCTCTTACACCTGCAAATATCTAAAAGGCTCAATCAGAACCGACTATAATTATACAGTAGACGCCAACGGCTCGGTTGATTTTAAGGCTACATATACTCCCGACGGAGAACTGCCTCCGCTGCCATGCGTGGGCAACACCTTTGTTATGCCGGCGTCATATACAAACATCAGCTGGTATGGCATGGGCTTGCTGGACACATATCCAGACCGCTTAGAAGCTGCATATATTGGCAGATGGAACTCTACTGTAGACAATCAGTATGTTCATTATCCGCGCCCGCAGGACAGCGGAAACCATGAGCAGGTGGCTGAACTAATGCTGACAGACAGCAAGGGCAACGGATGGAAGGTTACGACAGAGAGCGGTGAGCCATTCTCTTTCTCGGCCCTGCCCTACTCTGACTTGCAGTTGTATAACACAGCGCACGACTGCGACCTGAAAGTTGAAGACAATGTATATCTCAACATCAACGCAGCCGTGATGGGACTAGGCAACAGCAGTTGCGGTCCAGGCGTGCTTACAAAGTATGCCATCAAGCAGCAGCCATACTCGCTGCACCTTCGTTTCACCAAGATTAAATAATAAGACATTATATGAAAAAGATTTTTATTTCAGTACTCTCGCTGGTTGCGGCCATGACATCAATGGGCCAAAACAGCGTCTATACACAACGCCAGTATCTGAGCGGACACGGAAGTGACGACATGGTGCAGTGGGATTTCTTCTGCACCGACGGCAACAACTCCGGCAAATGGACAAAGATTGGTGTCCCTTCATGCTGGGAACTTCAGGGATTCGGCACATATCAGTATGGCATGAAGTTCTACGGTAAGGCTTTCCCCGACGGAATTGCCGACGAGAAAGGCATGTACAAATATGAATTCACACTGCCTGAAGAATGGGCAAACCATCATATCGACCTCGTGTTTGAGGCTTCAATGACCGACACCGAGGTAAAGATCAACAAGCGAAAGGCAGGTCCTGTGCATCAGGGAGCATTCTATCGAATAACTTATGATGTGAGCGACCGCGTGTTCTTCGGCAAGAAGAAAAATCTGCTTGAGGTTACGGTGAGCAAGGAGAGCACCAACGCCGGAGTGAATCTTGCCGAGCGCCGTGCCGACTACTGGAACTTCGGAGGCATCTTTCGCCCTGTGTTCATTGTGTGCAAGCCCGCCATCAACATTGAGCGCACGGCCATAGATGCCGAAGCCGACGGCACATTTAATGCCTATGTGCTGCTTAACCACACGCTCGAAGGAGCAAAAGTGAAGACCACTATCAGCGACATGAGCGGTAAGAAAGTGGCAGAAAACACCACAGCCGTCAGAACAGGAAGCAACGAAGCCAACGTTTCATTCAGCGTGAAGAATCCTAAGCTGTGGACAGCAGAAACGCCAAACCGCTATAATGTCAGCTTTTCGCTGATTGACAAAGACGGCAAGACAATGCACATTGAACAGGACAAATTCGGTTTCCGCACAATAGAGACAAGAGCCGGCGACGGACTTTATATAAACGGAAAGAAGGTGAACATACGCGGCGTGAACCGTCACAGTTTCTGGCCGGAGACGGGACGCACGCTAACTAAGCAGAGAAACATCGACGACGTGAAACTCATAAAATCGATGAACATGAATGCCGTGCGCCTTTCTCACTATCCTGCCGATCCTGAGTTTTATGATGCCTGCGACAGTCTTGGCCTCTACGTGATGGACGAACTAAGCGGATGGCATGGTCATCACGAAACAATCAACGGACAAAAACTTATCCGTGAGATGGTTACACGCGACGTTAATCATCCTTCAATAATATGGTGGAGCAACGGAAACGAGAAGGGATGGAACACCGAACTTGACGGCGAGTTTCACAAATGGGACATTCAGAAGCGCCCGGTGCTGCATCCGCAGGGCAACTTCAGCGGCTACGAGACCATGCACTACCGCTCTTACGGCGAGAGCGAAGAGTATATGCGCAAGCCCGAAATATTCATGCCTACAGAGTTTCTGCATGCCCTTTACGACGGCGGAGCAGGTGCCGGACTGTATGACTATTGGGAACTGATGCGCTCATGGCCGAGATGTGCCGGAGGATTTATATGGGCACTGGTCGATGAGGGCGTTGTAAGAACCGACATGAACGGCATGATTGACAACGTGGGCAACTACGGAGCCGACGGCATAGTTGGTCCTCACCGCGAGAAGGAAGGCAGCTACTACACTGTGAAACAGATATGGTGCCCTGTTCAGGTGTCAATGCCGGACCACTTCAACGGCACTCTCAACGTTGAGAACAGATACAACTTCCTGTCGCTCAAGGGCTGCAAGTTTGATTATTCTTACGTAAAATACGACGGAGCCGAAACCAAGACAATCAAGAATGGCACGGTAAACGGCGCCGACATAACAGCCGACAGCAAGGGCGAAATAAAGATTCCGGCTGCTCCCGACAATGCAGATGCACTTAGCATAAAGGCAACCGACCAGTATGGTGAGGAGCTTTACACATGGGTGTTCAAGCTGAAAGATGCAGACAAACTGCAGATAAAGGCAACAAAGGGCGGCAAACCTGTGATGACAGACAACACGGTGAAGGCAGGAAACGTTACTTACACGTTCTCAAAGACTGACGGAACACTGAGCAGCGTAACTACCAGCAAAGGCGAATATAAGTTCAACGGTGGTCCTAAATTCTTTGCTTATCGCCGCGCCGACCGCTCATTCGACCAGTTCTATAACCACGACGACCCTGAAGCTGAGAAGAAGAAGACCACCTACACCGCCTATGAAGACCAGGGAACATTTGCCGGACTGAGCTGTAAAGACGGACAGAACGACACTCTGATAGTAACTGCCGACTACAAACTCGGCTCACTTCAGAAGGCAGAATGGCGCATTGCACCCGACGGAGGGGTACGTCTTGTCTATACATACAACTTCAACGGTGTTGTCGACCTTATGGGCGTAATGTTCAATTTGCCTGAGTCTGACGTACTGAGCAAGCAATGGCTCGGCCACGGTCCTTACCGTGTATGGAAAAACAGACTGCATGGTCCGCAGCTTGGAATATGGAGCAACGAATACAACGACCCCGTTCCGGGCGAAAGCTTCACTTATCCCGAATTTAAAGGCTACTTTGCCGGAGTGCAATGGATGAAGCTGAAGACCAAGAACGGCACAATAACCCTGCAGCCTGGCACAGACAAGGAATATGTAGGAGTGTATCAGCCGCGCGACGGACGCTACCAACTGCTATACACACTGCCCGAAACAGGCATAAGCATGATGCAAGTGATACCGGCAGTAAGAAACAAGGTGAACACCACAGACCTAAACGGTCCTTCGGCACAGCCGGTATGGGCACACGGAAGTTACACCGGAGAAGTAACCTTACACTTTGAATAATGATGAAAAAACTCTTTTCGATAATACTCGCGTTCGCCACTTGCGCAAACGCATTCTCACATAAAGCCATTCAGGAGTCCGCTCCTGAATGGTATAAACGTTTCATGGCCCCTGCCACAGAAACTTATCCCTGGACTTTCTGGTACTGGATGTACGGCTGCGTAAGCGACGAAGGCATAAAGTTAGACCTTGAGGCTATGCACGACGCCGGAATAGCCGGCTTCTATCTGATGCCGATTAAAGACACGACGGACGGCAAGGGATATAACGGCACGGCACGCCAGCTCTCGCCCGAATGGTGGAAGCGTATGGACACAGTATTCCGCACGGCAGACAGTCTGAAACTGCAGATGGGCATACACTTCTCTGACGGTTTCGCCCTCGGCGGCGGTCCATGGATCAGTCCGGCAGAGTCGATGCAGCGCATAGTCTGGTCTGACACCATTGTGTCGGGCGGCAAGCAAAGCCTCACTTTGTCGCAGCCTAAAGCATACAAAGACTATTATGAGGACATTGCCGTATACGCATATCCAGCCGAATATGCCGACAACTGCAAGCCAAAGGCTTCAGTAACATTCCCGTTCCGCTCTTCAGAGCCGTGCGACATCATCATGTCTTACGACAAACCCTACACCCTGCGCAGCGTTGAAATAGTTACTGGAGGCAACAACTATCAGGCCCACCGCTTCAAAGTGTATGCCTCTGACAACGGAAAAGACTATAAATTCGTGAGAGAAATAAGTCCGGCAAGACAAGGATGGCAAAACACTGACGCTTATGCCACTTATGCAATACCTGCCACAACGGCACGTTTCTTTAAATTCCACTGGACTCCCGAAGGCAGCGACCCTGGTTCGGAAGACATGGATGCGGCAAAATGGAAGCCCAACCTTAAGATTGCAGGCATCGTGCTTGGCTCAGAACCCGTAGTTGACGGATATGAAGGCAAGTCGGGCAAGGTGTGGCGCGTGTCAAAGAAGTTCCCAGTTGCTGACAACGAATGCGTGCCTTTAAGCGAAATGATAAACCTTTCGGACAAGTTTATCTCATCTAATCAAACAGGTAAAGCTGTAACCATAAAACTTCCGAAAGGCAAATGGCACATATTAAGAATTGGTCATACATCGACAGGACACACCAATGCCACCGGCGGCGGAGGACGCGGACTGGAGTGCGACAAGTTCTCGCGCGAGGCAATAAACAAGCAGTTTGACAATTGGTTTGGCGCCATATACAACCATGCTCCCAAAGATGTAGTAAAGCGTGTGCTGACACGTCTGCACGTTGACAGTTGGGAGTGCGGCAGCCAAAACTGGAGCAGCAACTTCGCTGATGAATTTAAGCGCCGCCGCGGATACGACCTCATGCCATGGCTTCCGCTCTATGCCGGAGTGCCGATGGAGTCTTCTGACAAGTCGGACTCTGTACTACGCGACATACGCCTTACCATTGCCGAACTTATCAACGACGTGTTCTTTGACGAGGTTGAAAAGCTCGGAAAGAAATACGGATGCACTCTTTCTGCCGAATGTGTTTCGCCTACAATGGTGAGCGACGGCATGCTGCACTATCAGCACGCCGACTATCCGATGGGCGAGTTCTGGCTCAACAGTCCTACTCACGACAAACCTAACGACATGCTCGACGCCGTAAGCGGAGCGCATATATATGGAAAGAACATCATACAGGCCGAAGGTTTCACAGAAGTAAGGGGCACATGGGATGAGGATTTCGCCCTGCTGAAACCGCTGCTCGACCGCAACTACTGTCTCGGAATAAACAGCATTGTGTTCCATGTGAACACTCACAACCCATGGACAGACCGCGCACCGGGCATGACGCTCGACGGCATAGGCACATTCTTTCAGCGCGACAACACATGGTGGCGCGAGATGCCTGCCTTCACCGACTACATAAAGCGCTGTCAGGCGCTGTTGCAATATGGCAGCAACGTGGCAGACATTGCAGTATACACAGGCGATGAGACACCAAGAAGAGCATTGCTGCCTGAACGTCTTGTAAGTTCGCTGCCCGGACTTTTCAGCGAGAAAGACATTCAGCGCGAAAAAGCCAGACTGTCAAACGTTGGTCAGCCGCTCGAAGTAAGTCCCGTAGGAGTTACACACACGGCCAACATGACCAAGGCCGACGCATGGACAAATCCGCTGAGAGGCTACCGCTATGACTCGTTCAACCATGATGTGCTGACAAAAGCCCGCGTTGAGAACGGCATGATTGTAACAGAAGGCGGTACAAAATACGGCGCACTCGTTATTCCACAAGCACACAAGATGAACCCCGACCGCATCGTTACATGCTGGAACGTGATAGACTCGCTCGAGGCTAAAGGCGCACGCGTGATACGTGAGCCGTGGACACAGAGCGATCTTTCATCAATAGGCATCAAGCGCGACATCACGCTGCCTGAAGGTATCGACTATGTTCATCGCCATGCTGACGATGCCGACATCTATTTTCTCAGCAATCAAAGCGACAGCACTATAACCTTTGTGCCTGAGTTCAGAGCCGTAAGAGCCAACAAATATATTGCCGACCCGATGACAGGCAAAGTGTATAATGCACAAAACGAGTTTACACTGACTGCCGGAGAATCGCTCTTTGTTGTACTGACCGACCAGAAAATTGATGCCGAAGACATGCCTGACATGAGCAAATATGACACGGCAATCAGCCTTGACGACAACAAATGGACCGTGAAGTTTGAAAAAACCGGTAAACAGGTAACAACGGAAAAGCTCTTCGACTGGAGCAAGGCCGACGACCAAAGCGTAAAATTCTACTCGGGACACGCCACATACGAAACAACATTCAAGTATAAGGGCAAGTCTGAGGGCCGCGTATTCATCGACCTTGGCGAGGTGGCCGACATTGCCACAGTGTATGTAAACGACAAGATGTGCGGCACGGCATGGATGCCGCCGTACAACGTTGACATAACACAGGCAGTGAAGAAGGGCAAGAACGAGCTGAAAATAGTTGTAGTGAACACATGGGCAAACGCCTTGCAGGGCAACGACCAGGGCACTCCGCCGTTTGAAGGCATTTGGACTAACGGCAAATACCGCCGCGCAAGCAAGGAACTGCTGCCGGCAGGACTGCTGGGACCGGTGGTGATTAAAAATTAAGAATTAAAAAGTAAAAATTAAAAATATATACTACATGAAAAGACTTGCATTAATTCTTGGCGCCGTATTTGCCGCTACTGGCATCAGCGCGAAGGTTACGCTACCAAAGATGTTCGCAGACGGAATGGTGATGCAGCGTGAGACTAACGCTAACCTGTGGGGAGAGGCAAAGGCATCGGCCACAGTGAAAATCACTACGTCGTGGAACAAGAAGACATATTCAGTGAAGGCAGACAGCAACGGCAAATGGAAAACATCTGTAAGCACGCCCGAGGCTGGCGGTCCCTACTCTATCACACTGAGCGACGGCGAGAAGACCGTTCTGAACAATATCCTTATAGGCGAAGTGTGGATATGCTCGGGACAGAGCAACATGGAGATGCCTATGAAAGGCTTTAAGAACCAGCCTGTAGAAAACGCCGTTGAGGACATACTGCACAGCAACGACAGCAACCTGCGACTGTTTACAGTGAAGCGCAACAGCAAATTCAGTCCTGTAGACACTGTAAGCGGCTCATGGAAAGAGGCCTGTCCGGCATCAGTACGCGAGTTTAGCGCAACGGCCTACTACTTCGGCCGCGAACTGCGTCAGGCTCTCAACGTGCCCGTAGGACTTATCGTTGCGGCTTGGGGCGGCTCTGCCTGCGAGGCATGGATGACAGCCGACTGGCTGAAGGCTTTTCCCGATGCCAAGATTCCGGCATCGCCTGAAGACATAAAGTCGAAGAACCGCACACCGACAGTGCTATACAACGGCATGCTTCATCCGCTCATAGGCTACACAATGCGCGGAGTGATATGGTATCAGGGCGAAGACAACGTTACACGTTACCAGACTTACGCCGACATGATGACGGCAATGATTAAAGGCTGGCGCTCACAGTGGGGACAGGGCGAATTCCCATTCTACTACTGCCAGATTGCTCCTTACGACTATAAACTGATCAACTATACCATAAACAGCGCCCTGCTGCGCGAACAGCAGGCAAAGGCAGAACTGATGAACACCAACTGCGGCATGGCTGTGCTTATGGATGCCGGACTTGAATACGGCATACATCCACGCAAGAAGAACCTTGCCGGCATGCGCCTCGCACTGCTAGCACTGAGCAAGACTTACGGTATTGAGGGACTGACAGCCGAAAGTGCATACTATAAGGACGTAACGTTCAAGAACGACACGGCCGTAGTTACGTTCAACCGCGCCAAAATGTGGATATACGGACGCAACGGACTGAAGAGCGATCTGTTTGAAGTGGCAGGCGAAGACCATGTATTCCATCCCGCCAAGGCATGGATAGAGCGCAGCAAAATGTATGTAAAGAGCGACTCGGTGAAGAAGCCTGTGGCCGTAAGATATGCCTTCAAAGACTGGGCCGACGGCGACCTGTTCTGCGACGGCCTGCCCGTAAGTTCGTTCCGCACAGACAATTGGGACGAATAAAGCATAACCAAAACACATTAGGCCATATAAACATGGCCGAACAATTATAATCTTTATATAAAAAAGTTTGTAGGCAGAAAAGATTTTTCGTATCTCTGAAACAAATAAGACAACGATAACATTGTGGTTGCAGGATAGTTATGTTATGTTATACTATATCTGCAACCACAATGTTTTATTATGAGGTTTGGTTAACCCTACCCCAAAATGAAATCACAAGAATAAATACAAATCATCAGACCGTATATAGTTCTATCCCAAATCGGGTATTAGAATTTTTTGAAAACACTTATCAGTAGCAGTACCATGTTATAAAAAGGACTTCAATATTCTTTTCTACAACTCCATGAATGCTACAGTGCGCAGGCACGCATTCATGATGACCATAGTACACAAAGTCCCTATTGCACAACAATCAACAAAATAGCCAACAATTCTGTGTTATTCTTCAATAATTGGCATTTGTAAATTTATTAATACTGTTATGCACAATAAATGTTTGCTGAAAAAGCGAAACTGATATCAATACCACTGTACGGCATTGCTGTAGCCGCTGCGCTTGTCGTACTTAAGAACATCCGTAAGTGTGGCAGCATTACATCTGAATGAGAAATTATATGATGTGTAAGGAGCCAGCACTACAGAACAGCTCATACTGAAACAGTGAAGGTCGCGGCTCAATGAAGCCGTTGTCATTGATATGTCATGATTTTCAAAGTCGTAACCCGAAGAGAAACTGATGTTCCAGCCATCGCTTATGCGTATGTTTCCACTAAAGTTAAGTGTCTGCGTAAAAGCATAAGGATAACGCATGGTCTTGGTGTTAAACTTGCCGCTGGTATTCTCACGCATAGAAATACCATAACCCACGGTGAGCGACCACGGCATAGAGAACTTCATATATCCGTCCTCGTCGGTCTCAGCCTTTCCTGAATTCTTTTTCTTGGCGCTCTTCTGACCATTCACCATGTCGTCGTCGATATTCGACTCAACACCGGTATCATTATCCTCATCATTTTCAGTGTCTTCTTCATCTTCCTTTTCATCATCACCACCGCCAAACCATTTTTTCAGTTTTTCGGGATTAAGAGTGAATGATATGTTTTGTGACAATCCTTGGAAACGTCCGAAACGTCCCTTGCTGTACTCTGTATGATTGCTCACATAAGGAGTTCCTTTTTCATCAAGTTCATAGGCATAAGTGGCAAACACCGCATTAAGGTTGAATGTATAGTTCTTCCACCATTTCAGTCGCAGTCTTACCGTAAGGTCACTCCATGGCTTTTCCTTAGCCGCCAAGTTATAGCCCATGTTAAAGCCAAGTTCATCGATAATGCTCAGTTTTTTGAATCCCGTTGAATCCTTGTCAGACTTAACTTTCATCTCGATGTTATTTGAAACGTCGAACGTGATGCTTCCTGTCTTACCTCTAGACGGGACACCGAACAATCCATTTGCATAAGGAGAATATTCCACAAGACTTACGTTTCCGTCAGCATCTGTCTTCTGATAAGTGTCATAATATCTCGAACCGCAGTCGGGCGCATAACTAAACGTAACCTGAGGCGTGATGACATGTCGGATGGCCTGTATCTTATCGCCAAAAATCTTTTTAGACGGCACCCAGAAACCATACATCTTTGTTGAAGCTCCTACACTCATGCTCCAGTTGTAAACGTTATAGAATCCGTAAGTGGTGTCGGCACGCTCAACCTGTGCCTGCTCGTCCCACGACTTCATCACCTTATTAGAATACATACGGTCGGTGAAGTTGAACGACGGGTTGATGTTGATATAGTTGAACAGCGTAAAGTTGGCGTTAATAGGAATATTATGCTGGAAGGCGTTGCGCCAGTCTTTTATAAGGTTCGACTTAAACAGCATTTCCTCCTTTGTATCAATAGAGTTACTTAACTGTCCTGTATAGCTCATTGATATCTTTTCATACCAACGTTCTTTGCCCGCCATGTGCTTACGCTTGAAGGGATAAAAACGGCTAACCGAGATGTTGAGGTCAGGCAGGGTAAGACTTACAGTAGAGTCGATCATGTTCTGGCTTAAGTTAGCCGAACCGCTCAAGGTCATACCTATGCTCGAGAACGTGGTGCTCCAGTTTACGCTTGATGTACGCAAACTCTGCGTGTAACTCTGCGGATTGTACATACTTGTAAGGTTGTTGCGCTCATAGCTCGTTGACGCAAAGTTAACGCTTGCCGACAGACTGCTGAATGGATTTGCCTTAGAGTCCTGACGATGGCTCCACTGCAACTTAAAGCTGGTCTGCTCTGTATAGTCGGGCATACCCTTATCGCCGTTCTTCGTGTTCTGATAACTGAAGAAGAAACTTCCGTTATAACGGTAACGCTTGCGATAGTTACTTGCGACAGACAAGCCCCACGAACCCTTAGTATAAATTTCGCCGAGCAACTTAAGATCCCACTTATCACTTATAGCAAAATAATATCCTCCATCGCGGAGATAGAATCCTCGTGAACTCTCATCACCATAGGTAGGCATGATAAATCCGCTCGAATAGCTCTTTGTGAACGGGAAAAATCCGTAAGGAATTGCCAATGGCAACGGGACATCGGCCACAACAAGATAAGCCGGACCAAACACAACATCCTTGCCCGGTCGCACCTTGGCACGCGACAAAGCTATATAAAAGTCAGGGTGAGGCTGGTCGCACGTGGTATAACGGCCGTGCTCAAGATACAGCACTCCGCTGGAATCGCGCTTAGAATGCTGACTGGACAGATAACCATCCTGCTGCTCTGTATATACATTATTTATAAAGCCCTTCTTAGTCTTGAAGTTAAAGGCCATGGTGTCGCTCTCATATTTGTCCTGCCCCATGGTGAATACCGGTGTGCCAAAGATAACTCCGGCTGTGTCGGCCGTACCAGTGGCACGCACAAGACTGCTGTCAAGACTCATCTGAATGCGGTCGCTGGCCAAATCCATGTTCTGATACTTCACCTTTGAGTTGCCATAAAGCCTTGCAACCTTGCTCTTGGCATCATACACCATAGAGTCGTCAGACGAGAAAGTTACAGGGGCATCAAGCGCACCCGATTTTTTTCGGTTAAGACTGTCAAGCCTTATCGAGTCGTCCACCTGCTTGTTATGATGATATATGGCTAACTGAAGCGAATCCATTTTGGTTGTGTCGGGCTCATCAGACATATTTGCCGAATCGGCAGAAACAGAGTCAGACGACACAGAGTCGCCCACACTCAGAGAGTCGTTCTGCGCGCGCCCGCTGCCATTTCCCTTTAATAAGGGCAATGTTGAGTCTGCCATCACAAACATGAAGGCAAACAGCAATACGAATATGACGGTTTTAGTTCTCATATAATGCAGGGTGCAAATTTACAGAAATTAAACCTAATAGCACACCAAAATTATCTTTTTATTTAATATTTAACGTTTTAGGAGCATATCTCGAAGAATATAGTTGACATTTACGCAGGTCTATCAAACTTTTCATTCATAATGACAGCAAGTTAACATAATTATTCTGATTTATTCTGTCTTCATTTATTGACAATAAGACACAATGACTAAATTAATCATAATGCAACTGCAAAAAGTAAATAAACTACAAAAACATGACTTTTTGTAACTACACGCAGCTCCATAGATTTGTAAATAAAAAATACCATTTCATAACATTTAACGCTCCCAGAATCGCAGTTTTCATCACTATATGATAAATTATCAGAAAAAGCACATAAATTTCATATATTCGTGCAATACGCTGACATTCAAGCGTTTACATCTTTATTCAAGAAGAAGTGCATTAGTTAAAAAATATTACTATGCCATTTACGAGTCAAAAGTCATAGGTTTACACATTAAAATGCGCTCGTTTATTTAATAAAACATATGGTTTTAGAGTAAAAAAATGCCTGAAATAATACTTAAAAAAGCATTTAAAAGTAAACATAAGTTAAATAATCATCAAGATCCAGTCCGTATAATTAACATCTATTATATTTACGTTTCCTAGAATCAAAAAATTTTTTGTCACATCTTTTTACCCATAAAATTATAAAGAAAATTCTTTTTATCTGTTCATTCGTTTATCATGCTGATATTCAAACAAAATTAATTATCTTTGCATAGTAAACATGTAAATTTGACATAAGGTTTGAAATAACGAACAGAGGAGGACATTCTGATGAAATACCCGATAGGAATACAGAGCTTCGACCAAATAATTGAAGACGGATATGTATATGTTGACAAGACAGACCTTGTGTATAAGCTTACACAAGAAGGTAAGACTTATTTCCTAAGCCGCCCGAGACGCTTTGGAAAAAGTCTGCTTGTATCAACATTAAAGAATTATTTTCTGGGCCGAAAGGAACTTTTCAAAGGACTTGCCATTGACAGACTTGAAAAGGAATGGAATGTTTATCCGGTGTTTCATGTAGACTTCAACGGGTCGGATTTCACGCAGGAAGGTGTTTTGGAGAAGCGTCTTAACGGATATGTGTCCGATTGGGAGAAGAAATACGGCATTTATTCACAAAATGACGACCTTGATCTCGGCGGAAGATTTATCAAAGTACTTGAAGCTGCGCATAATCAGGCCGGCCAACGTGCAGTGGTGCTTATAGACGAATACGACAAGCCGATACTGGATGTGCTCGACCTGAATCAGCAACTCGAGAACAGACACCGCAATGTGCTTAAAGCTTTCTATTCCGTGTTCAAGGGTGCTGACGAGCATCTGCAGTTTGTTTTGCTCACAGGCGTTACAAAATTCTCGCAGGTAAGCGTGTTCAGCGGTTTCAATCAGCCTAAAGACATAAGCATGGACGCACGATACGAAACATTGTGCGGAATAACACAAGAGGAACTTGAAAGCTATTTTGCAGAGCCGATTGCTGAAATGGCACAGGATTACAGATGCGACACAGACGAAATGAAACTGCGCTTGAAAAAGCAATACGACGGTTATCATTTCAGCGATAAGATGACAGACATCTACAATCCGTTCAGTCTGCTCAATGCAATGGACAGCAAGAGAATATACGACTACTGGTTCCGCTCGGGCACTCCGACATACCTCATCAGACTGCTCAGCCATTTCAACGAGAACATGAACGAGCTTACAGGCAAATATTACGGCATGGAAGAGTTTGTCGATTACAAAGCTGACGTAGAGAAGCCGTTGCCAATGATCTACCAAAGCGGATATCTCACTATCAAGGACTACAATATGCGCAGAAACAGGTTCCTGCTCGACTTCCCAAACGATGAGGTAAAGAACGGATTTCTCACCATGGTGGCAACATCATACCTTAAGCCGAAGGAACGGCTTGAAGGATGGATTGACGATGTGATTGACGCAATGGAGGACGGAAAAGCAGACACACTCGGCACTCTGTTCACATCTTTTCTGTCTAGCATTCCATATACAATGCGTCGCAAGGAAGACGAGAAGGAGCGCGAACGTTATTTTCAATACACGTTTTACCTGATCATGCGCCTTATCAGCGTGTACACTGTCTACACGGAGAAGGTGCAGAGCCAGGGACGTGTCGACTGTATTGTTGAGACTCCGCAGTATGTCTACATATTTGAATTCAAGCTCGACGGCACGGCTGACGAGGCATTACAGCAGATTGAGGAAAAAGGCTACGCACGCGAATACGCATCAGACAAGCGACAAGTGTTCAAGATAGGCGCAAGTTTCTCGTCAGAGACGGGAACTATTGGCGACTGGAAAATCAAAGAATGACATTCTAAAAGCCGAGATGACTAACATATTATAAAATTTAAAGGAAAACATTCTGATGAAATACCCGATAGGAATACAGAGCTTCGACCAAATAATTGAAGACGGATATGTTTATGTTGACAAGACAGACCTTGTGTATAAACTTACACAAGAAGGTAAAACTTATTTTCTGAGCCGTCCGAGACGCTTCGGAAAAAGTCTGCTCGTGTCAACGCTGAAAAATTATTTCCTAGGACGAAAGGAACTTTTCAAAGGGCTTGCAATTGACAGACTTGAAAAGGATTGGAACGTTTACCCGGTATTTCATGTAGACTTCAACGGATCGGATTTCACACAGGAAGGCATCTTAGAGAAGCGTCTTAACGGATATGTGTCCGATTGGGAGAAGAAATACGGCATTGATTCACAAAATAACGATCTTGATCTCGGCGGAAGATTCATCAAAGTACTTGAGGCTGCGCATAATCAGGCAGGCCGACGTGCCGTGGTACTTGTCGACGAATACGATAAACCGATATTGGATGTGCTCGACCTGAATCAGCAACTCGAAGACAGACATCGCAATGTGCTTAAAGCTTTCTATTCCGTATTTAAGGGTGCTGACGAGCATCTGCAGTTTGTTCTGCTCACAGGCGTTACAAAATTCTCGCAGGTAAGTGTGTTCAGCGGTTTCAACCAACCTGAGGATATAAGCATGGACATTAGATACGAAACGCTGTGTGGAATAACGCAGGAAGAACTTGAAAGCTATTTTGCAGAGCCTATCGCTGAAATGGCAAAGGATTACAGATGCGACACAGACGAAATGAAACTGCGTTTGAAAAAGCAATACGACGGTTATCACTTCAGCGATTTGATGACAGACATCTACAATCCGTTCAGTCTGCTCAACGCTTTCAGCAAGAGAAGAATAATGGATTTCTGGTTCCGCTCTGGCACTCCGACATACCTCATCCGACTGCTCAGCCATTTCAACGAGAACATGAACGAGCTTACAGGAAAGTATTACGGCATGGAAGAGTTTGTCGATTACAAGGCTGACGTAGAGAAGCCGCTGCCTATGATTTACCAGAGCGGATATCTGACAATTAAAGACTATAACATCGACTTTAACACTTTCCTGCTTGACTTCCCGAATAACGAGGTGAAGAACGGTTTCTTAACCATGGTGGCATCATCTTATCTTAAGCCCAAGGAAGAGACAGGAGGATGGATTCGCGATGTGGTAATGGCAATGCGTAAAGGCGAGACTGACAATCTTAAAACTCTGTTCACATCTTTTCTGTCAAGCATTCCATATACAATGCGCCGCAAAGAGGACGAGAAGGAGCGCGAAAGATATTTCCAATACACGTTTTATCTAATCATGCGCCTAATCAGCGTGTACACGGTCTACACAGAAAAAGTGCAGAGCCAGGGGCGTGTCGACTGCATAGTGGAGACTCCGCAGTATGTCTACATATTTGAGTTCAAGCTAGACGGCACTGCAGACGAGGCATTACAGCAGATAGAGGATAAAGGCTACGCACGCGAATACGACTCTGACAAGCGGCAAGTATTCAAGATTGGCGCAAGTTTCTCGTCAGAGACGGGAACTATTGGCGAATGGAAATGTGTTTAAAAATATCAGAAAAACAAGTCTTACATACAACTGTTCGTCATAAATTGCACTTATGACAATTCAGCCTTCAATGAAATAATAATTATTTACCATAAAACAGAATGAAACAACTTTGCAAACTACGAAACAAAGCCACTAAACAAATCAACAATTATGCTATTGCAACAAAAAGGGAAAAAGGATTAAGACAAGTCATAAACGGCATTATGAAAATGCGTAGCATGGCATTTTTGCTGTTATTGTCGATAATGACAATAACAAATACCGCCGTCATGGCAGCAACAAAAGTTCGTGCTACAGGCATAAAATCAAAAGATTATATCCCGGCAGACTACACATGGACATCCCAAAGCCGTAATTCGTCTGAGTCAATGCCTTGCGGAGGCCACGACATCGGCATGAACGTATGGGTTGAAAACGGCGATATTCTTATATATATAGCACGCAGCGGAATGTTCGACGAGAACAATACGCTGCTGAAGGCAGGCCGCATAAGACTTAGTCTATCACCAAATCCGTTCAACGGAAAAGATGCTAACTTCAGTCAGACGCTAAAGCTCAACGACGGCGCTGTCTACATTAAAGGCGGCAATACGGAAGTACGCATCTGGGCTGATGTCTATACATCTGTTGTCTTTGCCGAAATTAATTCTAAGACACAGGTTGATGCCGAACTCAGCTATGAAAGTTGGAGATATAAAGACAGACCTGTAACCAAGGCCGAATGTCAGCAATGCTCGTATAAATGGAACTTACCGAAAGACTGCTGCACTTATCAGGACTCGATACAGGCTAAGGGAAATATGTTGTCCTTTTGGCATAAAAACCGTGACTTTACTGTCTTCGACTTTACTGTGGACAAGGAAAAACTCAACAGCATAAAGTCCAACTTATATAACCCTATCGGCGGACTTCGCTTTGGCGGTGAGTTAACTGCGCCGGGATTTAATTTTAGCGGAACAACCGACGGCGTTTATGCTTCAACAGACTTCCGTGCATGGAACTTTGTTGCCGACGGCATCAGAAAATCAACAATAACATTCAACTTATACACCGGTGACAAGGCACCTGACGTGCCGACATCAAAGACATCAAAGAAAAGGAGCGCAGCATGGTGGCACGCATATTGGCAGCGCAGCTATATCGTTCCGGCAGGCATAGGCGCCAATACAGACCATCCGAACGAAGGCTGGCAAAAGATTTTGCGCAACTATGAGCTGTTCAGATACATGCTCGGATGCAACGCTTACGGTGAATGGCCGTCGAAATTCAATGGCGGTCTGTTCACTTTCGACCCTGTATATGTTGACCCGAAGATGCCTTTCACGCCTGATTTCCGCAAATGGGGAGGCGGAACCATGACGGCTCAAAACCAGCGTTTGGTGTATTGGCCCATGCTAAAGAGCGGCGATACGGACATGATGGCATCACAGTTTGACACATATCTGCGCCTTCTGCCAACAGCAGTTGCACGCACAAAACATTATTGGGGACACGGCGGGGCATCGTTTACCGAACAGATTGAAAACTTCGGTCTGCCAAATCCTGCCGAATACGGCAAGCATAAGGATGGCGACGACTACGGAACAGAACGCAACGCATGGCTTGAATATCAGTGGGACACGGCACTGGAGTTCT